>NZ_BSQC01000003.1:0-433599 GCF_030268145.1 Brucella sp. NBRC 12950
ACATAGTTCTATCAAGAAACGTGTCCGCCAAAGTTCTGTTCGATAATCCGGTTACCCGAACCATCAGCAGACAATGCCGCCCACGTTTCTCTTTCTTCTGTATAAAATTGTCAAAGAACAGACAGTCTCAAAACCGTCGAAAACTCACCCGCTTAACTCCGCGACCCAATCTCAGTCATCAGAACCTTTCGGCCCAAACTCTCAATCTCGTCTCGCTCCGTCTCTGCGGTGCCGGGTATCTAATCCACAGCGCAAACCGTGTCAACCCATTTTTTTCAAGAAATTCACAGCCTTATCAACCGTTCCTTCCTCAATACATCAAGCAAACTCGCGCCCACTCAACGCCGCCAAACCAAACAATCAAAACCGAAATCTCAATCGCTTAACCCAACTCCAAGGACGAACCATTCTGTCGCTTGCGACGCTCGCCGCCCTCGGTGAGCGCCATATAGACCCCACACAACAAAACTGTCAACGTTCATTCATAAAAAAATACAAAGTTTCTTTCCAAAGGGGATATGGTGGCTTTTAACTGAATTTCAACCGTTGCGGCGGGCTGATTCCCATCTTTACGACAATGAAACGACAAGCCAATGCATTACTACTTCGGAATCGACGGCGGCGGCAGCGGATGCCGCGCAGTGCTGTCCAATCGAAACGGAGCCATTCTCGGAAAGGGAATGGCTGGTCCTGCTAATATAGGTGCGGATACGGCAAATGCCATCCTGCATATAAAGGAAGTCGCCGAGCAGGCGCGCCTTCAGGCCGACTTACCTCCTTCTATATATATAACGAGCGTTGCCGTACTTGGCCTTGCCGGTGCGAACTCACTTACCAACCATGTCGCCGTTTATAAGGAACTGCCGTTTGGTAGAAGCAGTATCGTTTCCGATACGGTAACAGCTCTGCAGGGCGCACTTGGAAATGGCGACGGTGCCATTGCGATTCTCGGAACCGGCTCGGCATTTGTGAAAAGAACCGGCGACGCGGTCGATGTTATTGGCGGGCGCGGCTTTATGCTCAGCGATCACGCAGGCGGAGCCCGTCTTGGCCGTGATCTTCTTGAGCAGACGTTGCTGGTTTCAGATGGAATCAACGACGAAACGGAATTGACCCGAAAAACTCTCGGTAATTTTGGTGACGACGCAAGGCGGATCACGCAATTTTCCCGCTCGGCAACTGCCGGTGATTATGCGGCCTTCGCCCCCATGGTGTTTGAGTTTGCAGCGAAGGGCGACCCTCTCGGCATGAAACTTGTTTCTGATGCCTGCATCATGATCAAGCGGAACCTGCGTGCCTTAGATATCAAAGCTCTGGGGCGCTTCAGCATAACCGGCGGTTTGGCGGCATCTTATGGTGCGCTCGATTTGCTACCGTATAAGGAGTTTTATACCCCGGCAAAGGGCGACAGCTTGCAAGGCGCTTTAGCTCTGGCCTTACAAAATGACAGAGATCAAGCGGCTGCGACGCGAAAGTAACTTGCCGCAAGGTGCTTTCCTCCCTAATTCTCTTGGGAATAATCATTGGTATTGGATCGTCCAAAGGACATTGCTGCAGGGATGCTATGCTAACCAAAAAAGGCAAATACGGCCTGAAAGCCATGGTTCATCTTGCCGGTGTGTCTAATGGGCAGCTAATTTCCGCAAGTGAGATTGCCGAGCGGCATCACATCCCACGCAAATTTCTCGATAACATCTTCATCGAACTACGCAATGCGGGCTTTGTGCTGAGTCGCAAAGGCAAGGGTGGCGGCTTTTGTCTGGCACGTCCCGCTAGTGAAATTCATATTGGCAATATTATCCGCGCATTGGACGGTGCGCTCGCACCCATCGCCTGCGCCAGCAAGACCGACTACCAGCCGTGCGATGACTGCGATGAGACCGAATGTGAAGTGCGGCACATGATGCTCGACGTGCGTGAAGCAATCGCCAATGTGCTCGACCATCGCACGCTTGCCGACAGCAGGGCTGCCGAAATCGCCGCGCTGTCGGCTGAGTAGTTTTTTACGCCGCGACCGACCAGCTAGGGAACGGATCACTCAGGCGCAGCCAACTTTCCGGCTTGAACACTTCTTCTGGCACCAGGCAGCCATCAAGCTCGGCGGAAATTGCGGCCCTGTTCATTGGATCGACGCCGATAAAGACGATCTCCTGCCGACGATCACCCCATTCTGCATCGAGATAGGGTTGCATTGCACGATGCCATTCCGGTTCTGCCGGCCAATAGCTGCGCGGAACTGCCGACCACCAGCGACCACGTTTGTTGGTACGGACCAGCGCACCGGCCTGGCTGAGCTCTCCAACATAGTCGGGCCTTGTCGCCAGCCAGAAAAAACCCTTGGCGCGGACAACACCCGGCCAGCTCTTATCAATAAAGGCCTGAAAGCGGGCCGGATCGAAGGGACGACGCGCACGATAGACGAATGAGTGCACGCCATATTCTTCTGTTTCAGGCACATGATCGTTAAAGCCGTGAAGCTCTTTGTACCAAAGGGGATGTTCATGAGCGCGATTGAAATCGAAGCGTCGTGTATTGAGGATCGCATCAAGTCCGACCTGACCGAAGTCCACTTCTTCAATTTGGGCATCGGGATTGAGCGACCGGATCACCTTGCGCGCAAGGTCTTGCTCCTCCGCGCTCGCAGTCGAAATCTTGTTGAGTATCACAACATCTGCGAACTCAATCTGTTCGACCAGCAGGTCGACCAGCGTACGCTCATCCTCATCGCCCAGCGATTCACCGCGGTCGCGCAGAAAATCATTTGAAGAATAATCTTTCAGCAGATTGGCTGCATCAACCACCGTTACCATCGTATCGAGGCGCGCCAGATCGGACAGGCTTTCGCCTTTTTCATCACGAAACTCAAAGGTTGCTGCCACCGGCAGAGGCTCCGATATGCCAGTCGATTCGATCAGCAGATAATCGAAACGATCCTGAGCGGCGAGCTGGGCTACCTCTTTCAAAAGATCATCTCGCAAAGTGCAGCAGATGCAGCCATTGGTCATTTCAACGAGCTGTTCCTCGGTCCGGGAGAGGTCGGCCCCGCCCTCGCGCACAAGGGCCGCATCGATATTGATTTCGCTCATATCGTTGACGATCACCGCAACACGGCGATTCTCGCGATTGTTGAGAACGTGATTGAGAAGTGTGGTTTTGCCTGCACCGAGAAAGCCGGAGAGGACAGTGACGGGAAGCCTTTTCATGGGAACTCCTTTGCTGGCGGTTGTAAGGCACGCTGCGGTTGCAGCGTTGCTGGCGATTAATGTTATATCATTACATTCAATTGGCTAAAAGGAGGCGGCAAAGCCACCTTTTGAGAGATCCAGTTAGAATATACTCGACGGGTGATCCGGCGTGAGCAGGGGCTGGTTTAACATTGGTACACTGCAAAATCCCGACCTGCACTTGAATGGAGGGATTTTCAAATCAATCATCGCGTATCTAAGATGCCGGGCCGCCCATACAGGCAGCCCGGCACCACAACAGGTCGCTTCTGGGTGGGGCCCCAGAACGAGGGTGCGACCAATGCTACTCAGACAAGCAACTCTTGAGGGAATCGGCCAGATTGCGTATGAGCTGCGGATAGAGATCCGGGCCGTCCTTCAATTCCGCGCCAAGCGGATCAAGCGTGCCGGTTTTCGCATCCGTTCCATCGATAACCGTATTGACCAGCTTTGGCTCAAACTGCGGCTCGGAGAACACGCAAACAGCGCCCAGTGATTTGATCTTTTCGTGAATATCCTTGATGCGTCCAGCACCCGGCGCCTTTTCAGGGCTCACTGTGATCGAGCCTGCAGCCTTCACGCCAAAGCGATTCTCGAAATACTGATATGCGTCATGGAAGACAATGAACGGTTTATCTTTTAGTGGTTGGAGTTCGCTGTCGATATCTTTGGTCAGCGCATCAAGCTTGTCGGCATAGTCGGCAGCATTCTTTTCATATTGCGCGGCATGTTCAGGATCGTTTTCGCTCAGAACCTTGGCGATATCACCGACGAGAACCTTGCCGTTCTGCGGATCAAGCCAGAAGTGAAGATCAAACTCGCCATGATGGTGGTGATCATCGGCTTTTTCTGATGCTTCATCGGCGTGATTATGGTCGTCATGCTTTTTTTCACGCGCATGGTCATGAGTTTCGTGCTTGTGGCCCTCATGGTCATTGTTATGCGCGTGCTCGCCTTCCTCGCCGCCATGATCGTGTGCCTCAAATGGGCCACCTTCACGGAACTTTAGCTTCGTCAGCCCGTCGGCTTCGCCAAGTGCAACAACCTTGGCACCCTCGCCCAATGTGTCGAACGGTTTGTCGAGAAACGTTTCCATCGAAGGCCCGGCCCAGAAAATCACCTTGGCATGTTCAATGGCTTCGGCATCCGATGGCTTCAGACTATAGGAATGCTCAGAGCCCGCGCCCTGAACAATGAGCTTCGGCTCGCCCACGCCCTGCATAACTGCTGCGACAAGCGAATGCAGCGGCTTGATGGAAACAACGACGCCTTCGCGCTCAGCGGCTGACGCCACTGTACCGAAAGCCGCCATAAATGCAGATGCCATAAGCAGGGAGCGGATATGTTTCATGGGTCTCTCTTGAAGAATTCGCCGAGGGGAACAACATAGATGAGTGATATGTTATTTTATTACGTCATTTGCGTTATGCTATAACGTCTGCAATAAGGAGATACAACCTCTTTTTGGAGAAATGTGCACAGCCGAGAGACGGCCAACGCAAACAGACACGAATCGTCATACTCTCCCTAATTCTTGAGACAAGAATTTTAGAACGCACGATTCATTTTCCCAAAAGCATCGTTAAAGGCAGCGAAAGCCCAAATTAGAATGGCCCAAAAGACCTCCCTCCCCGCAAATTCAAAGCGGGAACCATTGATAGAGCTGAAAGGCGCCGGCGTTTATCGCGACGGGCGATGGCTTGTGCGCAATGTCGACCTTAGCGTCCATCACGGCGAGATCGTTACGCTGATTGGACCGAACGGCGCGGGGAAAAGCACTACTGCCAAAATGGCTCTGCGCGTTTTGAAGCCCGATGAGGGCGCGATCGCCCATAAAAGCGGCCTTCGCATCGGCTATGTGCCGCAGAAGATCAATATTGATCGTACCATGCCGCTCTCAGTCGAGCGCCTGATGACACTGACTGGCCCCCTCGGCAAAAGTGAAATTGCGGATGCCCTTCAGGCGGTCGGCATTTCCCATCTCCTGAAAGCCGAAATTGCCAATCTTTCCGGTGGCGAGTTTCAGCGCGCCCTCATGGCGCGCGCTTTAGCACGCAAACCCGACATTATGGTATTGGATGAGCCGGTACAGGGCGTCGATTTTTCCGGTGAAGCCGCTCTTTACGAGCTGATTGCAAAATTGCGCGATGATTCCGGTTGCGGTGTCCTGCTGATTTCACACGATCTGCATCTGGTGATGGCAGCAACAGATCGCGTTATCTGCTTAAACGGCCATGTCTGTTGCAGTGGAACACCGCGCGATGTGACCTCAAGCCCCGAATATACGCGACTTTTCGGCAGCAGAGCGGTCGCTCCTCTTGCTGTCTATGAACATCACCACGATCATACCCACCTGCCCGATGGCCGCGTACTCCATGCCGATGGTTCTGTAACAGATCATTGCCATGCCGATGACGGCCATCATAACGACCATGATGGGCACAATCACGGTGGGAACGGGCACGAGGGCCACCATCATCATGAGGAGAAGCCACATGCTTGATGACTTTTTCACCCGCGCCCTTATTGCCGGTGTCGGTCTTGCACTGACCACGGGTCCGCTTGGCTGTTTCATTGTGTGGCGCCGCATGGCCTATTTTGGCGACACGATGGCCCACTCAGCGCTGCTGGGTGTGGCGCTGGCGCTGATCTTCGACATCAACCTAATGATCGGGGTTTTTGCCGTTTCCGTCATGATTTCGGCAATTCTTCTGCTTCTGCAGCGACGCCATACTTTGTCGGCAGATTCCCTGCTCGGCATTCTGTCCCATGCGACCTTGTCACTTGGTCTGGTAATCGTAGCCTTCATGACCTGGGTGCGTATCGATCTCCTCTCATTCCTTTTCGGCGATCTGCTTGCAGTTTCGCGGATCGACATTGCCTTTATCTATGGCGGCGGCATTCTCGTTCTGGGTGTCATTGCCTGGCTCTGGCGCCCATTGCTGGCCGCAACCGTCAGCGAGGACATTGCGCGTGCGGAAGGAATGAACCCTGCCGTCTCACGGATCGTCTTCATGCTGCTTCTGGCAATTGTGATTGCAATTGCGATGAAGATCGTCGGCATTTTGCTGATTACATCGCTTCTGATCATTCCCGCAGCGACTGCCCGGCGCTTTTCCTCCACACCAGAGAGAATGGCCATTCTAGCATCTCTGATTGGTGCGCTCGGCGTCATTGGCGGGCTATATGGTTCTGTCGAGTTCGACACGCCATCTGGCCCATCGATCGTCGTTGCTAC
Source organism: Brucella sp. NBRC 12950 (assembly GCF_030268145.1). Classification (NCBI taxonomy): domain Bacteria; kingdom Pseudomonadati; phylum Pseudomonadota; class Alphaproteobacteria; order Hyphomicrobiales; family Brucellaceae; genus Brucella; species Brucella sp. NBRC 12950. The sequence goes on from NZ_BSQC01000003.1 coordinate 6,463, forward strand.
CCTTGCTATTTTCATTTTCAGCCTCTTGCCCCTACATAAAGGAGAGGCATCACTGAAACGGACCGCTGGACAATGAGCAATCATCACCACCATAACCATGCATCGCACGATTTGACCCGCAATCAGACACTTGTTTTCAACGTGTTGTCCAAGGCGGATGGACCTCTCAGCGCCTATACGATCCTCGATCAGCTTCGCGATGACGGTTTCCGTGCGCCGCTGCAGGTCTATCGCGCACTTGAAAAGCTTCTTGATTTTGGGATGGTACATCGCCTTGAAAGTCTCAATGCTTTTGTTGCATGTGCCCATCCGCAATGCCACCAGCACGGACTGATTGCTTTCGCGATTTGCGAGCAATGCGGTCAGGTGACGGAGTTCTCCGAGCCGGCCATTGAAAACCTTGTCAGTGCATGGAGCCTCCAAAGCGGGTTCAAATCACGTAAAACCACGCTGGAACTGCGTGGTCGATGTGAAAAATGCGGTGAGCACTGAACTTAGGTAACGCATACTAAAGCGATGCCTGCTATATTTTCTCTTCAAGGGGAACAGCAGGCAGAAATTCATGGTACGCAACAAGCCGTCTCAGGAACGACGTAGGGAGGAACGACAGCGTACACGGCTGCGGTCAGGAAAAGTTATCGATCTTGATGGTCGGTTCATTATCGAGTGCCAATTCTGCGACATTGCTCCACACGGCGCACGATTGAGAATAACCGAAGTTCCGAATCTTCCAGAGCGGTTCTGGCTTTTTGACGATCATTACGCGCGAGCAATTCTGGCGCAGATCGTCTGGCGTGAAAAACGTGAAGTCGGCGTTCAGTTTACCGTAGACCCTTCCCTGCCCCCTTTGGATGACGAACGTCTGAGCCAGCTGGCAGGAAAATACTATTCACTCTAACTCTTTATTTTTTATTGGATTATCCAGCACAAAATTGCTTCGCACTTTTGCCGGAACGCTGTAATTTAGTGTTCAGTCGACGCCTGCTTACCCGCTGCATTGGGTGATACAGCTCCGCCACGCATATTCATGGCGCGGATTTCTTCAGCGGAAATATAATTGAACTGCTCGACGAGCAGGTCCTTGATGACCGGCTCTGGAAAACGTGCATTCAAATCGCTGATCACCGATGCGCGAACATCCTCGAACTTCACTTTCTCGACTTCTTTCGTATCCGAATAGCTGCCGTAGAATTTACGGAAAATCTCGTCACTGATGAAATATTCGAGCGGAACCGTGATCTTTTTCCGGATATTAGAATCGATCGTATAAACCAACTGCGTTACGACATAGCCAGCAACGCTACCATTGGAGATAATAGGAACGCTCATCACATCCGTTTTGACGTAATCGAGCCCACCGAATCCTCCTGCCTCTGCTTTCACCTCACCAGATGATCCATCGTTCTGGCGAACGGCGAAAAACAGGGAGCCCAAAGCAACTGCACAGATCCAGAGGCCGATTACGATTGTGCGGATCATCTTGCGTGACCGAGCCTTGCGCTCTGCATGCTGTAAGTGCCGTCGGCATCCTGCGTTTCAAGCGCACCGCGAATAAGATCGGCCAGCTCGCCAACAGCACGCAGATGCAATTGCAGCGCTTCGCAATTCTTCTCAAGTTTCTGCTTGAGGCTATCGAGCAATGGCTGCAATCCCTTCATCGTCGCTGGTTCAGCAAGGCTTGCAGCCTTTTTAATTGCTTTGTTGAAGTCATACAGGCCCCGGCTCTTGCGTGAATTAATCTCAGCGAGATCCGGATGACCGCCTTCAAGCAGAAGACGAGTTTCAGTATCAATGACGTCCTCAAGACGCTGAATTGCACGCACGACCGGCGTGAGTACGGGCTGCTGTTCCAGGTCCTGAACCGAGCTTGCCTCCAGTGCCGCTTCCACCACTTGCGGCAGCAGGCTGATTTCGGAGCTTGTGTCAGTCATTTTCGAGTTCCTCAATTATATAGCATTTCCAGCAAAAGTGCGAAGCGGCTTTGCGTCGGATAATGCGTAAAAACAAACAGTTACAGCGGTTCCAAAGTTTCGTTCTTAGCGGGAACCGCTGTAGGTATCAGCGGGTCGCGGTTTTATTCGCCAGTCAGGTCTTGGAAGGGTTTGCTGTCCTGACCGCTCGATTTTGTGCTCGATGTTCAGCATCAGCTACGAGCGCGATCTCCACTGTCATTGTTTCCCAGTTGTTTCTGAATGAGCTGCCGTTCAAATCCGTGAACGATATCTTTTGAAACTGCGTCTGTGTTCATTCCCTGTCCCAGATCGTCGATCACGCCTCCTAAGGCCAAGGTTGACGAGTTTTCCGCGCGCACCTTCTGCGCTGCCTGCGCTTCAAGCATTTTTGCGATACCAACGCCGCCGGTATCGGCCATCTTGTTCGCCATCGCTTCGGCCATCATTGATTTCCAGTATTCGCCTGCGATGCCCTTGCCGAAGGTGGCCGTCGTATCGCTGGTAAACATCGACTGGACGAAAGATTGCAGCATGAAAGCTTCAAACTTCCGATAAGCCGGGTTGACTGTGTTCGCCCCTTGCGGATTGAACCGAACGCCTGAAGCCAGGCTTTCAGAAAAACTGACGAAGTTTTTTCCCGTATCCGTATCAGCGCCCACGGGACCAGTGCTTGCCGATATGGATTTCAGACGCTCTGCCGCAAGGCGATACGCCTGCGGGTCAGCCGCACGCGCCACGTCCATAACCAGATCTGACGGCGGATTAATCGCCATACAACTTGTCCTTCTTCATCTCTTGATTGCACATTAATCTGTCAAACTTGACTGAAGCTTGCGGTACGAATCAGTTTCAATTTTATGACAAAACCTTGGTCAACGCGGCCAGCGCAAACTCACCAGATTTATTGCAAACAACTGATTTTATTACTTTTTTTCTATCGAGATCGCGACTTATAGTCTTGCGGCGCGGTGGTTTTCCGGCTAACAAACTCTTCAATCAGGCTTGCAAGCTCTCGTCTTTCGGCATCATTGCGAACAGTTTCGAGCCGATCTTCCAAAAGTTCTACCCGACGTTGTTCTTTCAAAAGGCATATACGTTCTGATTCGAGCTGCTGCTCAATTTGGTCTGTTGCGAGCGCATTCGCCCCCAGCCGTTTGATGAGCAGAGATGGATCGACCGTAAAGGCATCGCCGTCATAACGGCGATCCTGCATGGCGATCAGCGCGTCACGTTCTTCATCCAGAACAGTCTTGCGATTGCTGGTTACAGACAGCGAGGCTTCCAGCCGTGCAGCGCCGAGCTTCTGCAAGGTGATAAGCTTTTTCAGATTACGGGCATTGGTTTGAGCCATGCAATCCTCAGAACAGATCGCGCAGCTGCGTTGCAGCTTCGCCGGTGAAAAAACGCAGCAATTCGGGCAGGATGAAGTAGACAACCAGAAGCCCCCCGCCCAGCACGAAGGGCATCGACACAAAGTAGATCGGGATCGTCGGCGTCAGCTTATTGATAAGACCGATGGCGAAATTGACCAGAATCGCAAACACGATAAAGGGTGCTGCGATGCGTAACGTCGCCAGAAATGCTGCAGAAAGCGCATCGCTGATGTCGATCATCGCAGCATCAGGCCTGAAATGCCCGTCAACAGGGATAGCCGTATAGGAGCTCAGCAGTGCTCGCAGAATTTCAAGATGCAAATCCGTGACGAAAAATAGGAATAGCGCGCTGAAAGTAACAATGGTCGCAAGCGTTGCCTGTGGTTCTGCTTCCGTAATCGCATCTGCTGGGGTACCCGAATAACCAACCGCCATTGCCATCATGTTGGCCATAAACTGCAATGCCCAAAAATAGATATGCGCCAGAATCCCGATCACCCCTCCGATGAACATTTCGCTGAGCATGAGGCGGAACATCGCGAGCGGATGGCTGCCATCAAGGCTCGGAGCAATATTTTGGATCACCAAAGGCAAGACCGCAAATGAACAGGCAAGCGCGATAAACAATCGTACCTGCAAGGGAATGCGTCCGCTTGAAATGCCGGGCATCAGCATCAGACACGCGCCAACGCGGCAGAATGCAAGCATGGCCGCAAAGACAAGTTCATTGATCGGCAGTTGCGTGATGGGCAACGGGTTCACTCCCCCGTCAGGAAATCGCGCCGAGCGATTTCACTTCGACACCACGCGCAATCTCCACATGTGAAAGCACGGGAAGCGTTGCAAACAGCCGCTCGATAATCATTCGGATGTAAGGGCGCGCTTCCGGCGAAGAAACGAGGACGAAACGCTCGCCACTATCGAAATGTTTGCGGATTGCTGTGGTTGCTTCTGTGCCGAACTGCTCAAGCTGGCGCGGGTCGATGTCAAATTCGACGATTTCACCCTTGTTGTCGCGCTTGAGGCTCTGGTGGAACACGAGGTCCCAACGATTACCCAGACGAAGCACGTTCAGAACACCATTGTCTGAAAGATCGCCGCATATCTGCTGCGCCATCCGCATCCGAACATGCTCGACGATCATCTCCGGTCGACGGACCAGAGGTGCAATTTCGGCGATGGATTCGAGAATAAGATGCAGATTGCGGATCGAGACGCGCTCCGCAAGCAACAGCTTCAAGACTGCCTGCAAACCAGAATAGGAAATATTGGCTGGGCAAATGTCATCCAGAAGCTTGCGGTATTCCGGACCAAGGCGGTCCAGCAGAATACGCATATCCTTGTAGGAGAGAAGCTGCGCCAGATTATTGCGCACGATTTCGCTAAGATGGGTAAGCAGAACCGACAAGTTGTCGACAGTCATATAGCCATCGCGGCGAAGATCTGAAGCAAAAGTCTCGGGCACGGAATAAGCACGCATACCGAAAGCTGGTTCCCGTACTTCCTCACCCGGAATGGATGGCAATGGACGCTCGCCCAACACCACGAGAATTTCACCGACCCGCAATTCATGGCTCGCAACTGCGGTACCGTGAATTTTGATGCGATAGCTCTTTGGCGGCAGCGAAATATCGTCGGTAACTTTGATCTCTGGGATGACGAAACCATATTCCTGCGCAAACTTCTTGCGCATCTTGGCAACGCGGTGCGCAAGTTCCTGCTGCGAAGCAATAAGGCGTGCGGAAAGCTGCTTGCCCAGGCAAAGTTCAATCTGTGTGGTTTCCAGCGAAGCCTTGACCGAGTTGCGTTCCAGGTCTTCTGCGTCACGCTGCTTCGACTGTGCTTCTGCCTCTTCTGCCTCGCGCTGACGCGCCTGACGGCGTGGCACGGCAATACCGACAAATGCCATCGCACCACCAAGCAGGAAGAACGGGAAAGCCGGGAGGCCTGGCATGATGCCGAGAACAAAGAGAAGGAAGGAAGCAATCAAAAGCGCCTTGGGGTAAGCGCCGAGCTGGCCAAAGATCGCCTGATCTGCGGAACCGCGGGTCCCGCCTTTGGACACCAGAAGACCTGCTGCGAGCGAAACGATCAGCGCAGGGATCTGCGTAACCAGACCGTCACCAACCGAGAGCTTGGTGAAGACGTCAGCAGCTTCCGAAATATCCATACCATGGCGGGTAACGCCAATGATAATCCCGCCGAAAATATTGACAGCGGTGATGATCAAACCGGCAATCGCATCACCGCGGACGAACTTGGACGCACCGTCCATCGAACCGAAGAACGAGCTTTCTTCTTCCAGTTCACGACGGCGATGCTGTGCCTGCTTTTCGTCGATCAGACCCGACGAAAGATCGGCGTCAATCGCCATCTGCTTACCGGGAATAGCATCGAGCGTGAAGCGGGCACCTACTTCCGCAATACGTGTCGCGCCCTTGGTGATAACCAGGAAGTTGACGATGATGAGGATGGTGAAAACCACAAGACCGATGACAAAATCACCGCCCATCACAAACTGCGAAAAGCCATGAATAACATGGCCTGCCGCCAGATAGCCCTCGTTACCATGGGTCAGGATCACGCGTGTCGTGGCAATATTGAGCGACAGACGCATCATGGTCGCAATAAGCAGCACCGTCGGGAACGCCGAAAAATCAAGCGGGCGCTGAATCCACAGCGAAACCATAAGGATAAGAACGGAGAACGCAATCGAGAAAGCAAGGCCGATATCCAGAACAACCGCTGGAACCGGCAGGAAAAGCACTGTCAAAATAATGACGATACCGGCAGCAAGGCCCATGTCGCCACCGGTCAGAATTCCACGTTTTGTCAATGGCTTAGCTACTGCCTGCTGCACGTCCGTCTCCTGTTATCAGACGGAACATAAACGACGAAGCTTGCGCGAGGGCTGCGTTAGAGCAAAAATCCTGTCGGAGTGAAACGAAGATCGATAAGATTATGTTTCCAATAAGACGGCTTAGGGCGTCGATCTGATAAAATCAGATCGGAACGCGCTCTAGAAACCCTTTTCGATGCGCGAATAGGCCAGCAGCGTGAAAGAGTTGATCTGCGCGCCAACAAATGGCGCGGTAAAGGCAAGCACCACAAAAATAACGATGATCTTCGGCACGAAAGTCAGCGTCATTTCCTGAATCTGGGTCAAAGCCTGAAAAAGCGCGATGCCGATACCTGCAAGCATTGCCGCAAGTACGGCTGGACCGCTCGCCATAAGCACGGTCCAGATCGCCGAATTTACGATATCGAGCGCATCAGCTTCGTTCACAGGTAAGGTCCTCAGCGCACAGCGCTTTTGCCCAGTTTCGGTTCAAATGAACTATCGAAACTTCGTCTCAATCTAGATTTTTAGCGCATGCGATTGTCTCAAAACCCGCAGTCGGTTTTGGAGACATCGTTTAACTGATCTTGACGCCCTGGCCGATCAGCATCGTCTTGCCGTCTTCGAGTTCAGCAAGCATCCCCGAAGACTGAATCGTGACAGACTTGACCACACCCGTAACCGCGCCGTCAGCACTCGTCAGCGTGCGACCAATCCAGCCTTCAGCCTGCGAAAGCGACGAATTGGCGATCAGCGTTTCGAGCTTGCTGTTCATCTGCACTGCCTGTTCGACATTGGAGAATGTCGCAAGCTGCGAGACATATTGCGTCGCATCCATCGGCTGTGTGGGGTCCTGGTTCTGCATCTGGGTAACGAGAAGCTTCAGAAAGGAATCATAATCCACACTCGCCTTGGCGGCGGCGGAACTGCTGCTTGATGACGAGTTTGCCGTATTGTTGGCGCCGACTGTCGATGTTGTCGTCATAGACTTGCCCCTTAGAGCGCTGTTTGTCCCAAAGGACGCTCTAGAGCATTTCCTGTTAAAGCTGAATTACTGGAAATGCTCTATCTGTTTGTTTTTACACGGCTCTGGTTCCAAAAACTGACTTAGATTCTTGGGCCGATGCCATAGGCTTTTCTGTTTGTATGGCAGGCACCGACAGGCCTTTTTCACCCATCAGCTCTGCCTCACGCTTATATTGCGTGCGAATTGTTTTCAGTGCCTCGAAGACGCGCCCGTTATGCACCAGCTCATCAACGAGCTTGAGCGCATTGAGGATTTCCGCATCCTTGAACGTCGCAAACATGCCCTTCAACATCTGTGCAAATGTGTTGCGCGCCTGTTCCCTCAGAGCCGGCTCAATCAGGATCGTCTGTGCCGCAAAATAGAGCTGACGCAGCGGGGATGTCGTCTCTTCCGGCTGCAAAACGTGGTTTTCCAGAAGAAATGTCGCGTCGTTCAAAAGCTCCAGCGAAACCTTACGGTCAGCTTTCAAAACCGCACCGTTGATATAAATCTTTTCGCCTGCACGTAGCGAAAGACGGATCGCTGATTTGCCGCTCGTCGTCATGTCAAAGTCCGTCACGTATAGATTGAGTAACCTCGATCAGAGTGTCGTAATCGGTGCTTTCACCCTGTCGAATTTGCTCGATTTCTTTGAGAATGAAGATTCCAACCGAAATGATTGCGGCTTTCAGTTCTTTTGGAAGCACATTCTCTTCTGAACCAAGATCTTCAATGATTGTGGTCCACAGCTTGGTTGTGAAGTAGGAAGCATCGATGCCCTCGCGCGATCCCGCACCATGGGCTTTCGCAGCGGCGAGCATTTCAATCGAGCGATCAAAAAGCATCCGCTCGCGTTCCTTGGCGCTCGCCATATCATCATTCATGACGTCTTCGTAGCGCAGCTGATACATTTAGTCTCCGTTTTCCGGCATCACTCGTACGAACCGCATCACGCTGCCCGATTTGTGATGTTCTTCTTCAGGTCGGGTGAGCGCCCCACCGTATTAAAAGCACGATTCGTCGACCTCATAATTGACACCGACCTTTATGCATCGAGAGAGCGTATAGCGCTCAAATGGTTTTATTTCAGATAGTTGAGCAAACTCATATTCTGCAGCTGAACAGTTAGCGCATAAGAAGTCTCGATCTGCGACATCAGCGCATTGACGCGCGTGGCAGCCTCATAAGGATCGACCGATTCAAGGTCCAGAACCGATTCATTGAGGATTTTCTGCTGCGCCCCGATCCGTGTTGTAGCGGCATTAGTGCGCTGCTGAGCGAGACCCAGCGTCGTCTGCTCAGAAGTCGTCTCCGTAATTGCCTGCGTTGTGGTCTGCATTGCCTGATTTGTCAGAGCCTGAAACGCCGAATTACTCAAGCTAATCGTTGCGAACTCGGAAACCATGACAGCAGACATTATGGTCTTGCGGAAACCATCAGCATTCGCCGAAATGGAGGTCGAAGCTGTTTCGGTCGGTGAAATGCGGCTCTTGATCACCGTATCAGAGGCATTCGACCAATTGGCATCCCAGTTAGCATCATTGAATTGCTCGGCAAAATCACCTTCAAGGAAGGTCTTCATTTGGTCGCCAGTGATATTGGCGACCTGCGGATCATCCATAGCAAAGCCGAAATGAACTTCAAATGCCTGGCGAACTGCATTCTGCGCCCGGCTGCCTTCCGTGTAGTCAGCAATCGGCTTCACATCCGTGTTGACACCTGAGAAGAGATATTCGCCGTTATAGCTGGTGTTTAGCAGGCCTGTGACTGAATCCAGCAAAGACTTTGCCACTTTCGCCGCAGTCTGGGCACTTTCAACGGTGCTGTTGGCACCTGTTAGATCACCAAGAAAATCTTGCGTGTTCTCAATAATGGTCGTGGTCGCAGTCTGTGTCGTCGTCATGCGCTGCTGCAGTAGCTTGTTCATGTCGGTGAGAACGGTAAGGCGATCATATTCTTTGCGCAGCGATATAGTCTGTCCAGCCTTGGAACCAAGCGACAAACCAACATCGAAAACCGTACCAGTGGTGGCTTCCTGCTGCGCCTTTGCAAGCTCAGCCTTCGTCTTTGCTACGAGAACCTTGAGGGCTGAAGCTGCACCATAGGTAGAAATAGATTGCGCTTTCATAAGCCTCACACCGCTCTGAGGAGTTCGTCAAGCATGGCGTTGACCGTCGTCAACACGCGGCTTGATGCCTGATAGGAATGTTCCAGATCGAGAAGCAGCGCCATTTCGGTGTTTATATCGACACCGTTGGCATTGGACAGAGCCTGATCGGCCTGAACTGCTACAGTCTGGTTATAAGAGAAATTGGCATTCGCAGTCTTGCGCTTGCCTTCCAGCCAACTGATGGACGACGCGCTGTAATCGATCAGGCTCGCATTTGAACTGAGCCCAGCCGACGAAGCGAACGTCAGTGGCTCGGAGAACGCCTCATTTAAAGCACGCAGACGATCGCTAAAGCCGCTCGCACCGGCTGAGTTATACTTGTAATTCGCGCCATTTGCACCGCCATCGCGCAGCAGCAGCGAGCTGCCGCCTTCGGCTGCAACAAACGCCGATGACACATTGATCGTGCCTGCGAGACCAGCTGCAACACCCGCGCCCGGAATGGCAGGCGAATTTGACCAGCCGAAAAGGCCTGTTAGTTTTGGACCTGCATCAGCCTGTTCGGTTTCTGCAAACATCGACACCAGACCGCGAGCGATCTCATCGAGCTGCATCTGATATTGCGGCGCAATCTGATCACGCAGCTGCAGAAGCCCGCTCAGACGGCCGGTGCCATAAGGCTGATCGAATGTTTCATGTGTAAGTGGCACACCATCGACGAGAACTGCATTGCCAGCGACACCAGCCGCCAGACCGCCAGAGGGTTCGAAGCTGATGTTGCGCGCCGTGGTTTCAAACAGCGTCACGCCATTTTCCGCAAAGATGACCATGTCATTATCGCCGCGGACCAATGTTGTAATGCCCAGTTCGCCGGAAAGCTGCTTCAGCAGTGAATCGCGCTGATCAAGAAAATCGGACACATCATTGCCGGCACGTGTGCCGCTAACGATCTGCTGATTGATCTTCTCGAACTTCACCAACACATCGTTGATATTGGCAACGGAGTCCGCGATTTCATTATCTGCATCTGTGCGCAGAGACTGGATCTGTTTCGTGCCTGTATTCAGTGCATTGGCTAGTGACTGGGCAGTCGAAACAACGCTATCACCAAGGGCCGAATTGGATGGCGAGGCAGCAAAAGTCTGGAGCGCATCGCGAAGATCGCCGATCAACGCCGAAGGCGAACCCGAGAAATTATCTGCAGAATAAAGCGACGAAAGGCGGTCAAGTCCGCCTGCAAGAATGGATGATGACGATGCAGCACTGTTTGACTGAATAAAGCGGTTGAACAACGCTTCGTCAGCGGATCGGCTTATATTGACATAAAGCGAACCATACGACCCCGAAGCCAGCGACGCAGTGCGGCGCGAGTAATCAGGATCATTGACTCCCGCAATATTGCGAGAGACGACTGACGTCTGCTTGGACGTTGCCGCAAGCGAGCTTTTGGCCGTCAGAAGAGCAGAACTAAGCGACATCTTATCCCCATCCTACATCGAACCGTCTTTGTTGCGAAAACAGTCCAGTTTTAAAACTGCAATTCCGGAGAGGCTGACCACCTCCCCGGAATTGCATCAATTTATCTTTTCAGGTTAACCAACACGTCCATCAATTCGGAGCCGGTCTGGAAGACCTTCGAATTAGCGGTGTAGCTGCGCTGAGCTTCGATCATATCAGTCAGCTCTTGCGCGATATCCGCATTGGATTCTTCAAGCGCACCTGCAGAAACCTTGCCCATGCCCCCGTTTTCAGGGAAACCTAGCTGGATATTGCCGGATTCTGCACTTGGCGAGAAAACGTTGCCGCTTATCACCGACATGCGATCCGGGCTTGCCACAGTTCCCAGTGGAATACGGTAAAGCAGCTTCTGCGAACCGTTTTCATAAAGAGCAACAACCGAACCGTCTTTACCGATATCAACCCCCTTGATAGACGAAGGGGCCTGACCGTTGATAACAGCTTCAGTGATCGTATAGTCTTTTGCGAGTTGCTTGGACGAACCAAGATTAAGGTTCAACGCCTGACCGTTATAAGCTGTCAGATCGACAGCAACGTCACCGCCAGAAAGCAGCTTACCATTTGTGCCATCGAAGTTCAGCGTTGTCGTGCCGACTTCAACACCATCTGCGGCGTTCTTAATCGAAACATCCCAGGTATTATCGGCGGTCTTGGTAAAATAGACATCCAGCGTGATCTTGCCGCCGAGATTGTCGTAAGCGATCAGCGATGTCTTGTGATTGAATTCGCCAGCAGCAGGGACCGAATCAGTAGAAGGCAGGTTGACGGTAAAGTTGCCGGCCGTGCTAGGCGTCGCAATAAGATCCGACGGCTTCACGTTTACACGTTCCAGACCGTCAAAGCTGTTGGCGACCGTATTAACATTGCCGTTAGCATCCGCAGGATAACCCATCAGGTAATAACCAGCCGTATTGACGAGATTGCCGAACTGATCCGGCACAAACGAACCTGCACGCGTGAGGTAAGGTGTGCCATCAGCGTTGCTGACGACGAAATAGCCATTGCCGTCGATTGCAAGGTCGGTCGCGGAGGCTGTCGAACGAATGCCGCCCTGATCTGAAATACCATAGCGGATATTGGTCGCGACGCTACCGGAGTTATACTGGCCTGCGGTGCTTGGCAGAACGAGCGATGAGAACTGCGCATCGGCGCGCTTGTAGCCGACCGTGCTTGCATTCGCGATATTATCTGCGACTGCCGACAAGCGGTTAGCCTGCGCGTTCATGCCTGAAACGCCGGTCCGCATCATACCGTAGAGGCTCATTGGCAACTCCTGAGAATTTGAGAATCCGCAGATAAGCTATCGGGCCACGCTTGCGTGAAACTGTAGCCTTAGAATTTTTTTACGCTTTTACTGAGGACACAATCAGTTTCAGGCTTGCCCGGACAAGACTACCTTCAAAAACCGCGAATTGTTGGATTTGAGCTTTGTAAAAGCTCGATAGAAAAGACACGAATCTCAATCGATATTAATTGAGTATCCAAGAAAACGCTTTGAATCAACAGGATCAAAACCAAGCTTTTCACGCAATTTTTTGCGAAGCTTACTAATATGGCTTTCGACCACATTCTCTTCGACTTCGCTATCGAAAATGCCGTAGATCGCGCTGAAAATCTGCGCCTTGTTCAAGCGGCGACCACGGTTTGCAATTAGATATTCAAGGATCCGGCGCTCACGACGTGGCAACGGAAAATCCACACCATTTATCTGTGGATCACGACCATCGGAGAAAACGCGGATCGGTCCAACCTCGGTTCCATCATTACCTGATGCAGCCGAAGCACCTGTTCGGCGGCGAATGGCGTTGATGCGGGCGAGGATTTCGCGGACGTGAACTGGCTTGCGGACGACATCATCAACCCCGGATTGAAAAAGCTCCAGAGTGTGCTCCAGTGACGGGCGGTCGTTTACGGCAATAACAGGCGCCTTGCAGCGTTCACGAATACGCGCTGGCAGACCGTTCTGAGCCTCACACTCGCCAATTAGAAAGGCTTCTACAGCCATAATATCCTGATGGGGGACGCTTTCGACCCATTCATTGAAATCGGATGGTGTGAACCCGGTTGTCGTGATGCCTTCTCGGCTGAACCAAGAGGAGTACCCCTCAGTCACAATATTCCGCTCATCTACGACTACGATCATCGGCCCGCCTTCCGAATCAATATGTTAACCCACGCAAGACAGCAGTAGCTGGCATGAGGAGTCAGCGGCAATTACACAAAATTGCCCGCAATAAATTGGGAGGCTTTTTAGTAATATCTAATTTAATATGAATCGCCATGATTGCATAGGCCAGACACTTTTGGTCTGGAAAGCTTAACAAGTCGTTAACGAGCTCACGAAGTTTAACGATTCTTTACAAGGACTTAAAAAACTACCCTCTAAAACACATTATCTAGTCACGCGCAATCAGAGGTTGAGACCCATGAAAGTAGCGTGTATACGGCGCCGCTCTACAACCCGGAATTTTGTGGGATTCTTGGTCAACCTGCGCAGAAGTTTTTCGCCTGAGGCGTCCAATTTCCGAAGCCTGTTGCGATCATATTTGCCATCACACGACACACATATCGCTTCTGTGCAGGATCGTTATTCGGACCTGCATGATAACGCGCTACTGCCATCGTCCAATTGCCTTCGCGCTCACGCAGACGCTTTAGGAAGCGCGCTGCATAATCAACATTAAGGCTTGGTTGCAGCATCGCGCCGACAGACGGAAATTCGCTGGAATGATAATAGTGGTTGATCTGCATACAGCCCAGATCAATAAGTTTTACACCTTCCGCGTGTGCCTGGGTGAAACGCCTTAAAGCAGCAGCTTGAGATGGGAAAAACTCAGCCTTTCCTTCAATGTTCATCGCATAGGGCTGAAGCGAGTTTTTGCGCCCGGTTTCTGTCAGACCAACAGAATATAGAATACCGAGTGGCACATCATAGCGGGCGGAAGCTCGATGCATTTCCCTTTCGCAAATGTTCTCTGCTTTAGCGTCTGTTAAACTAAACGACGATGCCGCGATTCCGGCCGCCAGAAAAACCAGAAATTTCGCGTTCATTGTCTTCAGTCGGTCTACGAGTGCGTGCATTATTGCTGTCTGCCTGTCCAGATTCACCATTCTGCCTGCCCTCACCACCCATAAATTGTGCCTGAGAATTTCCCCGGCCATCCGAGCCATTTTGCATGTCAGCGGTCTGCTGGCCTTGCTGTTGAGAGCTGGCCTGTTGGTGCCCCGCACTTTGGCTTGCGGAGCTGTGCTGAACTGCACTGGCTGCTCCACGTTCAGTCACTGTGACAGAAATTTTCGTGTCGTCGGTAATGCCTGCGACTTTCAAAGCTTTTTCGATCATTGAACGATCGGCAGCCAGCGCGTCGGCAGCATTTGCTTTGTCAGCAACCAGATGCACTTCCACACTGTCAGCAACCAGACGAATACGAGCGGTCACCCTGCCAAGCTCAATCGGGTCGAGCCTGATCTGCAAAGTCTTCACAGCACCAAAGCTGCGTTCAGAGAGGACTTGGATATCCGCGATGCGTGCTGCAGCCGTTGGCGTAGTTGATGCAGGGGCCTTTACATAGTCTGCAGGTGCAGACTTCCCGGTTTGCTGCTGCGGCTGAACACTTGGACGATCAGCTTCTGCAGCATTGCTGGACTGAAGTGAAAGCTCAGGCTTGGGCAGTGCAGAAGAGCCGTCTGTGGCGCTGTCAGTCTGCTGATCTTGAGTTGCAGCAGGTGGAGTGTGACTGAACAAATTTTCAGGCTTTGCCGCCCCCCTGGGATCGGCTGTTGCTTGCGTCTGCTTATTTGCCTGAACGTTTTCCTTCTGATCCTTCTTTGGCTCTGCATCAGGCATAGGCAGGCCATCGGCAACTGCAGCCGTCAGTGCAAGGTCTGCAGCCTCTTTGGTATCTGCCAGCGCCGATACATCTATCGACGGCTGGGTAGCAGTATTAGGTGCAGCTGGCTGGTCGTCATCTTTCGGATTGCGGAACCCTACAGCAAGTGCAAGCAGGTTCTGCGACACACCATAGGCCGAAGATTGAACGGGCGTATCCTGATCAGCTCTGTCGCTATCTTCCGACTGCGTCTCATCCTTCTGTTCGCCTTCAAGCGATAGCTTGTTTTGAGACTTTTCCAGCAATGCGCCAAACAGTTTGGCCGATTCAGACTGTTCCTGATTTTCGCCGTTGGCTTTTGCCACAGCGCCCTGTTGGGCGCCTGTACTCCTGGCAAGTGAAGCCAGTCTTCCAGCCGTAGTGAGCAAAAGATCTACGCTCATTGAATAGTCTTTCCTAGCAAGGCATCAATTTCCGCAAGCTTGCGCCGCGCATCATCCATGGTCTTCTGCACATCATCTTCCGGTTTTGCAGCCTGGGATGGCTTCCATCGGGCAGCAGGAGAAGCGGTCTCTGGCGCCTTGGCCACGGCGGGCGCCTCATCACCGTCAGCAATCGGCATTGCCGGAATGTCAGTTTCGCTTCTGGCTGGCTTTGCAATGCTCTCAACGGGAGGCTTGCGCGTCACCAACGATCCTACAGCTTCGGCCGCCTGTAGAAGCTGCCTGTCACGTTCCTGCAGACGATCAGGCGAAATCTGAGACAATTCACGCAATGCATCTTTGGCGGAATCCGAAGCAACATCACTTGCCGCTGCATAAAGATTGGCTCTGCTCGGATCAGCTTTCAGATGGTCGGCTAGCTTTCTTGCCTCAGCCGACATGAAGCGAGCGCGATCTGTCTGCCCATCCACCAGAGCGCCGCGAGCAATTTGCAGATAAAGTGAATATTGCATGACCGTATCAGCTGTACCGATCAGCTTGACCAGTTCGGCATTGCCGATGCGGTCATTGAGTTTCAACGCCGCGTCCACAAATTGCTTCATAAAATCCCTCATATAGGGAGAGCGCGGGAAGCGTTGAAGGTAATTGCGTGACAACATTCTAATCTTGTCTGCATCACCGAGCTTGGCGGCAATCGGCATCGAACGACGAATAGCCGCTTCTTCAAAAAGCGTACCCGGACTATCGAGCCGCACCTGATCAAGACGCAGAAGTGCTGTTGCCGGATCAAAAGCCGTCATCTGGCTAGCTGTTACTAACACGATGGAAGAGCGTAGCTCGGCTGGCAGCTGTGGTGACAGCGGCATTGAGAACAGCTTCACCACCTCAATATTCTGACCCGATGCGTAGGCAAGCGCACCTTTGACGAGCTCTGGCGGAACAGTCTTGCCATCAAAACCAGCAAGCACTTTTCTCACAGCATCAGGGTTACCACCGTTAAACAGATAGATGATGGCCGCATAAATATTCTCAGGCTTGTCCCAAAACTCTTTTGGAGCGCGTTCCATATCAGCACTCACAAAAATCAACAGCCTGTTGAGCATAACAACAGCTTCTGGCTTTCCGGAAACCAGCTGATCCTGCAACATACGCAGCGAGCGGACAAGCTTATAGGGTTCAAGCACCGGCAGGCTGCGTGGCTCGTCTGCTGCTTGCGTCTGCGCATACGACACCACACCTCCGCTTGCCAGCGGAAGGCTTGCAACAAGTACGAGCAGTGCGCGCATTACCAATTTCTTCATGGATTGGACTTGAGGAAGATGTCGATGCGGCGATTCTCGGCGGCATTTGGATCGGAAGCATTCTTCGGTTGGCGGTCGGCATAGCCTTCAACTCGCAGAACACGCTTTTCATCAAGCCCGCCACGCACCAGCATATAATAGGCCATCTGCGCACGCGCCGAAGACAAACGCCAATTGTCGTAGTTTGCACTCTTGAAGGGTCGCGCGTCAGTGTGGCCGCTGATGATAACGTCACCCGACTGCCGCGCGATAACCTGTGCAATGCGTTCAAGCATTTGCACAACGCGCGCATCCGGCTTGGCGGAGCCAATCGTGAACATGCCGAAGTCGACTTTGTCGGTCAGCTGAATCATGACACCGCCATCGACCGGGACGACTGTAACGTCCGGCATAGGTTCAGCCTGTGCCGCTTTGCCGTCATCCGTCGTCGTATTTCCCTCCGCTGCCTTCTTCAAATCAGAAATCAGTTTTTCCTGGGCTCCTACTGGCTTTTCAGCCCCTTCGGCTTTTGACTTGGCTTTGGCTTCCGCTGTCTGTTGTGGCGGCGTAGCCGGAGCAGCTTCCGGCGGCGTCAGTTCTTCCGCAGCCCTGTTCGACCAGTAATCGGGACTGAAAGGATCTCGATAGGCATCGCCGCCGTCACTGCCTGTCTGGGTGCCAGCCTGTGCGCTGCCGCCATCGCCTTTTGCGGACTGGTTCTGTAAAACGCCAGTTTCATGCGCAAGTTCCGACAACACAGCGTATGGCTCGCGGAACATGCGGCTTTCTTCCTGCTCAATGGGCGGAGAAGCAGCGTTATCGTTGATAACCTTGGTGCCGTTTTCGATCTGCGTGTCGCTCTCGAAGCGAACTTTGCCGTTCTGTTCGTCAATGTCCTGCACGCCCTTGGGACTTGAATGACGGTCCATCAGCTTAACGGGATTGAAGTAACTGGCGACAGCCGCTTTGCTTTCTTCGTTGGCGGCATTGATGAGCCACATGACCAGGAAGAACGCCATCATCGCCGTCATGAAGTCGGCGTAAGCGATCTTCCAAACGCCGCCATGATGACCATCATGATCATCGTTCTTGCCACGGCGGACAATTATGATTTCGCGCTTGGTCTCCGGATCAATGCTCATCTGGTAGCTTCCCTTAGTTCTTCCAGAACTGGCGCGACGCGTGTTTCAAGCACACGATCGCCAAAGGAAAATGAGAGTTCGCTGGATGCGTTCTCAGTATAACGACATCCAGGTGGCAGAAGGTCGGCATGATCCTTGAGCGGCTCAAGCAGATGCGCTGGACCGAAGATTTCAGGCGCTTCTCCTTGCAGAGCCAGCTTGCTGATCCGCTGCGCGAAACCGGCAATTGCGTCCTGTTCGATTCTGGCTACCAGCAACAGTGCCAGAGCCTCGGCAATCTGCGCCGATATGGATTGTTCAAGCTCGCTCACAGCTTCCGTCAAAGCACCCGCCAGGAGATTGGCCTGCTCACGAGAGAAACTCGCACGCAATGCTTCAACGTCCGCTTCATGCTCACGCAGCAATCTGGTCTTCTCGGCTTCGTAAAGCGCTTCTGCCTCCTTGTGACCGTCTTCGCGACCGGCCTCAAATGCAGCCCGCTTTTCCTCTTCAATCGCGATAATGCATGCGACTTCCTCCTGCTCTGCAAATAGAGGCTTCTCTGAAGCTTCTAATTGCAGATCGGTGTGCTGCAAGCGCTCCGACAAAGGTTGCGGCTGTGCGGGGGCCGCAATGATTTCGACCGCTTCGTCGGCGATACGATGCGTCGAGAAATCAGGAAGGTAGCGGCTGAGTGCGAGCGTGCTCATAATCAGGCAGCCTCGAGCTCCGGCATTACAGATCGCTGGTTTGATGCTGCATCCTGCTTGATAGCGGTTTCGTGGATCCATTGCTTGAGAACTGCAGCGACGCGCTCTTCATCCATCTCAATCATCTGTTCGAGACGTAGCTTAGCAGGCATACGCATACGCTGACGCAGGTCGCTAAGGCTCGTCTTCATCTGATCAGCATAGGCTTCTGGTCCACCGATCACTGCCTTAGCGCCCTCACCGGCGATGGCCTGCTGTGCATCACCAACAAAGTTTGGCACAGCGACATCAGCCGGTTGACGCAGCGCAACTTCTGTTCCGGATGGCTTTGCGTTCTGATCGCGGAGCAAAGGACGAACACCAAACCAGATCAGGAACGCAACGGCAGCAAGAATTGCCAACGCATTGACGTAAGAACCACTCTGACGCATCAGCTGCTCGGACCATGGCGTGGAAACCGGCTCCATATCCGCGCCAGCAGGGCTGAGAAAGTTGACAGCCGTTACGTTGATCACATCCCCACGGTCGGCATTGAGACCGGCGGCCGTTGCAACGAGGTCGCGGATTCTCAAGATCTGCTGATCGACGAAATCTGCAGGAGGCGGCGTGGTGCCCGCCGTTTCAAGCAGACGCGCCTGATCGATAACGACGGCAATCGACAGACGTTTGATGGTGTAGCCATCGCTGACTGTGGCCACCGTCTTGGTGTTCATTTCGTAATTAGTGAGTTCTTCGCGGCGATCGGTCTTTTCAGACGAGCTTTCGCCGTTGCGGTTCTGAATTTCTTCTTGCGGAATATTCTGCTCAACGCCGGTGGCATTGTCATTGCGTGCGTTGCGGGAGTCCCCGCTTTCGCGAACAACACGAACAGAACGTTCAACACGCGATTCAGGATCGAACTGAGTTTCGTTGGTCTGACGGCGGTCGGTATCAAGCGTTGCCTGAACACTGCTCTGAAAGTGACCAACACCGAGATATGGAGCAAGCGCCTTGCGGATGCTCTCATCCACATTGCCAGCCACTTGCTGTTCAAGCGACGCAGTCAGAAGAGCAGCACCATTCGCAGCTTCCCCGGCCGAAGCGAGCAGACGACCATTGGTATCGAGAACCGTAATGGACGAAGCATCAAGCGATGGTACGGCGGCTGCAACCAGTTGGCGGATCGACTGTGCGGATTCAGCGGCAAACCCGCCTTCAGCACGGATCACAACCGAGGCAGACGGCTTCTGGTCACCGCGACGGAACGAGCCTTTTTCGGCCATGACGATGTGGACACGTGCAGCTTTGACGCCTCGAATGGCCTGAATGGTGCGGGCGATCTCACCTTCAAGCGCACGAACATGTGTGATTTCCTGCATAAACGACGTCAAGCCAAGCGAGCCCATATTGTCGAAAAGCTCGTAACCGGCGTTATTTGACGTCGGCAGACCTTTTTCAGCCAGATACATTCGCGCCTGTTCTGCCTTGCCGACAGGAACAAGGATCGATGAACCGTCAGACTTTACGTCGAAAGCGATGCCCGCTTCACCGAGCGCCAAACCCATACGATTCACGTCATCGCGCGAAAGGCCGACATAAAGTGTCTCATAGGAGGGGCGACTCAGATAGACGCTCGTATAAAGAATAGCGCCCATCAATGCAGCCCCGACAAGTCCGAGCGCAATAAGTTTTCGCGCGCCAAGCTTGCCGAGCGTTCCCTTAAGCTGTTGGAGTAATTGCTGGAAATTTTGCTGCATCGATACCACCGCCATCCTGATGCGAACAAAATAGATCGCGAAGCTTGCGCGAAAGTGTCGACATGACTGAAGAAGTAGCTTTTTAGAAAAGAAGAAGGGCGCGGAATAAATTCCACGCCCCTCGAAGTATCAACTGTATCAGCTAAATGATTAGCCGCGGAACAGCGACAGGATTGACTGGCTCGACGAGTTAGCGATCGAGAGAGCCTGAACGCCCAGCTGCTGCTGAACCTGCAGAGCCGACAAACGAGCCGATTCCTTGTTCATGTCGGCGTCAACGAGCGTACCAACGCCCTTTTCAACCGAGTCGCTGAGCTTGGAAATGAAGCTCTTCTGGGTGTCGATACGTGCCTTTGCAGCACCGAGCGAGGCTGCACCGGTGGTGAGCTTGTCCAGAGCGGTTTCAACCGATTCCAGAGCAGTCTTGATTGCAGCGTCGTCAAGCTTTGCTGTGGATGGGTCGAAGAACGTATCGGCAACAAGACCGCCAGCGATACCGCCGGTGCCTGCAGCGTCAGCAAAAACCTGTACGTCAGCAGCAGCAACGTCAACGGTATCGATCGTTACGGTGGTGCCGGTACGGTTGTACGATGCAACAACCTTAAGGTCCGAAGTTGCAGCGGCGTCGTTCACGAGCAGGTTCGAACCAGCGTAGTTCGCGTTGCTGGCAGACGACTTGATCTGCGACTGGATTGCTTTCAGTTCGGTCGCGACCTTCTTCTGGTCTTCCTGGCTGGCGCCCTGAGCGCTAACCAGAAGCGACTTCATCTTGTCAACCTGGTCCTTGATGTCGTTGATTGCAGTATATGCAGTGTCGACCTTGCCGGCACCGAGGCCAAGAGCGTCCTGAACAGCCGAATTGGCCTTGTTGTCGGACTTCATCGAGGTTGCAATCGACCAGTAAGATGCATTGTCAGCAGCTTCACCGATGCGCAAGCCGGTCGAAATACGGTTCTGCGTGGTTTCCAGCGACTTGTTGGTCGAGGAAAGGGTCTGAAGAGCGGTAAGAGCTGAAGAGTTAGTAAGAATGCTAGACATTGAATTGCCCCTTGGGAAAACAAACTTGAGGGACAGGCCGGATTGAAAATTACCGGCATAGGAGAGCGGCATCATGCCTGTCACCACGAAACGCGTGGGACCTACTATGGCTAGTAGCACTATAATCCAATTGTTAAGAATATATTAATATAATGCGATCGTTTTTAATGAACCTTCATTTTGGAGGATGCCACCTCCTTGGGAGGCGTATTGCAGTCCAGTTAAAATGGAAACGTTGGTACCGCTCTAAACCCATTTTTTTGGCGCATTATCCCACACAAAGCCGCTTCGCACTTTTGTTAGAAATGCCTAACAAGCTATTGATTTGGCACCCGTCGACTTAGGAGAATGATCGTATCAGGCTTCCGACCAAGATATTCCAGCCATCGATCAGCACGAAAAATAGTATTTTGAACGGCAGGGATATCACGGTCGGCGGCAACATCATCATACCCATCGACATGGTGAGCGTCGCCACCACTAAATCGATCACCAGAAACGGCAGAACGATCAGGAAGCCGATTTCAAAACCACGTCGTAATTCAGAAATCATGAAGGCCGGAACCAACACGCGGAAATCAACAATGCCGTCTTCACCCGTGCGAAATGCCGGATCTGCTAGATCTTCAAACAGGCGCAAGTCCTTGTCGCGCACTTCGCGCATCATAAATTCCCGAAATGGATTCGAAAGTTCACGAAATGCCACGTCCTGCGTGATCTCATTGCGCATCAAAGGCTGCAAGCCATTGTTCCAGGCACGATCAAACACTGGTGCCATGACATAGAAGGTCATGAATAAAGCCAGCGAGATCATCACCATGCTTGCAGGAGCCGTCTGAAGCCCAAGCCCCGAGCGCAAAAGCGAGAATGCAATGGCAAAACGGGTGAAGCTTGTGACCATGATCAGCAAGCCGGGCGCCACCGACAGAACCGTCAGAATGCCAAACAGCTGAACAATCTGTCCGCTGGCTGCACCACTTCCGGCTGGAAGAAGACTATCCAGTGACAAGGCTTGTGCATGGGCAACAGAAATAAAGACCAACGTCAGCAAGCCACTCAGGGCGAAAATTTTCTTCATTCTACTACCAGCGTCGAAATGAAAACGCGGTCGACCGCGCCTTCCGAACGCATCCGCGCCCGTTCTTCAAGATCGGCACGCAAATAGGCCAAACCAGCGGCACCCTGCAACTGCATGAGATTGACGCTCCGCAGGAAGCTCATGAAATCATCGCCCACACTGGCCGCAACTGAGGGCGGAATTTCACGGCCCGGCTTTGCAACAAGCGCCGCCTCAAGTCGGACCCATGTGGTCTGAGGAATACCAAGATTGGTCACAATCGGCTGCAGAGGGATGATGGTTCCAATGGAGCGCGATTCAAAATCACCCTGCTTCGGCTTGTCCTCCTTCGTCGTCGATTTAACTGCGGCTTGCTGGTCATCTGAGATAACGCCACCCAGATACCATCCTCCACCGCCAGCGATTGCAGTCAGCACTGCAACAGCGCCCAACAGGCCCACCAACGAGCCTTTTGCTTTACCGTCCTTATCGATTGCCGTATCGCTCATACCTGCTCAACTTCAGAACGGAGAAATCTGATCGAGAATCTGCTGACCGTAAGGCGGCTGCTGAATTTCGCTCAGGCGACCGCGTCCACCGTAAGAAATACGCGCCTCGGCAATCTTGTCGTAGGAAATGGTGTTGTTGCCTGAAATATCGCGCGGACGTACAACACCGACAACGTTTAGCACGCGCAGCTCGTTGTTAACGCGCACTTCCTGCGAACCACGAATGATCATATTACCGTTCGGCAACGTATCGGTGACAATGGCTGCGACCTGCAGACGGATATCTTCACTGCGCTCAATCGTGCCTTTGCCCTTCGATGAGCTGTTTGATCGCGTGTTGACCGACGCATCCATGGTACCACCTGCTCCTGCACCCGAAAGGCTACTTGTGTCGAACGAAGCGCCACCGCCGTAGAGGCCTTTCGACACGCGTTCACGATCGGTCTTGTTGTCCATGTTCGCCCGATCATTTATCGAGATGATAACCGTCAGGACATCGCCGGGCTCGGCGGCGCGTGGATCTTTGAAGAAGTTCGTAGAACGCTGATCCCAAAGCGAATAGGATGCCTTGCTTGGGCGAACAGGATAGCCGGTATATTGCGGGTTGTTCTGGACACCGAGATTAGCCGCCACAGGCGAAAGGTCCGGCGCACGGCCGATCTCTTCCGGCTTTGTGGCACAGCCCGCTAAAAGGGCTAAGGTTGCCGCTGCAAAGAGCGCTTTGTTTATGCTTTTCGTCATTGCACCGAATTCCCGGATTCCGCCTGCGCGCGCTGTTCCCTGGTGAGCTGCGGCGCTGCGGTCGTGCGCTGCGAACCAACAATAACCCTTGCGAGCTTGGCTGCCTTTTCAGGCGGCATTTCATTGAGGATGATGCTCGAAACACGCGGATTGAGTTTGAGTATCAAAGCCGCCGCCGCTTCATCGCCAATCAGCGACATTTGCGCCGCAGCCGCATCAGGTTTCATCTTGGAGATGATATCGACAAGGGAATCCTGTGCTTTGTTCACGAACTCGTCGCGACGCTTCAGCCACATCTCATATTCTTTGCGCTTGGCTTCCAGCGCGCGCATACGCTCTTCAACGTCGGCCTTGAGATCAGCAAGCTGCTTGGCCTGCAGCGAATAGCGCGCATCAGCGGCCTGATCGTCGATGTTGCCGCAGAATTTGCGAATTTCATCAAGATTGCCGATGGGCGCAGAAGCCGCCAACTGCTGAGCAGCGGTTGATGGCGCGAGCCCTTCGGCCTGATTTGGGGCTGGAACAGGTGGAAGCGGCTGCTGTGCAAAAGCCGGAAAACCTGTACCGAAAAGCACTGCAAGAACTGAACCAAAGCCAATGACGTATCTAGCCATAATCATTGCACCACCAGTTCTGCGTGAAGGGCACCTGAAGTCTTGATAGCCTGCAGAATAGCAATGATGCCATTTGGTTTAACGCCGATCTGGTTCAGTCCTTTGACAAGGTTTTCAAGATTGGCCCCCGTCAGGATGCCGATCTTGGAGTCACCCTGATTGACCGCAATATCAGTATTCGGCTCAACCTCAGTTTCGCCGTAGCTAAATGGATCCGGCTGGACGACTATCGGTGTTTCCGTCACGCGCACGGTCAGGCTACCATGGCTGATTGCCACTTTGGAAATCCGTACTTTCTCGCCAATGACGACCGTGCCCGTTCGTTCATCCACGACGACGCGCGCAACTTCATCCGTGGTGATTGGCAAACCTTCCAGCTCAGCAAGGAAGCGAGCGGCAGGCACGTTCTTCGGACGCTGAAGCCGAATGGTCTTGGCATCGCGTGCAATCGCCACACCGCGGCCATACCGGCGTTTGGCAAAAACGTTGATCGTATCGGCGGCACGTACAGCAGTGGTGAAATCAGGGTCGCGCAATTCGACGACCATTTCACTGTCATTGCCGAAATTGCCTGCAACTTCGCGCTCAACAAGAGCACCGTTCGGGATACGGCCCGAGGTCGGAACACCCTGCGTTATGCTCGCAGCTTCGCCTTCAGCCGAAAATCCTGAAACGATCATGTTACCCTGCGCGACCGCATAAACCTGATTATCTGCACCCATCAGGGGCGTCATCACCAGCGTACCGCCTTGCAACGATGTTGCGTCACCCAGCGAAGACACAGTCACGTCAATACGGGAGCCGGTTCCTGCAAATGCGGGCAGATTGGCGGTTACGATAACAGCTGCGGTGTTCTTGGAACGGGTCGAATTGCGCGGAGCGCTGATACCCAAATTGTCCAACATGGCGCGCATGGATTGTTCCGTGAAAGGCGAATTGCGCAGACTGTCGCCGCTGCCTTTCAGACCGATAACGAGACCATAACCTACGAGCTGATTTTCACGTACGCCCTGAATGGTCGCAATGTCTTTCAGGCGCGCAACAGCGCTGCCCCTGCCCAGTTCGGCATAAGTCATTTTCGACGGATCGCCACCTGAGCCAAGCCAGTCTGCGTCGGCTTCTACGGCCGACCCAAACTCGCGCGCGTTCTTGGATGATTCATCCGCAAAGCCCGCAACGGGCTGCAGTGCAATAGCCAGAAGGGCAATCAGGGCTGCGCGTGCTTTTCTCACTGCATCCCCACCTGAATACGGCCATCCGCAAGCACTGTGCCCGACACGATGATACCACTATCGATATTACGGATTTTGATAAAATCGCCAGCAGCACCCGATTCAAGCGGTGTGCCCATAGCGGTGATGACAAGCGTACCAGACGTGAATACTAACGGAGCCGGAACACCACGCTTGACCAGCGATGGCTCACTAAGGGCAGATACGAGGATCGGCTTGCCCGGAAGCAGCGTCTTGCGTGCAACCTTGCCTGCCGCCTGATCTTGCGACAGCACATACTGGCTTGCAGCCGGTGCGCTGATGAAGAACTTCTTTTCCAGCAGTGCGGTATCGCTTACAATCTGACCGGGATAGACGGTTGCCGAAGGCACGACAAAAGCTATGCGGTCGGCAGCGCTTACGGCCATGGTCGCAGACCCCATTACTGCGGACAGCAGAAGGGCGGCAGTGACCAGCCTTGTTTTCCGGGAAATCGCCTTCGCATAACTCATCGCCATCACCGTTGGAGCACATCCCGAAAAGCGGAACCGGTTTTCGGACCAAGATGTGCGTGGAAACAAAAAGAAAGCATTTCTGATGCTTTAGCGCAGATTCTTCGATACAGTAGCGGCCATTTCGTCAGCTGCCTGAATGACCTTCGAGTTCATTTCATAGGCACGCTGTGCCGAAATCAAATCGGTGATTTCCTTCACCGGATCGACGTTTGATGCTTCGAGGTAACCCTGCTTGATCGCGCCATAGCCCGGATCACCCGGGACACCGACCAACGGGCCACCAGAGGCTTCCGTTTCGCGGTAGAGATTGCCACCCAGTGGCTCCAGACCGGCTTCGTTGGTGAAATTGGCAAGTGTCAGCTGACCGAGATCGACCTGATTGACCTGATCCTGCAGCTTGGCGAAAACCTGACCGGTCTCTGTAACGGTAACCTCAATGGCGTCAGGTGGAATGGTGATCGCAGGTTCGACCGGATTGCCATCGAGCGTTACCAGCTGGCCGTCGGCATTCTTGTTGAATGCACCAGCGCGCGTGTAAAGCGTTTCTCCCGTCGGGCTCTGGATCTGGAACCAGCCGCGACCCGTCAGCGCCACGTCATAGGGATTGCCGGTTTGATTGAAGCTGCCCTGAATATGCAGATTACGCACTGCGGCTGTCTGAACACCAAGCCCGACCAGCGCGCCTTCGGGAACGATTGCCTGATTGGCCTGATTTGGCACTCCAGCTGTCCGTTCCGATTGATAGAGAAGATCGGAGAACTCAGCGCGGGCACGCTTGAAGCCTGTCGTATTGATATTGGCGATGTTGTTGGCGATCACTTCCAGATTGAGCTGCTGGGCGTTCATACCGGTTGCGGCAATCGTCAGGGCTTTCATAGCAGGTCCTTATTCACTGAGAGCACTCAAACCGGCATACGGCTGATTTCGAGATAGGCCTGTACGATCTTGTCACGAATCGCGATTGCCGTCTGAAGCGACTGCTCAGCCTCCATGACCGAACCGACCACATCACGCAGCGGTGCGTCGCCCTTGATGCCCTGGATCGATTTGGCTTCCGCGGCCTGTAGCTTCTGTCCGACGGAATCCGTCATCTGCGACAGTACTTCTCCGAAAGAAGCGCCGGACGTTGTTGGAATAGCTTGCGGGGCCGAGGTCGAGCCCACGCTCTTTTCAGCAACCGTTTCAGAAAGACGCGATAGAGCGTTTCGCGCCGAAACACTCATGATTGAGTCGTACATTATGTGCTCCTCAGGAGATCGATGGTCATTGAAATCAGCTCTCGGGCTTGTTTGACGACCTGCAAATTGGCTTCGTAAGAACGGTTAGCTTCACGCATGTCCGCCATCTCGACGACCATGTTGACGTTTGGATATTTCACATAGCCACGCGCATCCGCTGCCGGATGGCTTGGGTCATATTGTTCGATAAAGGCCGACGTATCCTTACCGACTTCAGCAACCCTGACTTCGGCAGCACCCGTACCCTGTTCGATTTCAGTGCGGAAGGATACAGTTTTGCGGCGGTAAGGATCGGTATCGGCGGTCTTGGCTGTCGCCTGCGCATTGGCAAGATTTTCAGAAACGATGCGCAACCGGGTCGACTGAGCCGACAGTCCTGACGCGGCAATCTTGAGGGTATTTTGCAAGGCATCCGACACGGCTTACCCCTTCGCTACAGTCATCATCATACGGTGAAACGCTTTGACGATGCTTGTGTTAAGCGAATATTCACGCGAGATCTCGCCTGCCTTCATCATTTCTCGCTCGACATCGACCGTATTGCCCGAATGGGTCTGCTCGGTGATATCTTCCGGGCGCAGCCGCGCGCCTGCGATGCCATTCGCCTCAACCTCTAGATGCTGCGAGCTTGTTGCAGCCATGGTGAGCTGGGTTTTGTCCAGCACGTCAGCGAAGGGCTGAACGTCGCGCGCCCGGAAATCTGGCGTATTCGCATTGGCGACATTGCCTGCAACCGTGGCCTGTCGTACCGACAACCACTGCGCCTGCCTTGCAGCCAGATCGAAAAGATGAATGGAGCTCATTGAGTTTCCCGCCTTTACAGTTCGTTAACTTAAAGGCCGGAACTTGCGTCAAGCTTGCGTAGAGCAAGGTTTCGCAAAGGCAGAGCATTCCAACACTTGGATAACGTTCATAAAATATATTTAAATCAGATAGTTATATTAATATCGACTCTGATTCAGAGAAGTGAACCAATCTGTTTTCAAGGCAGATTTACGCAAGCTTCAAAAAGGCCAGCTCATGGCCTCATCTGCGCATTTCGATCACATCGCCAGATGATGTCGTCAGCTTCCACATTCCGACCTGATTACCCCGGCCGATGGAAACCAGATGGCTGCCGTCTGGCAGGAGCGAACCCTTTTCCACGAACCAATAGCCCGACGTATCTTCGATCATCGCCATACCGCCGACCACTTCCCGCAATGCGAATACCGGCTTTGGCAATGTCTGCCTCTCGCCGCCTTCACGACCATTACCCGCACCTGTTCCAGGCAAACCCTTGCCGTTCGACATGACCGAACCTGTTGTGGTGGTGTCGATATCCTCGCTCGGGGCGACTTGATCATTCGGGCGGAAGGACGGAAAATGACGCACGGTCTTCTGGTCGGAGCGGTCAAGCGGATCAACAATCTTGCTGTCGGTCTTCTTATCCTGGCTCAGATCGACACGCTGAAGATAGGTGACGAACGGAAGCATCGAGCAGCCAACAGCAAGTGTGATCGCCGCAATCTTGAGATAGCGGTCAACCTGACTTTGCGGCTTTTTGGTTTCCCTCACAGTCGCAGCTTCCACCTCTGCTGCCAAGTCAGCAAGAATGGACTCTTCCATGGTTTTACGCGAACCCGTCTTCATGACCTTCATGCCTGTTTTTCCCCGCGCAGTGCCGCGGCAAGATCGTGATAGGGGTCAGCAGACAGCCCTGTCTCAGGCGATTGTTGGAGCGCATCATAAATGCGCGGAACAAAATCGACGGCCTGATCCAGCAATCCGTCATTACCCTTCTGATAGGCACCAATCGCACGCAGATCGCGCGTCTCTTCAAAACGTGCAACCATACTGCGCAACTGAGTGGCAAGCTTGCGCTGTTCTGGTGTCCAGTTATGTTTTGCCAGACGCGAAACCGATGCAGGAATATCGACTGCCGGATAACGTCCCTGAGCCGCAATTGCGCGATCAAGAACAATATGCCCATCCAACGTGCCGCGAATGGTATCGGAGACCGGGTCATTGTGATCGTCACCATCGACCAGCACCGAATAAATGCCCGTGATACTGCCACCCGCGTCAGTAATGCCGGGACCAGCGCGCTCTAGCAAACGCGGTAACTGACTGAACACGCTTGGCGGATAACCCCGCGATACCGGCGGCTCTTCCGCGGCAATAGCCACCTCGCGCGCAGCATGGGCAAAGCGTGTGACGGAATCTACAATCAGCAGGACATTCTGTCCAAGATCGCGGAAATATTCCGCAATCGCGGTTGCTGTATTAGGGGCAAGGCGGCGCATCATCGGGCTTTCGTCGCCGGTCGCAACCACCGTTACCGTTTTATCGAGATGCCCCGCCATTGTTTCTTCGAGCATCTCGCGCACTTCGCGACCGCGTTCACCGGTCAGTGCCAGAACAACCGTATCGAAATCGGCAGCGCGGGTCATCATGGCGAGCAAGGTGGATTTACCCACACCTGAGCCTGCAAAAATGCCGATACGTTGCCCAAAACAGAGCGGCGTGAAAATATCGATTACATTGACGCCGGTCCGCAATCCGCGATCCACGCGTGCGCGTCGCAACGCAGCTGGTGGAAGGTTTTCCGATGCCATGGGGCGTAAACCGGGTTGGAGTGAGCCTTTTCCATCCACCGCTTCGCCCAATGCATTGATTACCCTGCCCCGCCATTCCGGCGCAGGCCGAATGCGAAGCGGCCCTTCTTCAAACACAGCAGCGCCAAGTGAGGGAATTATACGATCATCGAACGGCTTCGCAAGCACCTGATGATCAGCCACACGAATGATCTCAGCAAGGCTCTGACCACTGTCAGTGCGGATAGCCACCGCATCACCCAAGCGCGCATTGCGCGAGAGGCCCCGCACTGCAATCGCCGAACGCGACACATCGCTCACCGTACCGCCAATTCCTGTCAGAGACTTTGGCGCTATCGATTGTTGGCGGGCAAAGGCGGCGAGCCGCGCGAGCGGTAAGTCAGGAGTCATCCGTTTTTGGAGCCCAGCGTCCTGATGGCTTCAGCCACTGTGCTTTCCTGTTGTGAAAGTAGATTATTCACCTGCTCAAAAGCTCGGCTAACGCTGATGAGACGGGTCATTTCCGTCATGCCATCAACATTGGAACCTTCGATCATCCCCTGCACAACTCCAACACTCATATCGTCAACGACAGCCTGCGCGGGCTTACTTGGTACAACACCGGAATTGCCTGCATAGGTGAGATCGGCATCTACTGGTATCGAGAACAGGCCAATTGCACCGATCTGTGCGCCGTTCTGGTAGACAGCACCGTCACTGGAAATCTTCGGCGCACCGCCATCCGGATTGAGAACGATAGGCGCACCGCCCACATCCAGAACCGAATTGCCTGTGACAGACACCAGTTCACCGGTTGGCATCATCTTCATGCGGCCGTCGCGAGTATAGACAACACCCTGCGGGGTGTTGACCGACATCCAGGCATCGCCTTTGACGGCAACATCAAAAGGATTACCGGTTTCCAGCATTGAGCCCGCTTCTGTGCGAATATAGCTCTTGCCTGCTGTCGCGAAGCTTACGTCTTCGCTTGCCTTGTTGGAGACGATTGTATTGAATTTCGTGCCTTCGCCGCGAAAGCCCGGCGTCGAAATATTTGCCACATTATGCGCAATGGCATCCATCCGCCGTTCAAGTGTGACAAGGGAAGACAGCCCTACGTAGATGGAATTATTTTGCATTTATCAACGTCCGCCCGGCTTGAAGTTCTGCAAAGTAGTCAGAATGCTCGACGATATGCCGACCGATGACGTGCCACCCAACAACAGCGAGGCGATAGATGCAGGGCTGCTCGTGGTTGGATTGTTCATCTCGTACATGGCCGTGAAGCGCGAGATCATCTTCGATACATAATCAGGATCTGACATTCTCGAAAAATCGACTTTGGCCTCGATCATCTTCGCTTGCTTGTCGATGTCGGCATTTGACATCACCGAGGGCCAGCCAAACGTTGTCTGCATAACGGTTAGCAAAGCCTTATCGCCAAGGATTTCGTACGCATTGGTAATGGTGGACGCTTTGCGCTCGAAATAGAGTGCCAGACGGACACCCTCGTTCTGGCTGCCAGCCTCTGTCTCCAGTGTCTGACGGATATACTTATCCATCACACCTTGCTGGGCGGCCGTGCCGTCGGTGGCTTTTTCACCCTTGCCTGCAAAATCGAATGTCGTCGCAAACTCTTTATACCGCTTGTCGGTCAGCTTGTTCGCCATGGCGTCATCGTCTTTGACGCCCTCAGTGAGTATCTTACGAACGAAAGCCTTAGCATAGGCCATGTCTTCCAGGCCGAATGACTTCATGGCATAGTTATAGAGTCGGGTGTCAGACATGAAATCATCAATGGATTTCACCTTGCCGATGTTCTCTTTGTAATAGGCGGTTTCTCGCTCGACCAGCGGCTCCTTCGAAACACGCTGCAACGACCGCGTCATATCGGACGCGATCAGCCGATAACTCATCATCGTGTTGACCAAGCGAGAACCCCCTGCAATTTTTCGCAACCTTTATGCAGCCTCAAGCTTGTCCGAAGCTGATGCATTTTAGCGTCATGTGACAAGCTTCGCGCAAGGCGCATTCCCTAGAGTGCGAAATAAGTTCGAACCAACGGGAGTCTTGCGCTTTGGGTATTCTCATCGGCCTCGCCATCACACTGGGCTGTATGCTCGGCGGTTTCATCGCCATGGGCGGTCACGTCGGCGTGCTTGTTCAGCCGTGGGAATTCGTCATTATTCTTGGCGCAGCCCTTGGCACATTCTTCATCGCCAACCCGTTTTCACTTGTGAAAGATACGGGCAAGGCTTGCGTTGAGGCCTTCACCAATGCAGTGCCAAAGCAGCGTGATTATCTCGATCTTCTCGGATTGCTTTATAGCCTGATGCGTGAGCTGCGCGCCAAGTCGCGCAACGAAGTGGAAGCCCATATCGACAACCCCAAGGAATCGCCGATCTTTCAGGCATATCCCAGCATCCTGAAGAGAGACGATCTCATCCACTTCATCTGCGATTATTGCCGCCTTATCATCGTTGGCAATGTTCGCTCACATGAAATTGAAGCGCTTATGGATGAAGAAATCCACACGCTTTCGCGCGACAAGCTCAAGCCTTACCAGGCGATGGTCAGCATTTCCGAAGCGCTGCCGGCCCTAGGTATCGTCGCAGCTGTTCTTGGTGTTATTAAAGCGATGGGTGCGCTCAACCAGTCCCCCGAAGTACTGGGCCATCTGATTGGTGCGGCGCTTGTTGGTACCTTCGCGGGTATCTTTTTTTCCTATGGTGTCGTTGGCCCGATTGCTACCAAGATCAAGTCGACGCGAGACAAGAATAACCGTCTTTACACCGTAGTTAAGCAGACACTGCTTGCATATATGAACGGTTCTCTGCCACAGATCGCCGTTGAATACGGCCGCAAGACCATCTCAGCTTATGAACGTCCAAGCATCGACGTTGTCGAGCAGGAAACAATGGCGACAACGCCGATCCAGCAGGCAGCCTGATATGACCACTCAGGGCCAGAGCCGCAAAAACGACGCGCTTGCTGAAAATCTGTTACGAGCGGCAGGATTGTCGGGCGACGATCTGAAGTCGCTTTCACACGTGTTCAAGGATGCGTCTGCGCATTTTTGCGGCCGTCTCAAACAGGGCAGCGCTGCTGCATTTGATGCGGAAGCAGGCCAGGTTGAAGCTGCGGACAATGCTTCATTCGATGCCATCATGGGTAAGGCTGCGATCATCGCGCCCCTCAAAGCCGATCGTTGGGGATGTACACTTTACCTAACCGCCGATGCGGCAATGGTATTTTCTGTCATTGAGGCCATGTTTGGCGCACAGGGAAATCTCGGCAACTTCGATCTGGAACGTCCGTTCGGTTTGCTGGAGCGCAAAATCTCGAGCCTACTGACGTCTCACATGGCTGCAGCTCTTGATCAGGTATTCGCAACCACTTCGCAGGCGCTGTTTGCCGCTGGCGAATGCACGGACACGGCCGAGTTCAACCGCGACGAATTCGAGCATTCGCGCCTCTTCGTCTGCCGCATTGATGTGGTAGCGGCAGGTAAGACAGGGGCCGTGCATCTTCTTTTGCCCCGCAGCACTCATAAGCCGATGCAAGACGCCGTGGCTGCATTCCTGCGCCGCCCGCTGGATCAAGCAGATCCTGCTTGGAGCAAGCGAATGCGCAGCGAAGTCAGCCGCGCACGGATCGAGCTTGAAGCCTTCATCCAGCAAGGAAGCCTAACGCTCGACGTTCTTTCAAAACTTGAAATCGGTCAGGTTCTGAAGCTGCCGACGGATGCAATGGAACAGGTGCGTTTGCGTGCTGGCGATCAGCAGCTTTTCAAATGCACGCTCGGGAAGTCCGGCATTCACTTTACAGTCAAGGTTGGCGATGCGGTCAATCAGGAAGAGGATCTCATCGATGAGCTTGTTGCTGGCTAACATACTTTCCACGCTGATGGCTCTCGGCTCGCTCGGCGCGCTCATCATCGTCGGGCGCAAGGCCAATGAGACAATCAAGCTGGGCAAGTTGCTAACGCTTCGTGTGGCTGCGGCCTCCAACGGTCTGGAGCGCGTTGCAAAATCTTTGCAGAACCAGCGTACCGATCTTGCAGATGAAACCGTCCGCATTGAAGCCCGTATCGCTGAAACTGCCCGCGTTCGTCGGGAAATGGATGAAGCGATTGAGGAGCTGAACCGAGTGCGAAAGGCTCTTTCCCGTGATGTGCATCAGGCGCGCAATGTTACGGCAGCAGTTGCTCGTATTGAGGAGCAGCCTTTTCCTCCTATGAGCGAGCCTTCGCCAAAAGAAAAGAACGCATTACCTGTTTTCGTACGTCGCGCCGTCAAGAAGGCGACCGTTGAAATTGCGGGGCAGGCATGAGCAAGAACAAGGATGAAGAAATGCAGCATGAGCTCGACGAAGCAATCGAAGAGTTGCAGGAAGATAAGCCGCGCGCTGAAAAGACAGGCGCAGCGAAGCCCAATCTCGAGCTCATCATGGGCATTCCGGTCGACGTTCAGGTCGTGCTGGGCGGAACAACCATGCCTGTCGCCAATCTAATGAAGCTTGGTCGCGGTGCTGTTATCACCCTCGACAAGCAGATCGGCGACCCGGTCGATATCGTCGTCAATGGGCGAGTGATTGCGCGCGGTGAAGTTATCGTTCTTGAAGACGATTCTTCGCGCTTCGGCGTCAGCCTCACCGAAATCATCGGTAAGTAACGGATCGACCATGGCCGATAATGAATCGCAGAAGCCTCTCGATGACAGCACAAGCGGAGTGGTTGACACTCTTTCCGGTCCGCAGAAAGCGGCTGCGATCCTTGTCGCAATCGGCCGCCCTTCTGCCGCTCGGCTGCTCAAACATTTCAACGCCGACGATTTGCGCAAGCTTGCAGGCCATGCCCGCACGCTTGAACCCATTTCACCGCTCGACTTTGAACATCTGGTGAAACAGTTCGAAGATTCATTTGCCGAAGGCGCGCCCGTTTCAGAGGCAGCACAGCGCTTTGAAGGCCTGCTGCGCGAAGCCTTGCCGCAAGACGAAGCCGATGCCGTGTTTGAAGAGCGCGTTCAGCCGCAGCTAGTTCAGGAATCCATTTGGGTACAACTTGCGAGACTGCCGGTTGAGAGCCTGCAGGCCTATCTCTCGGATCAGCATCCGCAGATCATCGCTTATATCGTCTCCAAGCTGCCATCGGATCTCGCCGCCCGCATGTTTGTAAGTCTACCGCCACAGTTGCGCAGTGCCGTCGTGCAGCGTTCGCTGCATATTGGGAATGTTGCACCAGCTGCAGCCGATCTTCTGGAAGATGTATTGCGCCGCGACCTGCTCGGCCGCACCGATGCAGGCCCTGTCAAAGCCCATCACGGCCAGATCGCCAATATCTTCAACCAGCTCGACCGGCAGGAGATGGAAGAGCTCATGTCTAGTCTCAAAGATCTCAGTCAAGACGACATCGCACGCATCAAGGCGAAACTCTTCAACTTTGAAGATGTCGAACGTCTCTCGCAACGCGCCCGTCTTCTGCTATTCGATGAAGTCCAGACCGAACAGATTGCAACCGCATTGCGTGGTGCCGACACGTCTCTTCAGGAAATGGTGCTATCCTCGCTTTCCACACGCGGTCGCCGTATGGTCGAAAGCGAATTGGCAGCCGAACAAGGCAACATCACCAGTCAGAACATCGCAAACGCACGGCGCGCAATTGCACGCATCGCTATCGATCTTTCTGAGCGCGGTATCATCACTCTCGATCCAGGCGCAGACCCGAAATAGGGCGCCGAACTGATTGGAGCGGATCGGCATTCTAGTCAACTGTCCTAACGCGCATCTCTGTCCGAAAAACCGTTTCACACTGTTCGGAATGCGCTCTAATCTTGCGTGTAACATATGTCCGACGATACCGATAAAGAGAGTAAAACCGAGGACGCGACCGAGAAAAAGATCCGCGACGCTTTGGACAAGGGCAACATGCCTTTCTCCCGCGAAACGCCAATCCTTGCTGGTATCGCATCCTTTCTGGTGATTGCGGTCTTCGTCGCGGCACCCGCAACAACCAAACTGGCTGTTTTCTTGCGCGAACTAATGGACCGTCCAGAAGATTGGTCTCTAAACAGCGCGGAAGATGCAAGCCATCTGTTTGGCATTCTGTCGCTTTCTGTCGGTGCAGCCCTCATTCCGGTCTTCATCATCATTCCACTTGCAGGTATTGCTGCTTCTGTCTTCCAAAATGCGCCGCGATTGGTCGGTGAACGTATTCGCCCACAAGCATCGCGCATTTCCTTGCTCAAAGGCTGGACGCGCATTTTCGGTCGTGCCGGTCAGGTCGAATTTCTCAAATCATTGGCAAAATTCATTGCCGCCAGCGTGATCGTTTTCTTTGTCTTCTTCAAAGGCAATAACCTCTTCACCGAAGCGGTCGCTACCGACCCGAGCGCATTACCCGAGTTTCTGCGTGAGAATCTCGTGCGGCTTTTGGTGGCAAATGTCCTCGCGATCACCGCGATTGCCGGCTTCGATCTTGCATGGTCGCGCATTCACTGGAAACAGGAACTGCGCATGACCAAGCAGGAAATAAAGGACGAGCTCAAGCAGTCAGAAGGCGATCCACTGGTTAAAGCACGGCTGCGCTCGCTGGGCCGCGACCGCGCTCGGCGCCGCATGATCAACGCAGTTCCAACAGCCACGCTGATTGTCGCAAATCCGACCCACTTTTCTGTAGCATTACGCTATCGACCTCATGAGGAGGCAGCACCAATCGTTGTTGCAAAAGGACAAGATCTCATCGCCCTCAAGATAAGAGAAATAGCAACCGCAAATTCCATTCCAGTATTTGAGGATGTACAATTGGCACGTGCTCTCTATAAGCAGGTGAATGTCGACCAGATGATCGCACCTGAATTCTATAAGGCGGTCGCCGAACTGATCCGCGTCATCAATGCCCGGCATACTATACGATGACAGGTTTTCAGATGACTTTAGAATATTCTAATATATTATCAGTCTGTTCTTACTGATCGGCGGTTACACGATGAAGAGTCTTCAATTCTCAAACGAACGCGAGGCAATCATTGCCGAAAACATCCGAGAAGTCGTTGCTGAACTTCGACTAGTTGATCCTGCCGACTATATCGCCTTCATACGCTGCGAATTGTTTGCAAACATTGCCGATATCGTCGCTTCGGCGACGGAGTTGCATTTCTTCCCTGGTACTCTCGAGCTGGGGCATGGCGGTGAGTTCCAGTGCGACTGGTACGGCCCCCCTTCCATTGTTCTCGACATGGAGTTTCGTAGTAGGGGTGTCTATGCCTACTTCCGGCTCACCCTTTCAGGCAAGACCGCTAGCGTGGAACTCAGCCATATCGTGTTCGAGAATCCCGATGAAAATCCTGCGCAGAACACGACAAGGCTAATCGACGCAATAGACAGCGCGCGGCTTCCATTGCGAAAAATCGCCTAACTCATGTGGCCAGGAAGCATCGGAAGCTTGAGCGCCCGGTGTCAACAGTTTGGCGCTGACCCCGAAATTAAATCAGATGCGCCACTTCGGGCATCTCAATAAGGCCCAGCGAAAGGGCGGTCGCCACAGCAGACGTCCGGTTTGAACAGTTGAGCTTGATCTTCGCATTTTGAAGATAGGTCACAACGGTCCAACGAGCAATGCTGAGAATTTCCGCGATCTCACCATCGGTTTTGCCATTTGCAGCCCATCGCAGACAGTCAATCTCACGCGGGGTCAAAAGTGATGCAGCAGATTTCGTTTCGTCACACCCGCAGAGCTTATTGTGAATGATGCCGGAAACGCTAAGCAATCGTGGACGCATCCTGGAGACGAAATAATCGCGCGGTTCTCCCTCGCCCAGATCAAAACAAAATAGTGTGCAACCAGATGCTGCTTTCGGATT
Organism: Brucella sp. NBRC 12950; assembly: GCF_030268145.1. NCBI lineage: Bacteria > Pseudomonadati > Pseudomonadota > Alphaproteobacteria > Hyphomicrobiales > Brucellaceae > Brucella > Brucella sp. NBRC 12950. The sequence goes on from NZ_BSQC01000003.1 coordinate 43,739, forward strand.
GCGTGCAGAAACGGCGAGGAAAACATTGCCGAGTCCGTGCTTCTCGGCATCTTGCATCATCTCCGCTACATCTGGACAGACATCCGCGTCCAATTTGAGATCCCGCACAATGCCGCCGGAATCATTTCTGAAGTAAGGAGCATCCTCCTGGAAAATCGGATCAACTACAAAATAGTTTTTTGTCGAGTACCGTGTGACCCAACTCGAAGGAAACGTCATAACCACAGTTAGGTCAGACGAGTTTGTCTTCGTACAATCCCCTACTCGCCCACGATAGGTGTGCATAATGTAACGACATCCGATTTCATCTCGGATACGCGTCAGAAGTGCCAAAGAGTCGCCCTGAAACGACGTGCCGAAGAATGTCTTTTTGAAATTTGGGAAATGAATTAAGTCGAGAGTCATTGCATAATATCCTTGGTAATAAAGCATGAACGAGCTTCATCTGGCGCCAAAAAATACCGGCGGCGAATCGTCTTCATCAGGCCTTCAATCACTTATAAGTCACATAAAAAATGGGCTGCTATGCAACCCGCAATAAATTGATTGCTATGTATTACACACAAAAAGCATGTCGAAATAAGGCAGGGGCAAATGAAAAATGATTTACAAATGAGATTTCCGTGAAACAGCGTCTCGGCGCGAGCCCGATGTACTATTTTGAAACATCAGACTGTTTTTTTCCGTATGCCCTGAAGAAAAACTCTAACGCATTCTCGACATTCTTGGAAATAGCGTGCTCGGAAGGCGGCTCCGTCAGGACGCCAAAGAGGCGAGGCCGATAAAGTCCCGACAGAAACAGATCCGTGAGTTGATAGGCTTTCTCCAGCGGATCGAACGGCTCCAGCTCTCCAGCGTCAATCATCCTGGACAGAAAGTCTGACATAATCAAGTGACTACGCTTGGGACCGCGTTCATAAAAACGTGCCGACAATTCCGGCTTGCGTTCGCTAACCCCAAGAATGATGCGCTGCGCTCGGATCGCTGTGGTCGATGTAATAAGCGTGACCAGTGTCACACCAAAATCGGCGAGCTCTTCGCGCGTGGAGAATCCCTTGTCGATTTTGGCAACCATCTGGCTAAATGTCGTCATGCGATAATGCTCGCACAAAGCGACAAACAGATCTTCCTTGCTGTTGAAGTAAACGTAAATCGTTCCCTTGGAGACACCAGCTTCCCGTGTGATGTCGTTCATGCTGGCAGCATCAAAGCCCATACGCAGAAACACGTTCTGGGCGCCTTCGAGAATTTGCTGACGCTTTATCGGATCCTGTCCTGCACCAAGGCGCGTGCGCGTGCTTTCCGCATCGGTTTCGCAAGCGATCGGGTCTGAACCGCTACCGTCGACGGTGGCATCAGGACCTTCCTTTAAGCATTGTTCACGATTCATTGTATAAAACTCGCAACTTTTTCGAACCAAACGGTTCGATGTCACTTGATATGGGCGACTTATTGCTCTAAGTCAACATCGAACCAAGCGGTTCGTTGAAGCGGTTATACAGAAAGTTTGCCTTATGTCCGCCCCCAAGTCTGTTGATACGGCTGATATCCGTCCATTCCCTACACCCGCTGGTCAGGGAGAACAGTCCAGAGTGAACGCCGAACCCATGGGGGAACGGCCTGCTCCGCGGACTGCTCCGGATACGGCAGCACCAAGCGCCCCGCCCACTGACGCAAAGGGTGGAAAGAAAAAAGGCTTCGGGAAGCGCGTTCTGCTTCCGGGCATTCTCATTGTTGCTGTCGCTGGCGGCCTTTGGTATGGTTATGACTGGTGGACGGTTGGCCGCTTCATGGTTTCAACGGACGACGCTTATGTGCAGGGCGACATTGCATCGATTGCTCCGAAAGTCACCGGCTATATCGAAAACATTCCAGTTGTCGCCAACCAGCACCTTAAAGCTGGCGATGTGATCTTCCAGCTCGATGCTGGCGACTATCAGATCGCGCTTGACGATGCGGAAGCCAAGCTCAACACGCAGAAACAGACACTTGCACGCATCAATGCGCAGGTTGACGCTTCGAAGGCGAGTTTGCAGCAGGCGCAGGCAGACGAACAGGCTTCGCAGGCCGTTCTGAAGAATGCCGAAAGCACGATGGTCCGCGTGCAGAAGCTGCATGATACGCGCTTCTCTGCACAGTCCGAACTCGATAACGCACAGTCAGCGCTCGATCAGGCCAAGGCAAAGCTTGCCGGCTCGAATGCGCAGATTGCTTCGGCAAATGCGAATATCGAAGTGCTGAATGCGCAGTATAAGGAAGCGGAAAGCACCATGCGTTCGCTGGAGCTCGCCCGCGACAAAGCTGCGCGAGACCTCAATTTCACCACCCTGCGCGCGCCTTTTGACGGTGTTGTCGGCAATCTTTCCGGCAAGAAGGGCGATCTCGTTTCGGCTGGCCAGAAGATCGCAGCACTCGTTCCTGTGAATGCGCTCTATATCGATGCCAACTTCAAGGAAACGCAACTCGGCCACATCAAAACCGGCGAAACTGCGCGTATCTATGTTGATGCCATCGACGGCCCTTACTTAGAAGGCAAGGTCGCATCGGTTGCTCCGGCATCGGGCGCCGTGTTCTCGCTGCTGCCACCTGAAAATGCGACGGGCAACTTCACCAAGATCGTCCAGCGTGTTCCGGTTCGTATCATGATCCCGCAGGAAGCGCTCGATTCGGGCAAAATTCGTGCAGGTCTCAGCGTGACGGTTGATGTGGACACCCGCACCGCACCTGAAGACAAGGTCAACTAAAGAAGCGATTACTTTGCAGAGCGCATATCCGGATTTAGGAAACAGCTTTCGGTATGCGCGTGAAAACGGCTCATTAGAAAAATTTGGTAGCGCAGCGGACAAGTTTCGCGCGCCGTTCCTCTTCCTATTCGGAGTGCGCCTTCATGGCTGCAAACACCACGATGGGGCCTATGGCTCCCGCAGAAGATCGCATCGATCCCAAGAAGGCAATTGCCTTTCTTGCAATGGTGTTCGGCATGTTCATGGCAATTCTGGACATCCAGATTGTGTCTGCATCGCTGTCCGAAATTCAGGCAGGCCTCAGCGCGAGTTCCGATGAAATCTCGTGGGTTCAGACTTCCTATCTGATTGCGGAGGTCATCATGATCCCGCTGTCAGGCTTCCTCGGACGTCTTGTCTCCACCCGCGTGCTGTTTACGGTTTCCGCCGCTGGCTTCACGCTTGCCTCCATGCTCTGCGCAACTGCCACCAATATCGATCAGATGATCGTCTATCGTGCCATTCAGGGCTTCATCGGCGGCGGTATGATCCCGAGTGTGTTTGCAGCCGCATTCACGATCTTCCCGCCATCAAAGCGCTCCATCGTATCGCCGATGATCGGCCTTGTCGCGACGCTTGCACCAACCATCGGCCCGACCGTTGGCGGCTATCTCAGCCACGCATTCTCGTGGCACTGGCTGTTTCTTGTTAATGTCGGACCAGGCATACTCGTCACAATCGCAGCTTGGAACCTCATTGACTTCGACGAAGGCGACAGCTCGCTTCTCAGCAAATTCGACTGGTGGGGCCTCGCGGGCATGGCAGCCTTCTTAGGCTCGATGGAATACGTGCTTGAAGAAGGACCGCGCAACGACTGGCTGCAGGATGAAGCGATCTTCATTCTGAGCGGCGTGATGGTGATAGGCGGCATTCTCTTCTTCTTCCGAGCGTTCACAGCCGAAGAACCCATTGTGGACTTACGTGCCTTCAAGAATGTCAACTTTGCCTTTGGCTCACTGTTCTCGTTTGTGATGGGTGTTGGCCTTTATGGCCTCACTTATCTTTATCCCCTCTTTCTCAGTAGCATCCGGGGTTACGACGCCCTGATGATCGGGGAAGCGCTGTTTGTCAGCGGCCTTGCCATGTTCTTTACTGCACCGCTCGCAGGATTCCTGTCGACGCGCATGGACCCTCGCCTGATGATGATGATCGGCTTCCTTGGCTTTGCCGCGGGAACATGGATGGTCACAGGGCTGACTGCTGACTGGGATTTCTATGAGCTTCTGCTGCCGCAGATCCTGCGCGGCTGTTCGCTGATGCTTTGCATGGTGCCGATCAACAATCTGGCGCTCGGCACCTTGCCGCCTGCGCTGCTGAAAAACGCTTCCGGTCTTTTCAACCTGACCCGAAATCTCGGTGGTGCTGTTGGTCTGGCGGTCATCAACACCATTCTCACCCGTCGCAGCGATATGCACTATGAGCGTTTGGCTGAACATGTGCGCTGGGGCAATGCCGAGGCTGAGCAGATGTTGGCAAACCTGACTGCTAAGTATAATTCAGCCGGCCTGGATGGCGCGACAATCGCCATTTCCAAAATGTCGGGCATGGTGCGCCAGCAGGCAACGCTCATGTCCTTTATCGACGTATTCTTCATACTCACGATGATGTTCTGCACGCTCGCAGCTTGTGCCGTGATGTTACGCAAGCCAAAGCAAGCAGCTGGAGGTGGCGGCGGCGGTCACTAAATAATCCAGATTTGATTTCATACGAAACCGAAACCGCTTCGTAAGTATTTCAAAATTTTTCGTTTGAAAGTGCGCTGCGCACTCCATGCCGCGCGCAGACAAACTCCTGTCGCTTTAGGAAAAGCGTCTTTTTAAATTGTGACAGTGACGGAACCTTTGTCATATTTATTGTCATAAAAATGCAGTTAACTCCTTTGGATCAATTGCTAAGTCCCTGAAAACGTGTTTCACTTTCCGCCGTTGACATTTTGTGACATTGAGCAAACTGTCATCCAACCGTCATCTAGGACGGCTATCGGGAGTGCGCGAACACTGGAATCGACCGGGAGCGTTCGCCCGACTTTAACAGGGGAGTCAAACAATGCTTGGATTTACTGCGCGCCTGCTGTCGCTATCGACTGCAATCGCTGTTGGCGGGGTTTCTATTGCTGCTGCTGAACCATCAGCTGAGCTCATCGCTGCGGCAAAGGCCGAAGGCGAACTGACCACAATCGCGCTACCGCACGACTGGTGTGGCTACGGCGAAATCATCAAAAGCTTCAAAGACAAGTATGGCCTTAAGGTCAACGAACTGAACCCTGATGCTGGTTCGGGCGACGAAATTGAAGCTATCAAGGCAAACAAGGATAACAAGGGCCCACAGGCTCCTGACGTGATCGACGTTGGCTTTGCTTTCGGCACCACCGCCAAGAAAGACGGCCTGATCCAGCCTTACAAGGTCGCAACCTGGGACGAAATTCCAGACAGCGCCAAGGACCCTGAAGGTTACTGGTACGGCGACTATTACGGCGTTCTTGGTTTCGAAGTGAACAAAGACATCGTTAAAGACGTCCCACAGGATTGGGAAGACCTGCTCAAGAGCGATTACGCAAACTCGGTTGCTCTCGCTGGTGATCCACGCGTTTCCGCACAGGCAATCCTGGGGGTTCACGCTGCAGGCATCGCGCGCGGCGCGGAACCTGGTGCCGAAGCTGGCAAGAAGGGTCTTGAATTCTACAAGGAACTTAACGCCAACGGCAACTTCGTACCAGTCATCGGCAAGGCTGCTTCGCTGGCACAGGGATCGACCCCAATCGTTATTCGTTGGGATTATAACGCTCTCGCAGACCGTGATACCCTGAAGGGCAACCCGGAAATCGAAACCGTAATTCCAAAATCGGGCGTTGTTGCTGGCGTTTACGTTCAGGCGATCAGCGCTTACGCGCCGCATCCAAACGCTGCAAAGCTGTGGATGGAGCACCTGTATTCCGACGAAGGTCAGCTTGGCTATCTGAAGGGCTACTGCCACCCGATCCGCTTCAATGCAATGGCGAAGGCTGGCAAGATCCCACAGGAACTGCTCGACAAGCTTCCACCTGCAGAAGCCTATGAAAAGGCTATCTTCCCAACTCTTGAACAGATTGAAGCCGCTCAGGCAGAAATCACCAAGAACTGGGACAGCGTTGTTGGCGCAAACGTTCAGTAAGAGGATTTAGAGCGCTGTACGCCCTCTTGGACGCACAAAAATCGCTTTAACTCACCCTGTTATGGCATGCGACGACCAGAAATGGTCGTCGCATTGCTTCCTGAACTTTTAGATCCGGCAAACACTGTATTGAATCTGGACCGAAAGAGATCATTGTCTCTTTACTTCACGCATAATCACATCCGAAAAAGCGAACCGCTCTTCGGGATTATGCCTTAAAGAAAGAACGCATGAGTTCATCAGCCGAAACAACCGCACCGGTCAGCGGGGTGCGAAAGCGTCAGTTGCCGCTATCGTGGATTGGCGTCGCGCCTTTCTTCTTGTTTGCCATTCTGTTCCTGCTTTGGCCGACAATGTATCTCATCATCGGTGCGTTTCAGGACCCCGATGGCAATTTCACGCTTCAGAATGTCTATGATCTCTTCCAGCCTCAGATTATGAGTGCCTACTGGATTTCGATCAAAGTAAGCCTCGCATCAGCGCTCGGTGGCGCATTGATCGGCTTCTTTCTGGCCTGGGCTGTGGTGCTTGGCAATCTGCCACGCTGGCTGCGCCCAACAGTTCTGACCTTCTCGGGCGTTGCATCGAATTTCGCTGGCGTTCCGCTGGCCTTCGCGTTCCTCGCAACCCTTGGCCGTACCGGCTTCGTAACAATCCTGTTGCGTGAGTGGTTCGGTTTCAATCTGTACTCGACCGGCTTCAACCTTCTAAGCTTTTTCGGTCTGACCATCACCTATCTGTTCTTCCAGATTCCGCTGATGGTGCTCATTCTGACGCCCGCTCTGGACGGCCTGAAGAAAGAATGGCGTGAAGCCTCTTCGATCCTGGGCGCGACCAATCTTCAATATTGGCGCATGGTTGCGTTTCCGATTCTCTGGCCAAGCCTGCTCGGTACGACGTTGCTTCTGTTCGCAAACGCCTTTGGTGCAATTGCAACAGCCTACGCGCTCACCGGCTCGTCGCTCAACATCGTTCCGATCCTGCTCTATGCACAAATCAGAGGCGACGTTCTGCATAACCAGAATCTGGGCTACGCGTTGGCTCTCGGCATGATCGTTATCACCGGTCTTTCGAACCTGCTTTACATTTGGCTGCGTATGCGTGCCGAAAGGTGGCAGCGATGAAAAAGGGGTTCAATCTCCAAAAGATCGGTGCGTGGATTGCCTTCCTCATTGGAGCAATCTACTTCCTCGTTCCGCTGATCGGGACCTTTGAATTTTCGCTGCGCATGCGTCGTGGCGAATATTCCTTCGATGCCTATCGCGTGGTTTTCAGCGATCCTAATTTCCAGGCAACTTTCGGCTATTCAATCCTGCTTGGTATTCTCACGATCATTTTTGGTGTGCTGCTTGTTGTGCCAACTGCTTATTGGGTTCGTCTGCGTCTGCCGCATCTGCGTCCATTGATCGAGTTCATCACACTGATGCCGCTCGTCATTCCGGCAATTGTCATCGTGTTCGGCTATCTGCGCATCTATAACTCTTCGTCTTGGCTGCCATTTACCTCATCCACGCGCGCAACAGATCTGTTGCTGATGTTTGGTTATGTAACGCTGGCCCTGCCCTACATGTATCGCGCAGTCGACACTGCCATGCGCACAATTGATGTTCGCACACTGACCGAAGCAGCCCAGAGCCTTGGCGCTGGCTGGGGTCGGATCATGTTCAAGGTCATTTTTCCAAATGTTATCTCGGGTGTCATGAGTGGTGCATTCATCACTTTTGCTATCGTCATCGGTGAGTTCACGCTGGCATCCTTGCTCAACCGTCCTGCCTTTGGTCCTTATCTTCAGCTCGTCGGCGCAAATCGCGCTTATGAACCATCCGCGCTGGCGATTATCTCCTTCGGTATCACTTGGCTCAGCATTATTATGTTGCAGCTCGTTTCGCGCCTCAACAAATTCAAGACAACCGCCGGGTAACATTCATGGCTTTTCTTAATCTCAAGCACCTGAAAAAGAGCTTCGGCGCAACCACTGTCGTCCACGATTTCAATCTCGCTGTCGAAAAGGGAGAATTCGTTTCCTTCCTCGGCCCATCGGGATGCGGCAAGACCACTGTTCTGCGTATGATCGCAGGGTTTGAGAGTGCGGATCAGGGCGCAATCGAAATTGACGGCAAAGATGTTGTTGATCTCAAGCCAAACCAGCGCAATATCGGTATGGTCTTTCAGGCCTATGCGCTGTTTCCAAACATGACCGTTGCCCAGAACGTGGCATTCGGCCTGCGTGTTTCAGGCAAGTCGAAGGCTGAAATCGAGGCGACGGTCAAGGAAATGCTCAGCCTCATAAAGCTCGAGCATCTTGCCGATCGTTATCCTTATCAGATGTCCGGCGGCCAGCAGCAGCGTGTGGCCTTGGCACGTGCGCTTGCAACCAAGCCGCAGGTACTTCTGCTTGATGAACCGCTTTCAGCACTCGATGCAAAGATCCGTATCTCGCTCCGTCAAGAAATCCGTGCGATCCAGCAGAAATTGGGAATTACCACGGTGTTCGTAACACATGATCAGGAAGAAGCGCTTTCGATATCTGATCGTATCGTCGTCATGCATGAAGGCCGTGCTGATCAGATCGGCACACCATTCGATATTTATAATCGCCCTGCATCTCGTTTCGTTGCTTCCTTTGTCGGCACGCTTAACATGCTGGAGGCATCGGTCGCCGAACCAGGCCAGAACAGCATCGACCTTGACGGTCGCACTATCAAGGTAAATGAAGAACTCAGCCATCACCAGAAAGGCAAGGCGATCACACTCGCGCTACGTCCGGAGGCGGTCAGTATGGAAGCACGCAAAAGCCACGACACATCACTTGATGCGACCATCGAAGATGTGCACTTCCTCGGTTCGGTTATTCGTACGCGTGTGGCACTTGGCAAGAACCAGTTGTCCTTCGACACATTTAATGATCCCACCCAGCCACCACCACAGCGCGGTGATAAAGTGACAGTACATTTTGCATCGCACGATCTGCTCGTTCTAGCAGATTAAGCTATATAAGCTGAGAAAAAAGCCGCCCAAAAGGGCGGCTTTTTTGTGAACCTTGTATTCAAGGCAAGAGAATAATGGCACTTCAGCGTTTTTGGTCATTCAGGGCCATAACTTTAAGCTCTCTTTAAGCGCTTAGTTGACCCATGGACCATGGAAGTCACCGTCCTTGTCAATGCGCTTGAAGCCGTGCGAACCGAAGAAATCGCGCTGGCCCTGAATCACATTGGCCGTACCCTGCGACTGCGTAAAGCTGTCGAAGTAGCTCAATGCCGAACCAATTGCCGGAAGCGGCAGACCTGCAAGTGCTGCCTGTGCAACGATCTTGCGAAGACCCTTCGATGCCTTGCCCATGCGTTCAACAAAGGCAGGAACCAACAGGAGGTTCTCGATTTCCTGACCTTCAAAAGCCTGCGCAATATCGTCGAGGAACAGCGAACGGATGATGCAGCCTTCGCGCCAGATGCGGGCGGTGGTTGCAAGCGGGATGTTCCAGCCGTGCTCCTTGGATGCGGCCGCCAGAACTGCAAAACCTTGTGCATAGGCAACGATCTTGCCAGCCAGCAGACCCTGCTCAAGATCAGCAAGGAACTGCGCCTGATCAGCAATATCAAGCGTGCGTGGTGCAGGCTTATAGGCCTTTTCAGCGGCCTCACGCTCAGCTTTCAGCGACGAAATCGAGCGTGCGTCAACGGCTGCTTCAATGCCGGTTGCAGGAACGCCGAGCATCTGTGCTTCAATCGCCGACCAACGGCCAGTGCCCTTCTGTCCAGCTTGATCGAGGATCATATCGACCATCGCCTTGCCGGTTTCAGGGTCAGTTGCTTTCAGAACTTTTGCAGTGATTTCAATGAGGTAAGAATTGAGTGGGCCGGCGTTCCACTTTTCGAATACATCACCGATTGCTGGCGCCGAAAGGCCGAGTCCATCACGCAGTATGCCGTATATTTCGGCGATCATCTGCATATCAGCATATTCGATACCGTTGTGAATTGTCTTGACGAAATGGCCTGCACCATCCGGGCCAACTAGCGCACAGCAAGGCTCGCCCTTATATTTTGCAGCGGCAGCCAAAAGAATTGGCGCGATGCGATCATAGGCTTCCTGCGTGCCGCCAACCATCATCGATGGTCCGTTGCGGGCACCTTCTGCGCCACCCGATACACCCATGCCAACGAATGTAGGATCATTCGGGCCGAGCGCCTTTAGACGACGCATGGTGTCGCGATAGTCGGAGTTGCCTGCATCGATCATGATGTCGCCCTGCTCAAGATAAGCCTTGAGGCGGGTAGTTTCGGCGTCAACTGGTGCGCCAGCCTTGATCAAGAAGATGATTGGACGTGGCTTGCGGATACTGTCAGCCAGCTCTTCAAAAGTTGAGCAAGGGATAATCTTGTCACGCAACGCGCCAGCTTTTTCGATGAATGCCTGCAGCACGGGCTCGTCGCGGTCATAGACGGCTACCGTGTAGCCCTTCTCGGCGATGTTCAGCGCAAGGTTCGAACCCATAACGCCGAGGCCGACCATTCCGATATCTGCTTTTTCCATTTTTTGCCCTTTTGAAACACAGCCAACTGGCTTGTCATACAGAAATAGAGAGCCGACAGACTGGACTGTCTTAGCTGCTGCTGTCGCAGTATTTAGCGCCAGCGCGTACAGTCTGTATCCTATTGTGGGATGATCTAGGGCATATGACACAAATTTGATAGGCCTTTTTCCAGAATACTAACCGATTTAAATCCTCAGACACGCTCCAGTTTCACATGTGGCAGCGGTGGCAGTTCAATCTCGATATTATCACCAGCCTGCACATTTCCGCCCGCAATAACGATCGACATGACGCCTGCTTTACGCACCAGTTCGCCGTCTTCAGTTTTATCGAGGACAGCACCAAGAAGCCCCTTTTCAAAGCTTTCAATCTGCGAACATGGATTGCGCAGGCCGGTGAGTTCAAGAACAACATCGGACCCGATTTTGAGGATGGCCGACTTGGGCAGTGCGAGCAGGTCAATCCCGCGCGTGGTGATGTTTTCACCAAGCTGCGCGGGCGCAATGTCAAAGCCCTTCTCGGTGAGCTCATCGAAAAGCTCCGCCTGAATAAGATGGACCTGACGCAAGTTCGGCTGAGTCGGATCGACCTTTACGCGCGAACGATGTTTGACGGTAACACCCTTATGCGCGTCGCCTTCAACGCCCTGACCTGCAACAATGCTTATCTCTGAAACCAGCTGTTTCGAGAAACGATGCTCGGCGTCGCGCGCAACGGCTACAACTATTCCACCCATATTTTTACCTTGATCGCATGAAGAAGGACGCGGCAGGCAAAGCCGGTCGTAATCCCGCATATCATGCGATATACAACAGATGGATGACAAGGGTATCGCGAAGGGGGGTGGCGGGAAACCATGACGAGTAAGCAGCGCGACGGCAAGGATTTTCGCTGGGGCATCTGGGGTACAGGCACGATTGCCAGCGCCTTTGCAGCCGACATTCAGACAAGCGGCGACATGCGCGTGACTGCGGTCTGTTCGCGCTCGATGGAGAGTGCGACAAGCTTCAAAACCCGCATCGGCGCGGACAAAGCTTTTGATGATCCGGCAGCTTTTCTCAACACCGCTGAAATTGACGCCGTTTACATTGCCACACCCAGTGCAATGCATGTGCAGCAAACATTACAGGCAATCGCCGCAGGCAAAGCCTGTCTAACGGAAAAGCCGGTAACGCTCGATGCAGACGGCGCCAATCAGATTGCTTCCGCGAGCCGCGCGCATAATGTCTTTGCCATGGAAGCGATGTGGAGCCGGTTCCTTCCGGCGATTCATGCCACCCGTGAGCATATCAAAAGCGGTCGCATCGGGACGGTAAAGCGTATCGAAGCGGACCTCTCCTATTTCCGTGCGGAAGATCCGCAAAGCCGGTTTTTCAATCCGGCACTTGGCGGCGGTGCCGCCTTCGATCTAGGCGTCTATCCGGTTTCGCTTGCGCTGAGTTTTCTCGGCCTGCCCGACGCTGTTAGCGGACGTTGGACCAAGGCCAAAAGCGGCGTCGACATGCGAACGGAAATCACGCTGACATATGCAAATGCCACAGCTGAGCTCTCATGCGGCTTTGATCGGGATGGTCAGAACCAGATGCTGATTGAAGGTACAAACGGCGCGATCCTCATTCACGCACCGTTTCTGAAAGCACAGCGTCTGGCGATTTTTTCCCCGAATGTGCTGAATTCAGCCCTTGGTCCGAAAGGACCGGGTGGGTTGATTGGCAAGGTTTTGAACCGCCTGCCTTTGCCCGGCAGAACGGTTGAACACCACGCTTTTGCTGGAAACGGATTGCAGTTTCAGGCGCAAGCCGTGCGCGATGCCGTGACACGCGGCGAGATTTCAAGCCCGATCATGCCGCTTGAACACAGTGCTGCGGTGGCAGACATCGTCAACACTGTGCTTAGTATGCAACCTGATTAGAAGCTGCTCTGAACCTTATAGGGTGCAGCGTTTTCGCCAGCATTATTGAGCGCGAGGGCTACTTCGGTGATGTGCAGGGCCACCGCACCGGAGAAAAAGGCCATCTTACCGGTTTCAATGGCGCGCGCCTGATCAGCCACGCCACGCATAAAATCGATCTGCGATGGGAATGACGGCAGGCTTAGCGCATCGCCTTTTGGATAGGCGAGCTTGCTGCCAACAGCCGGTTTCCAAGGCAAAGTCTTGCCGAGCTTTGCTTCCACGCGACCAAAGACGCGCGACAGGATAGAACGCTTTCTGGTGGTCGATTCAAGCCGCACAGCAGAACGGTTGTCCCAAAGATCATCGACAGTGATGGAACCCTTGTCGGCCACGATTGTCAGGCTGCGATCCTTCGGCATTGCAAGGCCGGACGTCAGACGCGCAACAAGACCGGATTTGAAACGCAAGCAGCCGACGGAGAAATCCGGTGCCATGTGCAGATGCTCCGTTCCCGGCCCCTTGTTATGGAAGGTGATCGAGGAGAAGGCGGTCACACTTTCAACGGGGCCAAAAAGCGACACGAGCCAAGACAGTGCATAACCTGCATGTTCCAGTGTGCAACCAATCTCAAACTCATGCAGACCCGGCCAAGGCGCGCCCGATTGCGAGCGCCATGTCGCCCATTTATCGCGAAAAACCGGGCCGTCTTCCATTTCGGCATAGACCAGACGCGGCGTGCCGATCTCGCCCATGGATTGTGAGACCAATTTCTGCGCGTCACTGAGACCATTGGCCGGTGCGGCTGCCAGTGTCAGTCCGTTTGCGGCTGCAAACTCAACCAGCCCTTTGGCATCATTGAAATCCATCGCCAGCGGCTTTTCGGAATAGACATGCTTGCTCGCCTCAAGAGCCGCGCGTGAAATGGCATAATGACTTTCCGGCGTCGTCAGGTTGAGAACGATCTGCACGTCTTTATCGGCAAGAATTGCCTCAAAGCTTTCATAGGCACGCACCTTATAATGCGCTGCAAATACCTTGAGCCGTTCAGCCGAGCGATCAAAGGCACCGAGCAACCTCAATTGCGGATAATTGCGCAGCGTGGTCATGTAGTAATCGGCGACGAAGCCTGTGCCAATGATCGCAATATTCATGGATAACTCCGATTAGAGCATTTCCAGCAAAAGTGCGAAGCGGCTTTGCTTAGGATAATGCGTAAAAACAAAAAGATAGAGCGGTTCCTACTATTCTTTTTCAACAGGAACCGCTCTAGACAGACCGTTTTGGGATGGTGACTTTGGCCGTCATGCGCAGGCCAAAAATGGCAAAGATGAGCATGAGCCAGACCGGGTCCATGCGACGGAAGAAGAAGCTTTCCAGCATCGCGTTGAGCGTGCCGAAAAATACAAACATCAGGAAGAAATCTGCCAGCAACAGGTTTTCGCGTGTCGGCCTGCACCGCATGTAATTGACCAGCGGCATGATGATTATGACGAAAATTGCGCAGATCAGACCGATAAGCCCCATGGAAAGCGTGATGTCGAGATAGCCATTGTGGCCATGCACGATGCCACGCACATCCCAGTCGAGATAATAAGGATGGGCCGCTTCCTTGACTCGATCAGTGCCCCAGAAACTTTCATAGCCAAAGCCGATCCACGGGCGGCTGTGCAGCGCCTCGACGGCAAAAGCCCAGATTGATGTGCGCCCGGTAAAGGTTGGGTCAACGGAGAACTTCAGGACAATCTGGTGCAGCGGCTCGAACAGAACCGTGCCGATGGTGAACAGCGCAAATACCACCTGAATAGCAAGGATCATGAGCGGTGCCAGTCCACGAATACCGAACACGCCCGGACCAATGACCAGAAGCATGGCGAAGGGAACCAGAGCAACCGTGGTTTTTGAGCCGGTATGCGCCACGAAGAACAAAGCCAACAAAGCAATAATCGCACCGCTGACCCGCCAGCCGCGCCGCCACAAATAGATGCCTCCAAAAGCGAAGAGCGCCATGACTGGCCCGCCGATGTTCTTGTGTGTGAAAACACCACGCCAGAGAAACGAATTCTGTGGCTCGCTCACATCAACGCCATGTGTGCCAAGATTAGGCAGCAGCACGACACCGGCATAAGAAACGACAATAACGATGGAGGCTACTGTGAGCAGCATCACGGAATAACCGTCAGCATCTTGTGGCAGGGCGAGTACTGCAACAATTGCCAGAACACCGATCAGTGTCAGCATGACCCCGCGAATGGCAGTTCCCGGATCAGGACTTACGAAAGCGGATGCCAGCAACAAGCCAAACATGAGCAGCCAGCCAAGACTGACCAGCCGCATCAGTTTGCGCGGATCAGCAAACATGGCCAATGCAGCCAGTGCAATTGCGCCAACGAGACCAAAGCCCAGCTGATTGACGGTGTCGCCCGCTTGCGGCCCATCGGGTGCGACGGGCATGGAAAACGGGCGGAAAGAAATCAGCAGAATGCAGAAAATAACCGTCGCGGTGACGAGCGCAATCTGGCGCATCGTCACCCGCATCGGATCGGACGAACCTGAACTAGTTCTTGTCCGGGTTGCGATACTGCTCATTCAGATATCCAAAATGGGCCATCACTCGGCCCAGACCGATATGGATGAAGTAGGTGCCGACAGGTGCAAAGCCAGCAGCAACACCTCTTCTGACTGCCTTGATCGGCGAGTAAGCCAGCAGAGCAAGGCTCTTCAGGAACACGCGCACCTGACCGAAAGGCTCATCCTTGCGCTTGCGCTGTTCGATCAAAGTTGAAAGTACGCCATTTCGCAGACCGCGAGATCTGATCCAGTCATTCTCCAGGCGGCGTGCAGGAATAGTTTCGCGCACAATGCCTTCCGCACACCAGGCAACTTTAAAGCCCTTGGCGATTGAGCGGGACAGGAAGTCGGAATCGCCGCCGCCTGTGAAGTTGAACTTGAGATCCATAAACGGATAGCTATGGGCCTCAAGAACTGCGCGTGCGATCAGCAGATTGCCCGAGGAGTAGATGATCGGAACCGGACCTGTCTTGGTATAGTGCGGCAGGAAGACCGGGTGCTTTGCCCACTGTTCCGAATTTGGCTTTTCAAAAATCGGAAACTGTGGACCACCAACGAGGCTAACGTCGTAACGCTCAGCGGTTGCAACCATGTTTTCGATCCAATCCGGATCGGCCAACTCATCGTCATCAATGACGATGACATATTTGAAGTTCGGGAAAAATTTGGTCGCTGTCAACCAACCAGCATTATAGGCATTGCAGTTGCCGCGGTGGGATTCACCGATCAGCATACCACGATATTTGCCGGCTTCGAAAAGCGGAGCGGCAACGGTTGCGCCTTCCTTCTTTTCGGTTTCGTTCTCGATCACGACAACCGCCCATTTGCGCTTGGTTGTCTGCGCATTCAGCGTGTCGAGCGTGCGTATCAGGTGCTCTGGCCGCTTGAATGTCGGGAGCGAAACGACGATGTCGATCTCGTCATAGGGAAGACCAGGCGTTTTAGCGATTACTTCAATATGATCCGGTAAATCTGGCATCACAGCATCCGATTATTTCTAGGATTTTGGTTTTTATGTTTATCTTTCCACTATTGATAAACGCTTAAAGAAAAGTTCACCGCATAGCTGTAGACACTAGCTTCAATAAACATTCATTAAGAGCCGTCAGGAGTTGAATTGCAACCGTTTCGTCTTGTCTTTGTGACATCGCTTGTTCCACATGCAGTCGCCTCAACAGGTTATGAAGTCGCAAATGCCGCGGTTATTGATGGGCTTCGCCGTGCTGGCGCGCATGTGACCGTTCTGGGCTTTACATGGCCGGGCCACAAGGCTGCGGAAGACAAGGACACAATTGTACTTGGCGAAGTCGAAGTCCGCACTGAAGGTGCGGGCATCAAGCGCAAGATCGGATGGGTGCTCAAATCTTTCATGACCGGCCTCACAGTTTCCTCGGCAAAGTTACGGGTGATCCCGGCAATCGAATTGCACAATGCGATCACCGAACTTGGTGAATTCGATGCTTACGTGCTCAATGGCGTTACTCTACCAGGCGCATTTGAAGGAATTTTTAAGGACAAGCCGTCGCTTTTCGTTGCCCACAACGTCGAGTATCGCTCGGCAGAGGAAAACGCGGCCGATGCCAAAGGTAAGGTCCAGAAATTCCTGTTTGGCCGAGAGGCGCGCATTCTCAAAAAATTAGAAAACCGGCTTTGCAAACAGGCCAGCTTTGTCTTCACTTTTGCGGAAGATGACGGCCCGGCGCTGGGCCTCAACAACGACAAGTTTGCAACCCTGCCCCTCGTAATGCCGGGCAATAGCCAGACCGTAAAGCCAGAAGCAGCCAAATATGATCTCACGCTGATCGGAACATGGACATGGCATCCGAACCGCATTGGCCTTGAATGGTTCCTGCGGGAAGTAAAGCCTCTTCTGCCAAAGGATGTCTCAATCGCCATCGCCGGAAACACGCCGGCTGATCTGATTGCAGCATGGCCGGGCGTGAATTTTCTCGGCAAAGTGCCGGATGCCACAGCCTTTGTCGAAAGCGGCAAGCTGATACCGCTTATCAGCCGTGCTGGCACAGGCGTACAGCTTAAAACCATAGAGACATTCGAGTTGGGCAAGCCAAGTGTCGCGACCGCGCATTCTGTTCGCGGCATTGGCAATATTCCAGCGAACTGCACAATCGCCGACAAGCCTGCAGAATTTGCCGCAGCCATCGTGGAACGCCTCAAAGCGATCAACGAAGGTGACGATCAAAGACTTGATGGCAAAGCCTTCAAACAGGCACAAATCGCAGGCATGGACAGTGCTATCGCCCGAGGCTTAAAGAACCTTCAGGACGTCACAGGAAAAGCAGACTGAATATGACGAATAGTTCATCCGAAAAACTCGAATATCGAAATATTCTCGGCATCAAAGTTGTCTGTTTCGACTGGGACAGTTCATTCGCTTATTTTGAGAAGCGGATCGAAAACCGTGAATTCATGAAGCAGGGCTGGTTGAATGCCAACAATGCCAATATTGCGCATGAAGACCCGGCCTATATGGCAGCGCTTAAAGATTATCTGATCCTGCCTGATGGTATTGGCGTCGATATCGCAAGCAAGGTCGCCTACGGTGAAAAATTCCCGGCCAATCTCAACGGTACGGACTTCATTCCCGGCCTCATGCAGCATATCAAGCGCCCGATGAAAGTGGCACTTCTGGGTGGCGGTCCCGGCGTTGCTGCAGATGCGGCACATTTGTTCAAGAAGCAAATCCCGCAGCACGACTTCCGCGTAATCTCGGACGGCTATTTCAAGCCCGCCGATATCGACGGCATTCTCACCCAGCTTAAAGTGTATCACCCGGATATTCTGCTGGTCGCCATGGGCGTTCCCCGGCAGGAAATGTTCATCGACAAGCATATCACGGCAGAACATTGCACCATTGCGAGTGCTGTGGGTGCCTTGTTCGACCTGCATACGGGCCGCGTACAGCGTGCGCCCCATTGGGTCCGCACAGTCAAGATGGAGTGGGTGCATCGTCTGCTGCAGGAACCACGCCGTCTTGCGAAACGCTACCTCGTTGGCAATCCGGTTTTCCTCTGGCGCGTGGCGAAGGAAAAGCTCTCAGGGGGTAAGCCTTGAAGACAGCAATTGTTACCGCCAGCTGGGATCAGGACTTTGAGCGCTGCAAGCTCTTATGCGAAACCATGGACAAGCATGTCACCGGTTTCACCAAGCATTACATTCTTGTCGACAGCAAGGATGTAGCCCTCTTCCGGCAGATTGAGAGTGCAAACCGCATCGTTATCGACGAGCGCGATTTGCTGCCTTCATGGATTCGCCCATTTCCCGATCCCACCTATCTCGGTCGCCGTCGTGTCTGGCTTTCTTTCAAAACCAAGCCGTTGCGCGGCTGGCATGTGCAGCAGTTGCGCCGCATTGCGCTGGCCAGCAAGGTGGAAGAAGACGGTCTTCTCTATACCGATTCAGACACTGCTTTTGTAAAGCCCTTTGATTGCAGCACACTCTGGCAGAGCGATAAGTTGCGCCTGTTCTATCGGCCCAATGCACTTGCCAATCCCGAATGGCCGGAGCATCCGGTCTGGGCGGAAAATGCCGGGAAATTACTTGGCGTCAAAAACGGCAAAAGCGCACTGAATGATTATATCGGCCAGCTTGTTTCCTGGCGCAGAGATTCAGTCGTCTGCATGTGCGAGCGGATCGAAAAGCACACCGGTCAGCATTGGGTTGCCGCAATCGGCAATGTTCGTCGCTTCTCGGAGTGTTTCATCTACGGCCATTATGTCGATGATGTTCTGGAAGGCGCAGACCACTTCCACGATACCCACGATCTCTGTCGTATGCAGTGGTTTGCACCACCGCCGAGCGAAGAAGAGTTCCGCACCTTCATTGCCGAGATGGAACCGCATCAGGTTGCCATTGGTATGCAGTCATTCCTGAGCCTGTCAGTGAATGACATTCGCCGGATCATCGGCGCGTGATCTATTGAATTCAGAAGAGTAAAGCCCGGAGCACCAAACTCCGGGCTTTTTTATACCCGCTTTGCAGGCAGTCTCATGCTCGTATAGGTGAATACCAGCGAGAGGATGTAGATGCCGGCAAAGACGAAGTTAAGCCCGGCAATCCAGTCGTTGTTGTCGCCGTGATAAAGCAGCAGCAGCCAGACGAACAAAGCCTTGGCCGCAGTCATCAGCACCATGCTTATAGTGCGCAGGCCAGACTGACCGCGCGCATAAAGAATTTCTGTCTGATACTCGATGAGATTGCGGAACCCCGGCACGAGCAGGACCAGCGGCAGAAGACCGACAATCGGCGCCACACTTGCACCAAGTGCTGTCGGGAAGAACTGCAGGAAGATCACCATTGCGCCAAGACCTGCAACCGACACGGCAAAAACCGCAAGTTCCAGCCCGGCCCTGATGCGCAGCGACGCCAGCATATTCGGATTGCGCATGAGCTTTTGCACCAGCATCATATTAAACGAACGGATCGGCAGTGCCGTCAGGTCCACAAGGCGCATGATGATCGCATAGATACCCGCCGTGGTCGGCCCGCCAATGCTCAGAACCAGAAGCTTGTCGAGTTCGCTCTGGATATAGAACAACAATTCCGCCCCCATCACGGCGATGGAATCGGAAACGCGTCTTAAATAAAGGCGCGGCTCAAAACGCAGTTTCACTTTCGGATAAAAGCGCAACGCGACAAGCAATGCTACAGCATTGGCAGCCAGATACCACCATGCCCAATGGGCGACATCATGGTGAGCTGCCAGAAACATGAACAGCACGGCAGCAATGGCACGCGTGGTTGTGCCAAAAATCACCAGAAGCGCTGAGATGCCGAAGCGGCGCAGACCATTATTGACGATGATGATCATTTCGGTTGAGCGCCACAACAGTGCTTCGGCAACCACCACCACAGCAAAGGGCAGGAATGAAATATCGCGGCTGAAGAAGATGAAATAGACGATCCAGGAACTAAGCGCGAAAAGCGGCAGCGACAACAGCACCGCCACCAGATAGCCCGCGGTATAGGTTCCCAGCAGCAAAGGCTTGACGGTCGAGATGCGATAAAGCGGCGAGCTGAACCCAAGCGAGACCAGACGCGAAAGCACCACACCTGTTCCAGATGCAGTGGCAAAAATACCGAAATCACCTGTCGGCAAGGTGTTTGCAAGTGCAATGAAATAAAGAAGCGAAACCACCAGCCGTCCGGCGGAACCCGAAAACAGCGAGAAATAATCCCGCACCATGCCGCCTCTGCTACCCAATAATTTCTGGACTGCTTTCGCGATCACCCAAGGGCCTCGTCTTTATATTACCTGTTGCTTGTTTACTCGTACATGCCGACCGTAAATCGATACTTAGCGAAAAAGACTTAATTAAAAAGCACTAACGCGAATATCGCGATGCAAATTAACCATTTGTTCTCCATAAAAAACCTATAGTCCGATGCGAGTAAGCGGTATTTCGGGGTACGGACATCTTTGACGATGAGCGGTGACGACAAGCGCAACAAAGGAAGAGAAGAAAAGCCTCTTCTGGCATTTTCAGACGCGCCCGAGACGAGCCGCGAAGAATCTGACGCGTCCAAAAACGAATCTCAGACCATTGCGCCGCCATGGACACCCCCTGCAACGCCTGAAGAACGGGCAGAGCTTTTCCGCTCCCAGCAGGCAAATAAAGCAGCAGAAGAGAAAGAAGTTTCCGAGCTTCGCAGTCGCATGGCCGCGATCAAGGCCGAGCTTGAGCGCAAGATTGCCGAGCGTGAAGCGCGTGAAAAGGCACCGAATGATGCGCTGCCACAGCCTTCCGAACCAGTACAGGAAGCAGCCGCTCTGCCTGCCCGACGTGATGCACCGGACAATGAATGGAAACCGCTGATCGATCCGCGTGTTGCGATCGAAGTGGTGAAGGGTTCTCGTCGCTTGCTACTGGCCACGACCTTGCTCGGCGGCATAGTGGCTACGCTTTATGCGCTGACCATTCCGCAGATGTTTGTGGCCTCCACCGATATTCTCGTCGATCCGCGTAATGTGCGGTCTGTTGGCACCGAGCTCACCCCGGGACAATTACCGACCGACGCCTCTTTGGCCATCGCTGAAAGTCAGGCACGCCTGCTCGATTCGAGCAGCGTGCTTCTCAAAGTTATTGATAAAGCAGATCTCACCAAAGACCCCGAGTTTAACGGTAGTTTTGTGCCTACGGGTGTCGCCGGTTTCTTCGCGCAGCTGAAAACCATGTTCCGGCCGAAAACGGCCAGTGACGGTCAGGCGCTTGAAACCCGCGTTCTCTACAATCTCTATGATAGTCTGACCATCGGTCGAGATGCCAAGACCTTCATCTATTCGATTTCGGTCAAGACGCGAAATGCTGAGAAATCGGCTGATATCGCCAATCTTATTGGTTCCGTTTTCCAAACAGAGCTTGATTCGCTTCAGTCAGATGTGGCGCGCCGCAATGCAGACGAACTTTCAAAGCGTCTCGCCGATATGCGGGGCAATGTCGAGAATGCGGAGAAGGCAGCTGCAGATTATCGCGCCTCACGCGATCTGGTTGATGTCGATGGCAAGCTTATCAGTGACAATGATCTGTCGCGCCTCAACGACCAGCTGACCAATCAGCGCGCGGAAACCATGCGGCTTCAGGCGCGGGTACAGGTGCTTAGCGATGCCAATACCGGCAGCGTTATCTCCGGCACCCTGCCGGAAGATTTGCGTTCCAACACGCTGACAGCCTTGCGCGCGCAGTATGCGCTGGCGAGCCAGAACGCCAATGGTGCGTCCACCCAGCTTGGGCCCCGCCATCCGCAATTCATTCAGCTTCAATCGCAGAAGCAGACTGTTCTCAATGATATTGATGCGGAACTGCGCCGCATTCGCGCTTCACTGCAGGTCGAAGTTGCGCGTTCCGTGCAGCAAGAGAAAGACCTGAGCGCCCGTCTTGCGCAGCTCAAGTCACAGCAGGCCAACAGCAACAATGATCGCGTGAAGCTGCGCGAGCTGGAGCGCGAAGCAACGACCTTGCGTTCAGTCTATGAAGCATTCCTCCTTCGCTCGCGTGAAACGAGTGAACAGGAAGGCATCACGACCACCAATGTTCGTGTGATTTCGGAAGCACGTCCGCCGCTTGATCCGGCCGGATCAACGCGCAAGCTGATTGTAATTGCAGGGCTGATTGCGGGCTTTATTCTGGGTCTGGCAATAACAGCCGTCCGCAACTTCGGACGGCTGGTGCGTATCAGTTAAGATCGCGACATCTTGCGTCCGCTGGCACGCAGAATTCCCTGCGCGCCATCGAGATGACCGACCTTTAGCTCCAGCGCCAGAAACCGACGCTTTTCAAACGGGCCGGGCATGGCAAGTTCGCCGGTCTTCTCGGCAGTAAAGCCGAAACGGCTGTAATATTCCGGATCACCGACCAGCAGAATAGCGCCATGACCAAGGCGCTTTGCCTCGGCAATTGCGTACTGCATCAAGGCCGAACCGATACCGCGACCGGCAGTCGATGGGTCGACTGCAAGCGGGCCGAGCAACAGAGCTGAAACAGGAAAGCCGAACGCATCCAGACCGGCATGGACGTTCCACAACCGAACAGTTCCCGCCAGCATTCCATGGTCATCAATCGCCGAAAAAGCCAGACCTTCCGCGGGCAGACGACCACGGCGCAGTTTTTCCGACGATTTCCTACGACGGCCTTCGCCCATCGCGCGATCAAGCAGAGCTTCGCGCGCAATGATGTGTTCCACTGCTTCGCCCGCGATGGTGAAAGCAGGCACAAAAAGCGGCGAAAGACCGGCTACGGTATGTTCCTGAATTTCCAGATTTGCGTTCATGACATCGCACCCTAAAAATGGGCAGCCGCACATCCTGCCCAGCACTTTTCAGCACTGGGCAGATTGAGAGGATCGGTCGGAAAGAACCCGACCGGTTAGATGACGTAGGATCGGAGCGGTTCGAAGCCGTTGAACGCCACCGCCGAATAGGTGGTGGTGTAGGCGCCTGTGCCTTCGATGAGAACTTCATCACCGATGGTAAGCGAAACCGGCAGCGGATACGGTGTCTTTTCATAAAGAACATCCGCACTGTCGCAGGTTGGGCCAGCCAGCACGCAAGGTTCGGTTTCGCCACCATCATGTGGAGTCACGATCTGGTAGCGGATCGCCTCGTCCATGGTTTCGGCCAGACCGCCGAATTTGCCGATGTCGAGATAGACCCAACGAACATTGTCGTTGTCCGACTTGCGCGAAACCAGAACCACTTCGGTCTTGATCACGCCTGCATTGCCAACCATGCCGCGGCCCGGTTCAATAATGGTTTCCGGAATGCGGTTGCCGAAATGCTTCGACAGTGCATCGAAGATCGCCATGCCGTAAGCCTGTGCGGTCGGTACGTCCTTGAGGTAGCGGGTTGGGAAACCGCCGCCCATGTTGACCATGCGAAGGACGATGCCTTCATCAGCCAGCGTGCGGAATACCGATGCAGCATCGCTAAGAGCGCGATCCCATGCGGTTAGGTCCGTCTGCTGCGAGCCGACGTGGAACGACACACCGTAGGAGTCGAGGCCGAGCGACTTTGCATGACGCAGCACGTCGATAGCCATGGCAGGCACGCAACCGAACTTGCGCGACAGGGGCCATTCAGCGCCTTCACCATCCGTGAGAACGCGGCAGAACACACGGCTGCCGGGAGCTGCGCGCGCAACCTTTTCGACTTCTTCAACGCAATCAACGGCAAAGAGGCGGATGCCCAGCTCGAAAGCGCGCGCAACATCGCGCTCCTTCTTGATGGTGTTGCCATAAGAGATGCGGTTTGGCGTTGCGCCGGCTTCCAGTGCCATTTCGATTTCGGCAACGGATGCCGTATCGAAGCACGAGCCAAGTGATGCAAGAAGACGCAGGACTTCAGGTGCAGGATTTGCCTTCACAGCATAGAAAATGCGCGAGTAAGGCAATGCCTTTTCAAAATTCTGATAGTTTTCGCGCACGACGTCAGTGTCCACGACGAGGCAAGGGCCATCTGGGCGGCGGGTGTTGAGGAAGTCAATAATACGCTGAGTTGCCATGGTCGTTCTCCCGCGCGGCTTGATTGGCCGCATCTAGAGCGCAACCCTTTTCGGAATTGCGCAGAAAAAACACTTAGGGAATCAGACCGGGTCCCCCATGGACCCGAAAATTCTCTAAGAGACAAAGTAAGCATAAGCGCATCCGCGGTGAGGCCAGCCTTTGGAGGTGCTGAGGTCACGCGAAAACTCATGCGGCGATGGAACAACGCTAAACCCGCGTTACTCCGCTTTGTCTGCCTTGGATTGGAATTGGAGAACCGCATCCGCACTTCTGGCAATGAAGGTGTGCCTCTTCAGTAATTCCGGCTTTTGGACAGCCGAAAGACACTAGAAAGGCCCGCACCGTCGTTGCTTCAAGATGTCCTTGATCTGGCGGTTGGCCTACAGATCAACTGGAGCGGTTAGGTCCAGGTACCGTACCGAATTCCTCACCATTCGAGGATCGGCGGACACCCACAGGCACGTGCGACTTTGGGCAAGGGCGATATAATCCCAAACATGTGTTCATTCAATGACAAATAAGGGCCGAGCGAAAATAATTTTTAGGGGTCTCAACGCATTCACTGTGCTTGCCATTGTTCAATATTAGTGAAACAATCTACCGTATAAATTTCTCTTTTCTTAACCATAAATGCTGATTTCGACAGCAAGTCGTGAACAATGACCAGCCTCGATTCCTTCAACGCCCTCATTACAAAAGCTGAAATCGCACCTGCACCTTCGGTCAATGGCGCTCTTCAGGGCGCAACTTTGGCAGTCAAAGACATTTATGATGTCGCAGGAATGAAAACAGGCTGTGGCAATCCTCAGATTTTGGCCGAATCAGTTGCAGCCGAAAAATCGGCGCCCGTCGTCGAGAAGCTGCTCGCAGCGGGTGCAACAGTGATCGGCAAAACGCAGACCGATGAACTGGCCTTCTCTTTGATGGGGCAAAATTCGCATTTCCCCTACCCGATCAATCCCGCAGCGCCCGACCGAGTTACCGGTGGGTCTTCATCCGGGTCTGCGGCGTCGGTCGCCGGAAAAATCGCAGATATAGCGCTCGGCTCCGATACAGGCGGCTCAATCCGCGCACCTGCCAGCTTCTGCGGGCTGATCGGCCTGCGTATCACACATGGGCGCATTCCGCCTGAAGGCATCATGCCGCTTGCGCCTTCGCTCGACACAATCGGCTGGTTTGCCCGCGACATCGCACTTTATGAAAAGGTCGGGCAAGTTCTGCTCGGCGATGATGAGCAAAACTTCAGCTTCTCGCAGCTTCTTTATATGCCGCTGCTTGAGCATCTGCTGCTCGATCATCCTGAAACAGACAGCTATCGCGCCATGTTTGCGAAAGTGCGCCCGCATTTTGCAAGTCTTAAGGCTGCCAGCCAGTCAACCTTGTCAATAGACGAACTCTACCTCACCTTCCGCCAGATACAGGGCTGGGAAGCATGGGACACGCATGGCGCGTGGATTTCATCCGGTGATCGCAAGCTTGGCGCCGGCGTTGCGGACCGTTTTGCTTACGGCTCGGAAATCTCCAACGAAGCAGCAACCCGGCATCGCATCCGTCGTGCGCGTTTCACACAGGAATTGGAAACAATCATCGGTGACAACGCGGTTCTGGCGCTGCCAACCGTACCGGGTGCAGCACCTTTCGCAAATGAACCATTCGAGAGCCTGCAAGCCTATCGTGAACAGGCTCTGCGGCTGCTTTGCCTTTCCGTGCTATCCGGCCTGCCACAGATTACTGTTCCATTGGGACAGGTTCATGGCGCGCCATTTGGCATCTCATTCATTGGCCCACGCGGCAGCGACCGGGCGCTTCTTGCGCTTGGCCGAAACATTCTCGAAAAGCAGGACTAAACCATGGACACCCTCACACGTATGCGCGCATTCATCGACGTGGTCGAAGCGGAAGGTTTTTCGGCTGCGGCGCGAAAGATCGGACGCTCCAAGGCGCTGCTTTCCAAATATGTGCGTGAGCTTGAAGACGAGCTTGGCGCCCGTCTTTTGAACCGCACCACGCGCCAGTTTTCGCTGACAGAAGCCGGGCACACCTATTACCACCGCGCTGTAGAGATCATCCGCGAGATCGACGCGCTTCAGGATGCCGTCAGCGAAACAAGTTCAGACGCGCGCGGACGCATCAAGCTTTCAGCGCCGCGTACCTTTGCCGATGCGGTGATCGGGCAGTCGCTGATCGATTTCTGCCTTGCCCATCCGGAAATCGTGCTCGACGTGCGGCTGGATGATCGTTTCGTTGATATGGTGGAAGAAGGCTTCGACCTTGCAATCCGCATCACGCGTTTGCAGGATTCCTCCCTCATTGCCAAAAGGCTGTCACCGTTCCATTCCGTTTTGTGCGGTGCGCCAGAGCTGATTGCGCGCGTTGGCAAGCCCGAACGCCCGGAAGATCTGCACGATAAGCCCTGCATCATCGACACCAATGCCCGCTCACGCAACAACTGGCATTTCCGCAATACCGACGGCTCGATGATGACGGTGACGGTCAATGGCCCAATCGAAGTCAACAGTCCGGTTGCGACCAAGACCGCCGCAATTGCCGGACTTGGGTTTTGCTCGCTTCCAGCCTTTATTGCGGAAGAAGAGATCGAGCGCGGCAGGCTCATTCCCTGCCTCGATGAATTCATCGTAAGGGATGGCGGCATCTATGCAGTCTATCCGCATCGTCGCTATTTGCCAGCCAAAATCCGCGCTCTCGTCGACTTTCTGACCCAGTGGTTCAAGGAACGCGAAATGCAGGGCGACACAAAACTGTAAAAGATCGCGGTATAAAAGGCGGCGCTTGCGTCACTTGTCCTACTTTTGCCGCCTTCACCCTTATGCCTTGCAAATGAATTGACGGAACCCGTATATGCATGATTTGCGCTCATGGCTGAAAAGCCCCCTTGGCCTTGCCGTAACACTGGCGACAGTGTTTGCGCCTCTGGCCGCGAGCGCGCACCCGCATGTCTTTGCCGATGCAAGGCTGGAACTGACAATTGCACCGGACGGCACGGTTGAACAGCTCGCCCATATCTGGCGTTTTGATGATGTGTTTTCATCAACGGTTCTGATGGAGTTTGATAAGAATGGCGATTTGCAGCTCGACAAAAACGAGCTGATCGACCTTGGCCATGTCATCAACAGCTCCATCGCCGAGTTCAAATATTTTCAGACCGTGCTTGCCGATGGCAAGGACGTTAAAATGGCGCGTCCGAAAGATCTGGCAGCTGACTTCTCCGATAATCATCTGATGATCGTCTTCACCAGCAAGCCTGAAAAGCCGCTAAAGCTTGAACCCGGACACAAGGTCAGTTTCGGCGTTTACGATCCGACCTTTTATACGGCGATCGATTATGTGAGTGATAATGAGCTGGTCGTCAAAGGTCTGCCTGCAGGCTGCAAGTCTGAGGTCATTCGCCCTAATCCCGATGAAGCGCTTGCACAAAATCAGGGAACCCTGACCGAAGCCTTTTTCAATGATCCGGCAGGCACAGACATGTCGAAGATTTTCGCCACGCGCCTTGAGATAGACTGCGAGAAAAAAGGATAATCAGCCTTATGAAGAAAACGGTCCGTTTCATTCTCACAGTCAGCCTTGTTATGATCGCCGCCCAGGCTTGGGCGCAATCATCTCTGGGCATCGGTGCCAATGAAGTCGCCATGAAACCGACCGGACCTTTTGCGCATATCATTCTGTGGATGAATGAACAGCAGCGCAACTTCTATCTCGCCATGACAACCGCGCTCAAAGCCATGCGGGAAGACCCATGGCAGGCATCCGTGCTTATCGGCCTTTCTTTTGTATACGGTATTTTCCATGCCGCTGGCCCCGGCCATGGCAAGGCGGTCATTTCGTCTTACATGATCGCCAATGAAACGGCATTGAGACGCGGTATTTTCCTGTCTTTCATCTCGTCTCTGCTGCAGGCGATCATGGCGTTGTTTGTCGTGGGACTGGCCTGGCTTGTGCTGCGGGGCACCGGCATTTCGATGAACCAGACGGCGCGCTATATGGAGATTGCCAGTTTCGCGCTGGTGCTGTTCTTTGGCCTGTGGTTGCTTGCGCGCAAATTGCCGCTTCTGTTCAAGAAGCGTGACAGTGCCGAGCCTTCCCCGACAAGCGCGCTTTTTGCAGCAGCGCCTCAAACGGCAATGGCCAGCGGTCCAGCTTGGCAGGGCAGCATTTCACAAAGCACGCGTGCGCTTGGCACCACCAACACGGTCAAGCTCAACTACAAGCCTGCCAATGCCGCGGCCGATCACGTCTTCATCGGTGAGGGTGATATCTGTGCCGATTGCGGCAACGCCCATATTGCCGATCCATCGACGCTCGGCGACGATTTCAACTGGAAGACGGCATGGTCTGCGATTTTCTCTGTCGGCCTGCGCCCATGTTCCGGCGCGCTGATCGTGCTCACCTTCGCGCTTCTCAATGGTCTGTTGGTTGGTGGATTGCTTTCGGTCTTCGCGATGGCCTTTGGCACATTTCTGACCGTCGCATTTCTCGCAACCCTGGCCGTAACCGCCAAGAACACGGCATTGCGCTTTGCAGGCAGCAGCGCCGTGTCCGGTCGCCTGAAGGCGGCGATTGAAGTAGGCGCGGCACTGTTTATTGCGCTGACCGGCGCTCTGCTGCTTAGTGCTGCACTCGTAGGTTAGTCCTTATTCTGGCGGCGCGAACGCAGCCAGAATATGCCAAAGAAGCTGAGTACGAAGAGTATCCCGAAAATAACCGCTGCGATGTGCGAGCGTTCGCCAAGCGCGATCATGATCGTTGGCAAATAATAGGCAAGCACGCCAAAACCAACCAGGATAATGGCTGCGGCAATTGCCGGATTGCTCTTCTTCGGTTCAGCCGCCAATGCGAAAATCCTCTAATTTTCTGATCTGCTGACCGTCACTATCAAAGTTTGTCGGCGCAAGCCATGCCTGATAAGCTTGTTTCAGCGCTGGCCATTCGCTGTCGATGATCGAAAACCATGCGGTGTCGCGGTTGTTGCCCTTTGTCACCATATGTTGGCGGAAAGTGCCTTCAAACTGAAAGCCGAAACGCTCCGCCGCGCGTTTGGACGGCGCGTTGTTATCATTGCACTTCCACTCATAGCGGCGATAGCCAAGCTCATCGAAAATATACTGCATGAACAGGAACTGCGCTTCGGTGGCAGCCGGTTTACGCGAGATGAGCGGTCCCCAATAGATGTTCCCGATCTCGATGGCACCATGAACCGGATCGATACGCATCAAGGCCTGACGACCGGCGACCTTGCCGCTGGCCTTGTCGATGACCGCAAAGAATAGAGGATCTTCGCTGCCCGACACCTTTTCGAGCCACGGCTCAAACGCTTCGCGCGTTGCAGGCGGAACCTCGAACAGCCAGGTAAACCGTTGATCCGCATCTTCAACGGAAGATGCCGCAAACAACTCATCACCGTGCCGGGCGGCATCCAGTGGTTCGAGCCTGACATAGTGGCCTTCCAGCACTTTGCGTTCAGGCTTCGGGCGTGGTGTCCAATCTCGCAAATCAGTCATTTAATGCTCCCATCTAATAGAGACAGGAGCATAAAAGGTGGATTACGCAAACAGGAAAATTGTCACCCTCATTTCTCTCTCATTGCGGCGCGATCCACGGAGACCGCTTTGACGAGCGCCACGACCTGATCTCCCACTGCAAGGCCCAGATCATCGACCGAACGCCGCGTCAGTCGCGCACCCAGACGCCGACCCTGAAAGTCGAGCGCAACATGGGCGTTGGGGCCTTCTCCCGCTTCAATCGCCACAACGGAAACCGGCAGCACATTGCGGATACTGATCGCATCAGGCGCCTTGCGCGCAATGGAGACATCGCGTGCGCGAACCCGAAGACGCACATGCATGTTCTGTTTAAGCCCGGCATCGCTGAGCTGGAATGTCGTCCCGCCAAGATCAATTTCGGCAAGCTTGTAGCGCTCATCATAAGCTGAAACCGAGCCTTCAAGCAGCACACCAGCGCCCTCGCCGTCACCATCGATCAGCGGGAAAATCTCGGCAGCTTCGCCACTGGCTTTCACCTTGCCGCCCGATAGAAGAACGATTTCATCGGCAAGCCGCGCAACCTCGTCAATCTCGTGGCTGACATAGACGATCGGCACATGGCTTTCATCCCGAAGCCGCTCGATAAAGGGCAAAATCTCCTGCCTGCGTGCATGGTCCAGAGAGGACAGAGGCTCATCCAGCAACAAAAGTGCCGGATCAGACAAAAGCGCACGACCAATAGCCACACGCTGGCGTTCGCCGCCCGAAAGAGTTACCGGACGACGATCCAAGAGATGATCGATGCCAAGCAGCGCCACAACCTCGTCAAAGCTGCGGCTGTTCTGGCGTTTTCCGGCCCAGCGCGCATAAGTGAGGTTTCGCTTCACACTCATATGCGGAAACAGCCGCGCTTCCTGAAACACATAGCCGATACGGCGTTTTTCAGGTGGCAGATTGATCCCCTTTTCGGCATCGAAAAGCGTAAAATCACCGACGGCGATGCGCCCGCTTTCCGGACGCAGCGTTCCGGCAATCATCTTGAGAAGCGTTGTTTTGCCAGCGCCCGAATGGCCAAACAGAGCCGTAACACCCCAACGGGCGGCAAAATCTGCTTCAACCGCGAATTTGCCATTGCGGCCAGCGACGGAAACTTCAAGACCGCTCATTTCGCTTCTCCTGCAAGCCTGCGCTGCAACCATTCAGACAACACCACGGCAGCAATGGAAATGGCTGCAGAAATCGCTATCAGACGGAAAGCTTCGGCGTCGCCTGTCGGGGTCTGCAAAAGCGCATAGATCGCCAGCGAAAGGGTCTGCGTTTCGCCCGGAATGTTGGAAACAAACGTGATGGTCGCGCCGAACTCGCCGAGCGCCTTGGCAAAACCAAGCACCGCACCCGCCAGAATGCCCGGCAGCAAGGGCGGCAAAATCACCGTGAAAAAAGCAATAAACCTGTTGGCGCCCAACGTGCGCGCCGCTTCCTCAAGCCCACGATCAAGCCCTTCAATCGAAAGGCGAATAGGGCGAACAAGCAATGGAAACGCCATGACGCCAGCAGCAAGAGCTGCACCCGTCCAGCGGAAGGAAAAGGAAAGGCCAAGCCATTCCTGCAACGGCGTCCCAAGCGCACCACGCGATCCAAACAGGATCAGCAGAAGATAACCCGTCACCACCGGCGGCAGAACCAGCGGCATGGTGACAATAGCCTGTACCAGAGACTTGCCCGGAAAATTAAACCGGGCAAGAATCCACGCAACAAGAAAGGCAATTGGCAGAGCGACAACAATAGCGATCCCGGCAACCCGGAGCGACAGAGCAACAATCTGCCAGACATTGCCTTCCATCATTACTGAGCGGCCTCTGCAGCGCCTACAAAGCCCTTGTCCTTGATGATCGCCTGACCGGCATCGCTTTCAAGGAACGCAAGGAATGCCTTGGCAGCATCATTTTCGTTCTTTGCAATCAGTGCTGCAGGATAAAGGATTGGAGCATGGCTCGAAGCCGGGAAGCGATAGGCTTCAACGAGTTCAGGCGCAGCCGCACGATCCGATGCATAGACGATTGCGGCCTTCACTTCGGCGCGGCTCACATATTGCAGCGCAACGCGCACGTTTTCGGTGAAAACGGCGTTCTTTTCGATGTCTTTCCAGATATCGAGCTTTTCAAGCGCTGCCTTGCCATATTTGCCGGCAGGCACGTTCGACGGATCACCCATTGCAAAACGACCGGCGCTGAGCAGTTCCTTGGCTTCCCCCTTCGGCGTTTCCTTCTGCGTTGCAATCACCAGCGCGTTGCCCGCAATCACCTTACGCGATGCGTTGTCGATCAGGTCGGCTTTCTCGACAAAATCCATCCAGTCGAGATCGGCAGAAATGAAAATCTGTGCCGGAGCACCCTGCTCGATCTGCTTTGCCAGAACCGAAGAAGAAGCAAAGGAAGCCACAACTTCCGTGCCGTCCTTGGCCTTGATCTGCTTGGCGGCTTCCTCGATCACATCCTTCATGC
This sequence comes from Brucella sp. NBRC 12950, assembly GCF_030268145.1. Classification (NCBI taxonomy): domain Bacteria; kingdom Pseudomonadati; phylum Pseudomonadota; class Alphaproteobacteria; order Hyphomicrobiales; family Brucellaceae; genus Brucella; species Brucella sp. NBRC 12950. The sequence goes on from NZ_BSQC01000003.1 coordinate 75,688, forward strand.
TGGCTGCAGCAAAGACCGTGACCTTTTCGGCAGCATGAGCAACCGATGCAGCACCGGCTGCAACGGTAATAAGGAACGCAGCGATAAGCTTTTTCATTGTCGACCTCCATAGAGCCCGTATTTCGGGCAAACATCATCACACGCCGGAAAAAGTCCGCCGCCGTTTGTTCGAGCATCAAGACCTGTCGAGATGCTCAACTTGCGATGATGGGTATGATGGAGGCAAACGCGACCCGGATGCCGTCAGACCCTTTTCACACGGGCGTCCATGCAAAAGCCGCCCAGAATTTCCGTAACGAATTCATATCGTTCCGAAAATATGGCCACCTTAAAGGGGAGTAGTAGCTTTGGCTAGTGCTGATAAGAATGATGTGGCAAAAGAACCGCATCATCAAAGCGCATCCCGAAAAGTGTGAAGCGGTTTTCGGACTAAGATGCGCGTTCAAAAAAAGTTAACGTCCGATGTGCTTGTGGCTTGAGCCACGAAGCTTGGCAAGCTTGACCTGCTTTTCGCGCTCGGCAAAACGTGCGCGATCTTCCGGCGTACGTTCGTCATAACAACCAGCGCAGGAAATGCCTTCCTCGAAGAACTGCGAGAGCTTGTCTTCTGCAGTGATTGGACGGCGGCAGGCGCGGCAAAGCTCGATATCGCTTTCCGTCAGACCATGACCGATTGCCACGCGTTCATCGAACACGAAGCATTCGCCGTTCCACATGCTTTCTTCTTTTGGCACGTCTTCGAGATATTTCAGAATACCGCCCTTGAGATGGAAAACATCATCAAAGCCGAGCCCCTTGACGAAGGCCGTTGCCTTCTCACAACGGATGCCACCCGTGCAGAACATGGCAATCTTCTTGCCTTCAAGCTTGTCGCGGTTCTGCTCCACCCATTCCGGAAATTCGCGGAATGTTTTGGTGTTCGGGTCAAGCGCGCCTTCAAAAGTACCAATGGCATATTCATAATCGTTGCGCGTATCGACAACGACCGTGTCTTCATCGGCAATCAGCGCGTTCCAATCCTTGGGCGCAATATATGTGCCAACGCTTTTCAGCGGATCAATGCCATCGACGCCCATGGTTACGATTTCACGCTTCAAACGCACCTTCATGCGATAGAACGGCATTTCGGTCGCATTGGAATATTTGAGTTCCGGATTGGCAAGCTCCGGGATCGACGTGATGTAAGCCACGAGTTTTTCGATCGCAGGCTGCGTGCCTGCCACCGTACCGTTGATGCCTTCCGCCGCGAGCAACAGAGTCCCCTTGATGCCGTTCGTGCAGCAAAGTTCGGCCAGCGGCTCGCGCAGGCTTTCATATTGCGGCAAACGCGCAAAGCAATAAAGGGCAGCAACAGTAAAAGGCAGATTACTCATCGTTCGATCTCTTCCAAATTTCCTTCGAACTAGTCCTCGAACGCGGCAAATTCAAGTTATTTATCCCCCTCCTCTCAAGACAAGCGAAAATCCGGCTTCGATAAACGCGGTTTGCAAGAGGAGAAACCTGTTGTTCGATACAGAAAGTTTTGCAGAAATCATCTCATGGGCAAGGCAAGCCGGAATTGATCCGGCAGCGCTTCTGGCTGAGGCTGAAGTGGAAAGTGGCGGTCGCGCGCTTTTCGACATTAATGGCAAAAAAGAACCAGCAATACGCTTTGAAGGCCATTATTTCGACCGCAGGCTTGCAGGCCGTGTCTATCCATAAGAAGGCGGCGCTTGAATCCACCTCATGGGGGCTTGGTCAGGTGATGGGTGCCCATTGGGAATGGCTGGGCTATAGCAGCATTGATGAACTGGTGGCGGAAGCGCGCAATTCTGTCGGTGGACAGGTCAGGCTGATGCTGAAATTCATCGACAAAGCCGGATTGAAAACAGCACTGGAGCAGAAACACTGGCGCAATTTCGCACGCCGCTACAACGGGCCAGCCTTCGCACGCAATCAATATGATAGCCGCATGGCCGCAGCCTTTGAACGCTGGAACCGCAGCCTCGGCCGTATATTGCAAGCGGTATAACGCTGCCGCGCCGCGCATCGGTTTTGATGTGCGCGGTAGACAAACAGGGCCATGCACTTTAAATCGATTTTTACACGCACACTCAAGCAGAAGAGCAAGCCCATGCCGCAGAAAACCGATCTTCTCGTTCCCGTCCTGCAAGGCCAACCAGTCATTCCCGTCTTGCTGATTGACAAGGTAGAACATGCGGTTCCGCTGGCACGCGCGCTGGCCAAAGGCGGATTGCCAGCAATCGAAATCACCCTGCGCACGGCTGCAGCACTCGACGCCATTCGCGCAGTCGCATCCGAAGTGCCCGAAGCAATCGTCGGTGCAGGCACCATTCTCAATGCAAAGCAATATGAGGAAGCAGCCAAGGCCGGTTCGCGCTTCATCGTAAGCCCAGGCGCGACGAAGTATATTCTCGCTGCAGCCGATGACAGTGATGTGCCTCTGCTGCCTGCGGCCATCACGCCGAGCGAAATGCTCGCCCTTCGCGAAGAAGGCTACACGCATCTCAAATTCTTCCCGGCAGAACAGGCAGGCGGCGCACCATTCCTGAAGGCCCTGTCCTCGCCACTGGCCGGTACAATCTTCTGCCCGACCGGCGGCATCAGCCTTGCCAATGCGAAGACCTATCTTTCGCTGCCAAATGTGGTCTGTGTCGGTGGCTCATGGGTTGCACCGAAGGAACTGCTGGAAGCGGGCGACTGGGACGGTATCACCAAGCTTGCCGCGGAAGCCGCAGCCTTGAAGGGCTAAACGTTAAACAGCCAAATAAAAAAGGGGCCGTAACGGCCCCTTTTTTCTTATCTTGGTCTCGCGGACGATCAGTTCGTTTCGGTGAACTTCGCTACCGTCAGGAAGGTAACGGCATTGCCGCTGAACTTATTTGAGCGGTCGCTTGGCAGGTCGCCACGCTGGAAGCCAGCGGTGTAGACCATTGCCGGTGCCGATCGCATTGCATCGTTGCGCAGAACCGGATTGGTTGCAGGTGCATTCTGAGCAACAGAATCTGTCGACATTGCAACGGTCGAGGTTGGCATCGCCGCCGGCTGCACGACAGCACCTGGACGAGCGCTTGCTTTTGCAACGCGACGAGCACCCTTGGCAGTCGTTCGGACGCCGGTTGCTGCAGCATCACTTGCAGCAGCAATCTGCTGACGGGTTGGAGCCTTGACCTGCTTGGCAACGGAAGCTGTCTTCACCGGAGCAATGCGATCATGTGCAGCTTTTGCAGGAGCTGGAGCTGGAGCTTCTGGTGCAGCATTGGCCACAGGCTTCGTGTCGAAATCGTCATCTGGCGGTCCGATCAGCTCGCCAATCTCATCCTTGCGGGAAAGCATGGCAAGCTGTGTATCGTCGCGTGGGGCAGTCTTTGGCAGCGGGAACGCGGCTGTTTCACCCGGCTGCGGCACGCTTGCGCTCGCATCTGCGACAGCTGGAGCCGCGTCCTGCGGGTTGTTGACGAGCTGGGCAATCGCATCCTGCGGACGGTCAGGCCGCGCCGAAGGGATAGCTGCAGAAGCAAGCTGAACGCTATCGGCTGCCTGCTGAGGACGTGTCGATGGAACTGGAACGAAACCGTTCATCAGCGGCGAAGCACCTGCATCAGCAACTTGAGCCGTGTTTGCGTCAACCGCGGCACGCGCCGCCGCAGCTGCTGCGTCACCAGTCTGTTCAGCGGCAGCAAGGGCTACAGCATCCTGAGGAGCGGTCGCTGGCTTGCGCGCTGGAATTGGCACATTGAGCGCTGCCATTGGCACTTCTTCAGCCTCCGGCGCTTCAACCGCGGCTTCCGGACGTGGCGCCTGCATCGGCACCGGCGCATCGCGGGCTGGCAGAGCTGCAACCATGGTTTCAGCCTGTGGCGTCTGTACTGGTGCGGCAGGTGCCGGAGCCTGACGTGCAGGAACGGCGCGGGCTGGACGGGCCGCAGCTGGCGCTACATCGCCATTATCTTCTTCTTCGTCAGCACCGCCGCCACCAAAGAGCGCGCCAAACAGCGTCTTGCTCTTACGTGGTGCCGAGTTGCTGGCCATCATGACGTTGCCGCCACTGGCTTTCTGTCTTTCAATCATCGCAAGCGCCTGCTCATAGCCCGGCAATGGCTTGCCGTCGGCTGGAATGTGAGCAGTCTTGCCATCCGGGAACAGCGCTAACAGCTCGCGGCGGCTCATGCGTGGCCACGAGCGGACATTGCCAACATCCATATGGGTGAAAGGCGAGCCGGAACGTGGGTAATAGCCTACACCGCCGACCTGATAACGCATACCAATGGCACGCAGCTTTGCAAGCGGAACACCCGGAATGAAAAAGTCCATCGCGCGGCCAAGCGTGTGCTGGCTCTTCTTGGCCACACCGCTGGTCTTGGAGCGCAGCATGTTATTGGTTGCAGGGGAACGATAGGCGGAAACAACGGTGATATACTGATTTGAACCGGTCGAACGATAAACCTGCCAAACCAGATCGAACAGGCGCGGGTCCATCTTGGTTGGCTCGTTGCGACGCCAGTCACGCAGGAAGACGTTCAGCTTCTTCAGACCATCAGGCAGGAAGCGACCATTCTTCTTAAAGGTGATTTCGGCCTTCTCGCCGGTGTGAACGTAATAAAGCTTGAGCGTGCGCGTTTCGGCTGATGCCTGCGCCGGTGCGAATGCAGTCACGACCGCCGCTGCAACCAGAGAGGCGGAAACAGAAGAACGAACCTTAAATACGGAAGCAGACAATCCAGTCCAGACTTTCGCAAAGCGCGCTTTAATGGTCGATATGCTGCTCATTGAATTATATCGCCTTACCGTGTTGTCCGCCCTAAGGGCCGTATCAGAGATCGTAGAAACGAATATGCGTGAGCCCTGATTGTCGGATTTAATGGTTAATGGACGCTTAGTGAACAACAAATGAGGAAACACCATGGCAAAAAAGACACACAGACGCATCTATTTTCGTCATGGTAAAAAAATTATTAACAATCTTCCGCGAAGCTAACATTCTGGCAACACCAACAGGTACTGCTTCATAAATTACTAAATTTCAATAAGTTAAAGAGTTTTAGCGGCCCGCAAACCGGCCGGATTGGGCATTAAAATGGTCATCTGCGTCGTCGCGACCCTTGCCAGCTATTGACGCCACATCGATGCCATATTCCTTCAATTTTCGGTACAGCGTGGTCCGTCCGATGCCCAAACGGCGCGCGACTTCACTGATTTGACCATCGTAATGCGCAATTGCGAAGCGGATCATCTCTTCTTCGGTCGCAGCAAGCGTACGAACTTCGCCGTCCCGTGTCGTGCCGCTGATCGCGCCCGAACTTGATATTTCGCTGTTCTGAAGTGACGCTCCACCGTCCGTAGACTGTCCACGAACAATACCTGTATCGAGACCCATATTTCGGAAATGTCGAGCCGTTAATGCATGTTCATCGCACAGAAGTACGGCATGATAAATTGCATTTTTCAGTTCCCGCACATTGCCGGGCCAATCGTAGGTCTTCAACCCCTCAAGTGCATAGGGTGTGATGCCCGTAATATGCCCGAGCCGTTCTTCGCTGGCAAAATGCATCAGAAACTGATGCGCGAGGATTGGAATATCCTCAATGCGATTTCGCAACGACGGCATCTCAATAGAAAACGATGAAATGAGATGATAAAGCCCGGGGTGAAACCGGCCCATATGCACAAGTTCGGCCACGGAATGACTGTTTGAGGCAATGACGCGTGTGTTGGCCAAAAGATCGGCACTTTCACCAGCGGTCACATATTGCGAGGCTTGCATGAGCTCAAAGAGACGAAGCTGCGTGCGATAAGGCAGCGCGCTGATCTCATCAAAAAACAAAGTTCCGCCCTGCGCCTCTACGATTTTACCCGCAATCTGGATTGGCGCCTCAACGGAATTGATTGATCTCGCTCCTGAATGCCCGAACAGCAGTTGGTCGGCATTGCTTTTTGCAAGAGAACGGCAATCGATGGCGACAAATGGGCCCTGCCAACGTGTTCCACCACTGCTGATAGCCCGCGCCAGAGTTTCCTTGCCTGTGCCGACTTCGCCTTCGATGAGCAATGGCGTATCAAGCGGCGTCACACGACGCGCCAGCATAGCCACTCTCTCCATTTCCGGGCTCTTCGTCACCATATCGGAAAGCAGTATATGTGGTTTCTGCGAGGAGCGCGTGCGCTTGAGTTCCTGTGTCAGCGAATCGAGTTTGAAAGCATTGGCAACCGATACCTGCATTCGCTCGAACACGACGGGCTTGGTCATAAAGTCGACGGCGCCCAGTCTTATAGCCTGCATGGCTTTTTCGAGGTCGTCGTTCTGTACCAACACGATAACGGGAATATTGATGCCAGCTTCACGCATTTTTGTAAGGACAGCGCAGCCATCCATATCTGGCATAGTCAGATCGAGAAGTATAAGCGCAATGTCCTTGCGGGTGCTGATGAAACCGAATGCACTCGTGCCACCATCTGCAAGAATGGTCCTATGCCCCATGCGTAGCACGGCCGTTTCAAGGCTGCGGCGTTGTATCGGATCATCATCCGCTATAAGAATACGCGTACTCATGGCTGCTTCACTACCAGCGGTATATGTCTCGGAACATCCCAATATCTAGTATGTGTCATATTTCAGGCGCGTCATTTGGAGCATCGTTCCTTATGAAAGCAAGCCCTAATGCACACACATTTGCGCATCATCCTCAGAATAGTTCTGTGATCCAGAATACCGCCTTGCCACTTGGCGCCTTGAAAAAGACATGCGAGAAGAGGGCAACAGGAGAATGCTATGACCTTTGCCATGAACCGTTTTTCAAAGTCTGTCACGCTTGACACCATGCCTTATATGCCGGCCGGTGATACCGGAACTGCCGCAACGGCCGACCTTGGAATGCTGCCCGAGTGGAACCTGGCTGACCTCTACCCCTCTGCCGAGAGCGCTGAACTGAAAGCTGATCTCGAAAAGGCGGCAAAGGATGCAGCCGATTTTGAAACCCGCTGGAAGGGCAAACTCGGTGAAGAAGCGGCAAAGGCCAATGGCGGAAATTTTGCCGATGCGATCAAGGAATATGAGGGTCTAAGCGAACTCATGGGCCGCATCGCTTCCTTCGCGGGCCTTTATTACTACGGCGACACCACCGATTCCAAGCGCATGAAACTGTTCGGTGATGTGCAGCAGAAACTGACTGACGCAAACACGCCGCTGATTTTCTTCAGCCTCGAAATCAACCGCATCGATGACGACGTGCTTGAAAAAGCGATGGCGTCCAATCCCTCGATCGGCCACTACCGCCCATGGCTGGAAGATTTGCGCCTCGACAAGCCATATGAGCTTGACGACAAACTGGAACAGCTTTTCCACGAAAAGTCGATCACCGGCTACAGCGCCTGGAACCGCCTGTTCGATGAAACCATGTCGAGCCTGCGTTTTGAAATCGATGGCGAAGAACTGGCCATCGAGCAGACGCTCAACATGCTGCAGGATGCAGATGGTGCCGTGCGCAAAAAGGCATCGGAAGCGCTTGCCAAGACTTTCGGCGCAAACCTGCGCACTTTCACGCTGATTACCAATACGCTGGCCAAGGACAAGGAAATCTCCGACCGCTGGCGTGGTTTTCAGGACATTGCCGACAGCCGCCATCTTGCCAATCGCGTCGAACGTGAAGTTGTCGATGCGCTCAGCAGTGCCGTCGAAGCTGCCTATCCGCGTATTTCGCACCGCTATTATGCGTTGAAAGCCAAGTGGCTCGGCCTCGAAAAGCTGGAGAACTGGGATCGCAATGCGCCGCTGCCGGAAACACCGCAGGCGCTGATCTCGTGGGATGAGGCGCGCGAAACCGTGCTTTCCGCCTATGGCAACTTCGCGCCTGAAATGGCCGAAATTGCCAAGAAGTTCTTTGACAAGAACTGGATTGACGCGCCGGTGCGTCCGGGCAAGGCGCCGGGTGCTTTTGCGCATCCAACCGTGCCTTCCGCTCATCCTTATGTGCTGCTCAACTATATGGGCAAGCCGCGCGATGTGATGACGCTTGCGCACGAGCTTGGCCACGGCGTGCATCAGGTTCTGGCCGGCGAACAGGGTGCGCTGATGGCATCCACGCCACTCACACTGGCGGAAACGGCTTCCGTTTTTGGCGAGATGCTCACGTTCCGCTCGTTGCTTGAACGCACCACCAACAAGCGCGAACGCAAGGCCATGCTGGCTCAGAAGGCCGAGGACATGATCAATACGGTCGTGCGCCAGATCGCTTTCTACCAGTTCGAGCGTCGTGTTCACACCGAGCGCCGCGAAGGCGAACTGACATCAGAGCGTATCGGCGAAATCTGGATGGATGTGCAGCGCGAAAGCCTTGGCGATGCGGTCAATCTCAATCCGGGTTACGAAACCTTCTGGACCTATATTCCGCACTTCATCCATTCGCCGTTCTACGTCTATGCCTATGCATTCGGCGATTGTCTGGTAAACTCGCTTTATGCCGTCTACCAGAACTCGGAAAAAGGCTTCCAGCAGAAGTATTTCGACATGCTGAAAGCGGGTGGCACCAAGCACCACAAGGAACTGTTGGCGCCATTTGGCCTTGATGCAACTGATCCGGATTTCTGGAGCAAAGGCCTGTCGGTGGTGGAAGGCATCATCGACGAACTCGAAGCCATGGAAGACTGAGCAAATTCGTGACCCACAAGGGTTTGAATAGGGGTTTGAATAGGCCGCAAATCCTTTTTCGGGATGACAAGGCGGGCCGCGATGTTTTATTCGCGGCTCCGTCTTCGATTATCCGTGCCGATACGCCAGATACGTTCGAAGCAGCATGGAAGGCCATGCAACGCGCCCACGAAGACGGCAAATGGCTTGCAGGCTACCTCTCCTATGAGGCGGGCTATCTTCTTGAACCCAAACTGAAAGAGCTTCTGCCGGAAAATCGCAAAGCGCCGCTTTTATGCTTTGGTGTTTTCGATGGCCCATCAGACGAAGCCATGCACACGCGCAGCGATGACAACATCACGTACTTAACTGAACCGGTCGCCCAATGGTCGCTTGAGGATTACCAGCCGAAGTTTGCGCGCCTTCACCAGCATTTGCGCAAAGGCGATTGCTATCAGGGAAATCTGACATTTCCGGTTCATGCTGAATGGGACGGCGATCCGCTCGTGCTGTTCAACACGCTCGCAAAGCGCCAGCCTGTTCGCTATGCGACCTATTGCGATCTCGGTGGCCCGATCATCCTGTCGCGATCGCCGGAACTCTTCTTTGAAGTGGATGGCGAAGGCTATATCGAAACCCATCCGATGAAGGGCACCATGCCGCGCGGTGCCACCCCTTTTGAGGATGAAGCGAACCGCCAGTTTTTGATGAACGACCCCAAAAATCAGGCGGAAAACCGCATGATTGTTGATCTCCTGCGCAATGACATTTCACTGGTCAGCGAAGTCGGATCGCTCGATGTGCCGGAAATTTTCCGGGTCGAAACTTATCCAACCGTTCACCAGATGATCAGCCGCGTGCGCGCAAAGCTTAAAGACAAGCTGCCGCTGCGCGCGATTTTTGCAGCACTTTTCCCATGCGGTTCCATTACCGGCGCGCCGAAAATCAGCGCGATGGAAATCCTGCGCAGGCTGGAAACCGGCCCGCGCGATATCTATTGCGGCTCGCTTGGCTGGATCGAGCCGGGTGGACGTATGCGGTTCAATGTTGCCATCCGCACGATCTCGCTTCTTGAGCAAAATCGTGCAATCTTCAATGTCGGGGGCGGTGTGGTCTTCGATTCCACAGCGCAAGCGGAGTATGAGGAATGTCTTCTGAAAGCACGGTTCGCGACGGGACAGCGACCAGCCATGCGAACCCAGACTATCAGCTGATCGAGACCATGCGCTGGGAGCCTCTTTCGGGTATCCTGCGTTGCGATCTTCATATGGCGCGGCTGGAAAACTCCGCAAGAGAGCTTGGCTTCCGTTACAACATGGAAACGGTGCATAAGAAGATCGCCGAGATCAGTGCCGGGGACAGCCCGCTCAAACTGCGCCTGACCCTTGCTCCGGACGGGCTCGTCGAGATTGCAGCTTTTCCTTATGAGCCGTTGCAGCCACAGACTGTCTGGCGCATCGCAGTGGCTGAAACGCGTCTGAAGCACGATGATGCCTTGCTGCGCCACAAGACCACGCGGCGTCAGGCCTATATTTCGGCCCGTGAAGAATATTCGTCAGCCGAGGTGGATGAAGTCATTCTGCTCAACGAGCGTGGCGAAGTGTGTGAAGGCACCATCACATCGATTTTCCTCGATATTGGCGGCAGTACCTGTGTCACCCCTGCCCTTTCCTGCGGCCTGCTCGATGGTGTTCTGCGGCGCGAACTTCTGAACAACAGCGTCGTTCAGGAAGGCGTTGTGACGGTGGATGATCTTAGCCGCGCGCGCAACATTCTTGTCGGCAATTCATTGCGTGGAATGATCCGCGCTCAGCTGGTTACGATATAAATTCGTTAAACACGTATTCATGTCATAGGGTTGTGACGTTTCTTTCTTTCTATGAACCTGTGCTATCGTTGCGAAATTAGCAGTTCTTAAAACAGGGAATTGTGCAACGCTGTAGCTTTACAGCAGGAGAGAGAAAGAAAATGGCGAAAGTGAAATGGCCAGTCTATGGCGAAATTACCGGCTCTGTCATCATGATCGGCTTTGGCTCGATCGGGCGCGGTACCCTGCCACTGATCGAACGCCATTTCAAATTCGACAAGTCCCGTCTGGTCGTCATTGATCCATCTGAGAAGAACCGCAAGATCCTGGATGACAAGGGTATCCGCTTCATCAAGAACGCGATCACCAAGGACAATTACAAGAAGATTCTTGGGCCTCTGATCAAGGAAGGCGAAGGCCAGCCTTTCATCGTCAATCTGTCAGTTGACACCGGATCGCTCGATCTGATGCGCTACAGCCGCGAACAGGGCGCGCTCTATATTGATACGGTTGTCGAGCCATGGCTTGGTTTCTATTTTGACACCGAAGCAGACAATGCTTCGCGCACCAATTATGCGCTGCGCGAGACGGTTCGCGCTGAAAAGAAAAAAAATCCGGGTGGCCCGACCGCTGTTTCCTGCTGTGGAGCAAATCCCGGCATGGTGTCGTGGTTTGTGAAAAAAGCGCTCGTTGATCTCGCGGGCGAACTCAAGCTTGAGTTTGAAGAACCAGCAGCCGATGACCGTCAGGGCTGGGCAAAGTTAATGAAGAAGGCCGGCGTGAAGGGTGTTCATATCGCTGAACGCGACACCCAGCGCGCCAAGGAGCCGAAGCCGTTCGACACCTTCTGGAATACATGGTCGGTGGAAGGCTTTATTGCTGAAGGCTTGCAGCCTGCGGAGCTCGGCTGGGGCACTCATGAAAACTGGAAGCCTAAAAACGCCCGCAAGCAGAAAAAGGGCAACAAAGCTGCCATCTTCCTTGAACAGCCCGGAGGCAATACACGCATTCGCACCTGGTGCCCGACCCATGGCGCGCAATATGGTCTGCTTGTCACCCACAATGAAGCAATTTCGATTGCCGACTTCTTCACTGTGCGCAGCAAGAAGGGCAAGCTCGAATATCGCCCGACTTGTAACTACGCCTATCATCCGAGCAATGTCGCCATTCTGTCGCTTGATGAAATGTTTGGCGGCAGCGGGCGTGCGCAGGCGGTTCAGCATGTGCTTGAGGAAGACGAAATTCTCGACGGCTCGGATGAGTTGGGCGTCCTGCTCTATGGTCACGACAAAAACGCTTATTGGTATGGCTCGCAGCTGAGCGTCGAAGAAGCTCGCAAACTCGCGCCTTATCAAAACGCAACGGGTCTGCAGGTTTCGTCTTCTGTTCTGGCTGGCATGGTCTGGGCATTGGAAAACCCTGAAAGGGGCATCGTCGAAACCGACGAAATGGACTATCGTCGCTGCCTTGAAGTGCAGCTCCCATATTTGGGGCCCGTCAAAGGCTACTATACCGACTGGAACCCTCTGGAAGGCCGTGGCGTTCTGTTCGAAGAAGATGTCGACACCAAAGACCCTTGGCAATTCCGCAACATTCTAGTGCGCTAAACAAATGGAATTGCCCAGCCTTTGCGGGGCAATTTCGATTGCGGCAGTTTCGCAACATTTTGGCTATCGTCGTCAAAGGGGCTTGTAATCGTGTAAATTTCCATACATCACACGAGAAACACTCTTATGGAGAAAATGGACATGAAACGCTTCCGCATCATTGGCTCTACGGCAATCGTATCGCTCGCGCTTGCAGGTTGTGTGGCAACCGGCCCTGGCGGTGGTGGCAATGTCCCAGTCGTCAATCGCGCGCCATCCGGTATCGACGGCGCATGGGTTGATCCGAACGGTATCGTTTCATCCTTCAATGGCGGCATTTTCGAAACCCGCTCGACCGACACCAACGAGAAGCTCGCAGAAGGTAACTATCGTTACCAGTCACCACAGCTTGTCGAAATCGACATGCGCTCGATCGTGCGTGGCACGTCGTCCCGCGTAAACTGCGCTCTCGTGGCACAGAACCAGCTGAACTGCACCTCGTCCGCAGGATCGCGTTTCTCGCTGACCCGTCGCGGCTAAAACCTTCTGATTACCCGTTCCAGACGGCATACGCTTTTAGCGTGTGCCGTTTTTTTATGTGATACTTCCGTAATCTTCAGACAATTCAACTGCCTTAGTCATTGTTAGGATTGTAATTTGCCTTTTTTTCTCTAGTTTTCCGGCAAAGCAGGAGTCGGAATATGAGTGAGACGGATAAAGTGATCGCCACCCCAGCCAGCCATGCTGTAAAGCAACCCAAAGTCGGTGTCTTGCTTGTTAATCTCGGCACGCCGGACGGCACAAGCTATGCCCCGATGCGCCGTTATCTGGCCGAGTTTCTCTCGGATCGCCGCGTGATCGAATGGCCGCGTCTATTCTGGTATCCGATCCTTTATGGCATTGTGCTCAACACGCGCCCGAAGCGCTCTGGCGCACTCTATGACCGCATCTGGAACCGCGAGAAAAATGAATCACCGCTGCGCACCTTTACCCGTGCGCAAGGTGAGAAGCTTGCGGTCGCGCTGAAAGATCATCCGAATGTCATCGTCGACTGGGCCATGCGCTATGGTCAGCCTTCGATTGAGGAAGTGACGGATCGGCTGCTGAAACAGGGCTGCGAACGCATCGTGATGTTCCCGCTCTATCCGCAATATTCGGCAACGACCACCGCTACCGTAAATGACAAATTCTTTGAAGTGCTGATGAAAAAGCGCTTCATGCCAGCTGTCCGCACGATCCCTTCCTATGAAGTGGAGCCGGTCTATATCGAGGCGCTCGCGCAGTCGATCGAGAAGCATCTGGCAACGCTTGATTTCAAGCCGGAAGTGATCCTCGCTTCTTATCACGGAATCCCGAAAAGCTATTCCGACAAGGGCGATCCGTATCGCGCACAATGCCTTGAAACTTCGCGGCTTTTGCGCGCTCGTCTTGGAATGGACGACAAGCAGTTCCGCTCGACTTTCCAGTCGCGTTTCGGACCGGAAGAATGGTTGCAGCCATACACCGACGAAACTCTTGTAGAACTGGCAAAGCAGGGCATAAAAGCCGTTGCCGTTCTCAATCCGGGCTTTGTGGTGGATTGTCTGGAAACGGTCGATGAAATTGGCCACGAAGCGGCAGAAGAGTTTCATGAGGCTGGCGGCGAGAATTTCAGCCATATACCATGCCTCAACGATAGCGAAGAAGGCATGAAGGTTATCGAAACACTCGTCCGTCGCGAGTTGCAGGGTTGGGTTTGATTGAAGGGGTTTGAATAATGACTGGTTTTGACATCACGCTGCTGATTTTAGCCGCACTTGTGCTTGCAACGCTTTTTGCTGGCATCAAGACTGTGCCGCAGGGCTACAATTACACGGTGGAGCGCTTTGGCCGCTATACCCGCACGCTGATGCCGGGCCTCAATCTCATTGTGCCTTTCTTCGACCGTATCGGCGCACGGCTTAACATGATGGAACAGGTGCTCGACGTTCCAACGCAGGAAGTCATCACCCGCGATAACGCCATTGTCGGCGTCGATGGCGTGGCCTTCTATCAGGTGCTCAATGCAGCACAAGCCGCCTATCAGGTTGCCAATCTGCAATATGCAATCCTGAACCTCACCATGACCAATATCCGTACCGTCATGGGCTCGATGGATCTCGATGAACTGCTGTCCAACCGCGACGCGATCAATGATCGTCTGCTGCGCGTTGTCGATGAAGCAGCCCATCCGTGGGGTCTCAAAATGACCCGCGTTGAAATCAAGGATATCAATCCGCCTGCCGACATCGTCACCTCGATGGCCCGCCAGATGAAGGCGGAACGCGACAAACGTGCGCAGGTTCTGGAAGCTGAGGGCGACCGTAATGCGCAGATCTTGCGCGCTGAAGGCCAGAAGCAGTCGCAGATCCTCGAAGCGGAAGGCAAACTGGAAGCCGCCAAGCGCGAAGCTGAAGCGCGCGAACGCCTTGCAGAAGCTGAAGCCAAGGCAACGACGCTGGTTTCCGACGCCGTTGCAAACGGTAATGTTCAGGCACTCAACTACTTCGTTGCGCAGAAATACACCGAGGCACTCGGCAATATCGCCAGTGCCAAGAACCAGAAAGTGGTTCTGATGCCGCTTGAAGCAAGCTCGCTGATCGGCTCGCTGGCTGGTATCGGTGCGATTGCCAAGGAAGTGTTTGGCGATGGCAGCCATCCGGTTGACCCAACACCGGCTGCACCTGCTGCACGCACGCGCAGCGTTCCTACTACTCGCAGCTAAAACAGGCAGGGCGCCATGATCATCAATTTCCTGTCACAACTTGGGCTCTGGGGCTGGTTCGTTTTAGGACTTGTCCTGCTCATCCTGGAAATCCTGGCGCCCGGCATCTTCTTCATCTGGTTCGGCCTTGCGGCCCTCGTAACCGGCGTCTTTGCTTTTCTGCTGGGTTCGGTCGTGGGCTTTGGCTGGCAGTTGCAGATCGTCCTGTTTCTGGTGCTGGCCGTTATTTTCGTGCTGGCAGGACGCCGCGTTTTTGGCTCCAGCGACCGTCAGGATGAGCCTTTGCTCAATCGTCGCGGCGATCAGCTCGTCGGCCAGCGCGCCACCCTTGCGGAACCTATCGTCAACGGTCGCGGCCGCATCCGTATCAATGATACAACATGGCGCATCAAAGGCCCGGACTTACCCGCAGGTACTGAGGTGCATATCGTGTCGTTTGATCCGATCACGCTTGAAATGGAAGTGGCTGTTTAAACCGCCACTTCCATTTCAATTAGGCAACGCCAATCCGCAGCAGATCGTGGAAGTGAACGAGGCCAATTGGGCGGTTGTCTTCAACAACGATCAGCGCGCCGATGTGCTTTTCATTGATGAGGCTGAGTGCTGCGCTCGCCAGCAAATTCTTATCAATCGTCCTTGGCTTACGCGTCATGATGTCATCAACGGTCAGCTCTGAAAGATTGCGGCTCAGATTTCGCGAAATATCACCGTCCGAGATAAAGCCTGCCAACTGACCGTCCTGATCGACAACGATCACACAGCCAAAACTCTTTTGCGCCTGCACCTTCATGGCGTCCGGCATCAATGTACCCACATTGACCAGCGGCAGACGGTCACCCTTATGCATGATCTCACGAACATGGACGAGACTTGCACCGAGCGAACCGCCCGGATGGAAGGTTTTGAAGTCTGTCGGGCTGAAACCACGCGCTTCGAGAAGCGCAATTGCAAGCGCATCGCCAATGGCCAACTGCATCATCGTTGATGTAGTCGGCGCCAAACCATGTGGACAGGCTTCCTGTGCCTTTGGCAATAACAACACGACATTCGCCGCACGTCCAAGAGCCGATTCCTCGCCCGCGGTAATTGCGATCAGCGGAATGCGGAAGCGTTGCGAATAATTGACGATGCCCTTGAGTTCCGCCGTTTCGCCCGACCACGAAATTGCGAGAATGACATCATCCGTACCGATCATGCCAAGATCGCCGTGATTGGCTTCCGCCGAATGCACGAAGAAAGCGGACGTACCAGTCGATGCAAAAGTTGCGGCAAGCTTGGTGCCAATATGCCCGCTCTTGCCCACGCCAGTCACCACGAGACGGCCCTTCGAGGCAACAATCGTCCTGACCGCTTCCGCAAAGGGTGCAGCAAGGCCGTTGTTCAGCGCATCTTCAAGCGCTACGAGGCCCGCATTCTCGGTCTTGATGGTGCGCAGAGCCGAGGCAATCGAATCCTCCGCAGGCGCGGCTTCATGTGTCGTGTCGAGCTTTGTCATGACGCCAACGGTTAGCGCCTTCGCTGCTGCTTGTCCAAGTATTTGTTGACGCACAATAACGACGCTCAAAACGCAATCGTCAATAAAGAATTAACCATGTCCGTTTACCGTTCGCTTACCACGTTGCAACGGTTTGAAGACAATATGCTTTTTGCCAATATCCCATCGGGCGGACCATCGCCTTTTGCCCGCAGGCTGAGAAGCCTGTTGCTGGCAGGGGTTGCCCTGGCAATCAGCAATTCGATTGCATTTGCGCAGGATACGCAGCTGCGCGGCGATCTGGACGAAGACGGTAATCTTCCCATTTCCTCGTCAGAACAGAACGCCAATCGCGATATTGATCCTGCAAATCCGAATGCGCCTGCACAGGATAATCTTGCAGACGATTCCTACACGCCTCCCGCACCGCCTCAGCCCATTGAACCGGCGCAGGCAGCAACGATTGCCGAAGAAGAAGCACCACGCTTCCTTACCACCGACAATATGCCCGTCAGCGCGGTCACCACGGAAGAGCAGGACGAAACCGGTCGCGCGCGTCGTGAGAACCTGCCCGCGCTCCCCGAACAGGGTCGCCGTGCAACACAGGAAGCCGATCCATTCGCGCCAATCGGCATTCGTGCAGGCACGTTTGTATTGCGTCCGACACTCGAACAGGGCATTCGCGCCACCACCAATGGTGACAACAGCTCGACCGGCTCCAGCGCAGTGCTGTCGGAAACAACTCTCCGCCTCAATGCAGAATCGGATTGGGGACGCCATCAGGCAAAAATCGATGCTTCCGGCACAATGAGCAAATCAATCTCCGGGCAGGACGTGTCAGAACCTCGCGTCGATGTTCAGGGCAATCTGCGTTTTGATTTGAGCGACCAGACAACCGTGAATGCGGGGGCGGGCTATAAGCTGCGCCGTGAAAGCGCATCAAGCCCGAACGGCGTCACGGACGCTTTGAAGCGACCGCTCGTTCATACCATCAACGGCAGCCTCGGAATCGAACGCGACACCGGCCTGCTTTTTGGCCGTGCGACGGGTCGCGTCGAGCATGAAATCTATGGTGATGCGGAATTGTCTTCCGGGGGCACGGTCAGCCAGAAGGACCGCGACAATACCTATGCCAGTGTGACGCTGCGCGGCGGCTTCAGCATTTCGCCGGCACTCAAGCCCTTTGCCGAAGTCGAACTCGGCAAGCGCATGTTCGATGATCGCGTGGACAGCAACGGTTATGAGCGTAGCGGCTCGCAATATGCAGTGCGCGGCGGTCTGATGTTTGATCGCGGCGAGAAATTCAACGGCGAATTCTCGGCTGGCTTCATGCGCGTTAACAGCGATGATGCCCGCCTCTCCGATATTAGTGGGCCGTCATTGGCTGCGAGCATCAACTGGTCGCCATTGCGCGGCACCGATGTTCAGCTTTTTGCGCAAACCACCGTCGATACATCAACAACGCCGGGCGTCGCCGGCGCGCTTCTGCATTTCGCAAGTATCGAAGTGAAACGCCAGGTGAGATCCGATTTTAGCCTGAACGGCAAGCTTGATCTCAATGTCCGCGACAACAAGGACGGCACTGGCACGGATTACACTGTCGGCGCCCAGATTGGCGCGACATACTGGATCAACCGCTTTGTCGGCATTGACGCACGACTAAGGCATGAGTTTCAAACCAGCCAAATTTCTTATCGCGAGTACCACGCCAACAGTATTTATGTCGGCATGAAAATACAGCGATAAAACATGCGCTAAAAAAGGAAGGCTTGCGCCGTCCTTTCTGTTTTCAGTCCCACTTCGGGGCCAGTCCGTCCGGGCTGACGATACGCCCATCTGTCTTGGCAAGCGCGTGGATTGCCTGCATTTCTGCGTCACTTAAGGCGAAGTCGAAGATGGCGAGGTTTTCTTTGATCCGCGCTTCGCTGACGGTCTTTGACAGTGCAATCACCTTATCCTGCTGCACCAGCCAGCGAAGAACCACCTGAGCAACCGACTTGCCGTGGGCGGAAGCAATGTCCTTCAACACCGCGTCGCCGAACACCTTGCCGTCAGCCATCGCATAATAGACGGTGATCGACATGCCTGCAGCGTGAGCCGTTTCAATCACTGTCTGCTGGGTCAGATAAGGGTGATATTCGATCTGGTTCGTCACCAGCGGCAGATCAGACAGGGCCTTTGCTTCCGCCATCAGAGCCGTGTTGAAGTTGGACACACCGATGTGACGCACCTTGCCAGCCTTTGCCACTTCATTCAGCGCGCCGATCTGCTCGGCAAGCGGCACGGCTTCATTTGGCCAGTGCAGAAGAAGAAGATCGACATAATCAGTCTTCAGCTTGGCAAGGCTTTCATCGACAGAATTGATAAAAGCATCGTGCTTGTAATGATCGACCCAGACCTTCGTGGTGAGGAAGACATCGTCACGCTGAATGCCGGAGCTGAAAATGGCTTCGCCGACTTCGGCTTCGTTGCCATAGATCTGGGCTGTATCGACATGGCGAAAGCCAGCCTTGAGCGCATAGGGAACAATGCGCAGCACATCTTCGCCGGGCATACGGAAAGTGCCAAGGCCGAGAGCCGGGATGGTGGCACCATTTGTTGTTACGTTATGCATAGTCATTCCTCGTATTTTCAAGCGGTTGCGACGCGGGTTTCAGTGCGGCGATCAAGCACGCCGCTCAAAACTGTGAGGCCAAGAGCACCCGCGACGAGAATTGCACCAACCCAAGGGGTTGAGATGAGACCGAGCTGGCTTTCGACCACCATGCCTCCGAGCCAGGCGCCAAGCGCAATGCCGAGATTGAACGCTGCAATATTCAGCGCGGAAGCGACATCGACAGCCCCCGGACGGTGTTCTTTGGCAAGCTGCACCACATAGAGCTGCAGGCCGGGAACATTTGCGAATTGCAGGAAGCCGAGGGCCGCAAGCGTGATCAGCGTGAAGAGCGGCGACATAGCACTAAAGCTGAACAGCACCAGCACAATCGCCTGCAACACGAACAGAACAGTCAGGGCCCGCACCGGATCGGCGTTTGAAATGCGTCCGCCGACGATATTGCCGATGGCAATGGCGATGCCATAAAGCACGAGAATGTAGCTGACGGAATCTGCGGAAAAGCCGGTAATATCCTGCAGGATCGGGGTGAGATAGGTGAAGGCCACAAACGTACCGCCATAACCGAGTGCGGTCATGCCATAGACAATCAGCAAGCGACCGGAGCCCAGAACACGCAGTTGATCCATGAGCGATGCTGGTTCAGCCTTCGGCAATGCACGCGGCAGAAGTGCTGCAATACCGACGAGAGCCACAAGGCCGATGGCCGAAACAGCCCAGAAGGTTGCACGCCAGCCAAAGTTCTGGCCGATCCATGTGCCGAGCGGCACGCCGGTAACGATTGCAACTGTCAGGCCCATGAACATCATGGCGATAGCCGAAGCGCGTTTGTTTTCCGGCACGAGATCAGCCGCGATGGTGGCACCGACCGAGAAGAAAACGCCGTGCGCAAAGGCAGACAGCACGCGCCCGACCATGAGGATTTCATAGCTTGCGGCGGAGGCTGCAACCATGTTTCCAGCGATGAACAGCGCCATGAGGCCGAGCAGCAATGGCTTGCGTTCAAGACGACCGGTCAGGGCCGTGAGGATCGGAGCGCCAAAGGTGACGCCAAGCGCATAAACGCTGACGATCAATCCGGCGAGCGGCAAAGTGATATTCAGATCCGAAGCGACCGTCGGCAGCAAGCCAACGATCACAAATTCGGTCGTCCCGATCGCATAGGCCGCGATCGTAAGAGCAATGAGAGCTACAGGCATGGGAGGAGTTCCTGTTGTTTAACTTTGTCTCCATATCGCTCTCTGGATATCAAATGATAAGAGTGATAATCTTGCATATAACTGTTCATCAAATTCACAGGTGATGCTTTGGATAATCGCTTTGGTGAAATGGAAGTCTTTGCGCGCGCAGTGGCAACAGGCAGTTTTTCCGCTGCCGCCCGTCAGCTCAACATGACACCGTCAGCGATCAGCCGTCTTGTCTCGAGGCTGGAAGATCGCTTGCAGGTGCGTTTGCTGGTGCGGTCCACCCGCAGTCTGACGCCGACACCGGAAGGTGAAATCTATCTGGCGGAAGCGCGCAGCCTGCTCGACCGGTTGACTGAAATGGAGGCGCGCATCACCGATGGCGCAAAGGCAGCAGTACGCGGCCCTTTGCGTGTCAGTTCGACGGTCGGCTTTGGTGCAACGGTCATCATGCCGCTGGTGCCTGAATTTCTGAAACTATATCCGGAGGTCGAGCTGGATATTACGTTAAACGACAGCATTATCGATCTCTGGCAGGAGCGAACCGATCTTGCGATCCGCTCCGGCGTCTTGAAGGATTCGGCTTTGAAAGCCCGCCCAATCACTCTGATGCGGCGGCTGGTAGTTGCCTCTCCGCTTTATCTGGAAAGGCACGGCACGCCACAAAGACCGGAAGACCTCAAAACGCATAATTGTCTGCGCTATAATTTCCAGCCGAGCGAATGGGAGTTTGCCGACCCGGATACGGGTCATAGCATTCGACAGGTGGTTTCCGGCAATTTTCTTGGCAGCGACGGCACGATCCTAAGACGCATCTGCCTTGAAGGTGGCGGGCTGATGAAGACCGGAGAGCATACTGTTGCCGATGATCTGGCAAGCGGGCGACTGGTGGAAGTGCTGGCCGCATGGTCGCCATCGGAGCCTGAGAAAATCCATGCGGTTTTCCCCGGCCACCCTCACCTCGCCGCGCGTATCCGTGCCTTTATCGATTTCCTTGCGGCAAAACTCTGAATTTGGAGCGCATCGGGCCAGCCATGCGTGAGAGAATGCCGTCTTTAAGAACCAAGCGATGAAACAGTGCGGCCAGTATGTGGGCGACAATCAACACGCACAGAACCCATGAAAGCAGGCTGTGCAGCGCATTTGCGGGTGCCATCATCCATTCCACTTTCTCGCCCGTTGCAGGGACAATATTGATGCCCCATTGCTCGCGTCCCTTACCGCTGCCATAAGCGCGCAACAGTGCCAGAGCCGGAATGGCGAACAGCAGCACATAGAATGCATTATGTGCAATGCGCGCCAGTTTGCCCATCAGTCCTGCTTGATGCGGCGGGCGCTGATTGCGATTGATGAATGCCCAGATGGCACGCACGACAACCAATGCAATCGTCAGAAACCCGACCGTTCCATGTGCCGGACCGAAAACCCGGATGGTATCAAGCATCGGTGAAGGGCCAACCATTTTCCACGAAAGGATCATCATAAACTGCCAGAGCAGAATATAGGCCATTGCCCAATGTAGAATCCGGCTCACAAGCCCGTATCGCTCCGGAGAATCCATCAAGAGCGGCGTGTTCGTATTCATCAGATTATCCCTTTCGGCAAAAGAACGCACAAAGGACGCTCCGAATATTTAAATCTGTGCATCATGCTTTCCGAAAATCGTTCACGATTTCCGGGCCGATGCGAGTGCCCAGGCAAGATAGGGCGCACCGACCAAAGCTGCGAAAAGGCCCAGCGGTAACTCATAGGGGAAGGTCGCATTGCGCGAACCAAGATCGGCAATCACCATCAAAAGCGCGCCCAGCACGGCTGATGCCACGACATGCGACTGAGCCTGATCAAAGCCCATACGGCGCGTCATATGCGGCGCCATCAGCCCCACGAAGCTCAAAGGGCCGACGAGAAGCGATGCGGCGGCACTGGCAATTGCGGCAAGCAGGATCGTCAATATCCGCGCAGACCGCACCGGCAAACCAAGCGAGACTGGAATCGTCTGCCCCAGCGGCAGGATGGTCAACCAGCGAGACGCGAGCAATGCCAGCCCAATCACTGTGAATGTCAGCACGACAAGGAAAAGCGAACTTTCCGGCGTTGCCGTTGCCGATGAACCGCTGAGCCAGGCAAGAATCTGCCACGACCGCTGATCGCCGATCGAGAGGAAGATGCTCAATATGGCAGATGCGAGCGAACCGACCGAAATGCCGGCCAGCAGCAAGCGTGCGGATGAGAGCCTTCTGCGGCTCGCAAAGCTCAATACAACCAGCATGGCAATCAGCGCACCAATGGACGCGCAAAGCAGCAATTGCGCATTATTGGGTGCCGCGAAAATTGTCAGTGCTAAAGCAAAGCCTATGCCTGCTCCGCCACTGACGCCGATTACTTCCGGGCTTGCCAGCGGGTTGCCTGTGAGGCGCTGAAGGACAGCGCCCGCCATTGCAAGCAGACTGCCTGCGGCAGCGGCAGCCAGAAGACGCGGCCAGCGCAAAGGCAGGATATCGCGAAGATTTTCGCCTGTCAGAAGCAACCAGCCTTCCGGCGTGCGCGCAAGCGCAAGAGCGAGAAAAGCGGCGACCAGCAGAACGATGGGCAGCAAGCCAAGTTTGGCATTTGAAGCACGTCTGAAAACCTGTGCAGATGAGGATTGCTGCGATCCTGTCGAACGCACACGCGGAATGAGCCAGAGCAGCAAAGGCCCGCCGATCAGCGCGGTAACTGCGCCTGTCGGGAAAGTCTCACCCAGATTTGCGCCGAAAACTTGCACCGCTCCGTCGCAGATCCAGAGAAGAACGGCACCAGCAAAAGGTGACGCCAGCAGGATTGAACCCGGCTTTCTGACCCCGAAGCCACGGACGATTGCAGGGGCAGCCAGACCGATAAAACTGACAAGCCCGACACTGGCCGCAACGCCGGCACTCAGCACCACCGCAACAGCCACGACCGCCACACGCAGCCATGCCAGGGGAACACCCAGCGAGCGAGCGCTGTTATCGCCAAGGCCTGCTAGTGTCAGCGGACGGCTCAGCATGACTGCGGCAATGAGGCAGACGAGGAATTGTAAAGCAAGAGCGACTGTCGATGACCAGTCCTGCTGGCTCAGCGAACCGCCGTTCCATGTCACAAGCGACATGAGATACTGACCCTGCGATAGCGTCATCGCGGCGGAAATCGCACTGCATGTCACACCGATCAGAAGACCGGACACAACCATCGTCACTGGCTCAAGCCGACTGCGCCAGCCAAGCAGAAACACGATTGCGGTCGCAACACCAGCACCCGAAAGCGCCACCGCCCACCGAAACTGGTCAAGCACTGTCGGGAAGAACAGCGTTGCCGTAACGATTGCCAGCTGCGCGCCCGATGACACACCAAGCGTCGATGGATCGGCAATCGGGTTGTTGAGCAAACGCTGCAGCAAAGCACCCGCCAGCCCCAGTGCTGCACCGGCAAAAATCGCAACGGAAGCACGCGGAAACAGCGCATAGGCCAGGATGACCTGCTCGGTACTCATGTTTTGCGGATTAAACGGCAGCGAAGGCCATTGCGCAAAAGGCAAAAACGCGTTGGCGTTCCAGAGAAACAGCCCAAGAGCAATCATAATGCCGATTACAGCGCTTGAAATCAGTCCGCCACGGGTCACAGGAATGCCTCGCCGCTTGCCTGCAACGCCCGGCTCAGAAGCCGTGCAAATCGCAATCCGGCGGTCAGTCCGCCATAGGGATTGATGTTACCCACCATATAGACACGGCCGTCGCGGACAGGTTTGAGCGATTGCCAGATCACGCTGTTGCGCAGGCTGTTGCGCGATTCAACTGGAATATCCGAGATGATGATGATGCGTGCATCAGGATTTGCTGCCAGATTTTCCAGCGGAACGGGGGCCGCAAATGTAAAGCGCGAGCGATCCGTCCAAGCGTTTGGCAGACCAAGCCGCTCCAGCACATCACCAAACATGCTGTCATTGCCGAAAGCGCGGAAATGGCGCGCATCGCCAATATTGATGAGGTAGGTCGGGCGCGATGCAAAAGGTTTCAACGTCTCTTTGGTCTCGGCAATAAACTTCGCCTGAGCCTCAATAACACTTGATGCTTTGGCGCTGAGTTCAAGCTTATCGCCCAGCGCCGTTACAGCTTGCAGCGACTTCTCATAGGGCCCCTCGCCGCGCACGTAAAACGGCAACGACATGATCGGCGCTATCGATTTCATCGCCTCTTCGTGCCGGATATAAAAAGGGGAACTCAGGATCAGATCAGGCTTGAGCAGATAAAGCAGCTCGAAATTCGGCGAACCACGCAGACCGAGATCGACAACCGAAGCAGGCAATTGCGGCTCAACCGCATCTTCACGAAACCGGATCAGCTCTGTTGCCGCAATCGGCGTGACACCCAATGCCACCAGACATTCGAGCATGGCCCAATCGATTGCCGCAATACGCGGAAATGGATTGGCGCGTGCCACATTCGGCAAAGCCAAAGCCGCCAGAAGGCCAAGGGCTTTCCGGCGGCTGATTTTAGATGCAGAGACTAACGATCCGCGTTGCGGGCCTGTTACCATGTAAATGTCAGCTTGCTCATATAGGTTCTGCCGTCACCATAGTTACATCCGAAAGAACTGCAACTTGCGACATACTTCTTGTCCGCAATATTCTTGATATTGAGCGACGCCCTGATGTGATCCTTCTGATAGTGGATTGCAGCATCGGCGAGGGTCACGCCATCAAGATCAAGCGTATTCCCTGTATCGCCAAAACGCTGGCCAAGATAGCGCACACCGCCACCAACGCCAAATCCTTCAAGCACGGAACCTTCCTGGAAGGTGTAATCAAGCCAAAGGCTGGCTGCATGTTCTGGCACGTTCGGCGGACGATTTCCGTCATCCTTGCCGCTTACGATTTCGGCCTTCATATAGGTGTAGGCTGCACGCAGATCGAGGCCTTGGGCAAGGCTGGTCACACCTTCAAGCTCAAGCCCCTTAACCTGAATTTCGCCGATCTGTTCAGTCGTGGAACCGGTTCCGACCGGCAGCGGAACGCTGATTGGCACATTCTGCTGGCGCAGATCATAAACCGCTGCAGCAAAATAACCATCCCAGCCATTTGGCTGATATTTTACGCCTGCTTCCCACTGCTTGCCGGTCGTTGGCTGCAATACACCTGCGGTTGCCGAAACTGCTACAGGTTCAAACGAAGTCGAATAGCTGACATAAGGCGCGATGCCATTGTCAAACACATAACCAAGGCCTGCACGGCCGGTCAGTTTCTCATCATCCTGATCAAGCGGGCGTGGTGTATTGGTATTGCGATTGGTAGAGGTGCCGCGGGTCGAAGCCCAATCCTGACGCAGAGCGAAAGTCGCGCGCCAGTTTTCATAGGCCAGCTCGTCCTGCGCATAGATACCAACCTGCGTCATGCGGGAATCGACAAGCGTGTTAACGGTCGGCTTCGCGGTCAGGTACTTGATCGGCCCACCATAGACAGGGTTGTAGGCATCCAGTGTGGTCGCACTCCAGAACTGCGTTCCGGCACTATTGTCGAAATAGCGATAGTCGACACCGACAAGAAACTTGTGCTCGACCAGACCTGTATCGAACTCGGCGACCAGATTATTATCGATATTGAACGTGTTCAGGCGTTCGTTCTGAACTGTGGCCGTGCGGTTGATCGTGCGGCCGTCCTTTGCGAGACCGGTCGATGCCATGCCAAGCGCCGTATAATCCCAGCGTTGATTGGTATAACGCGCGTTCTGCCGGAAGGTCCATGTTTCGTTGATGCGATGTTCAAGCTCATAACCGAGATTGACGACATTGCGGCTTGAATCGTCATAGCTTGGATCGCCGACATAGAAGTCGCGTGGCAGGCTGTAATCGGTCGCGTTCAATGTGAGCTGTGCAGGCAAGCCCGAAGGTGAGCTTGGATTGTCATGCTGGAAGCTGGTGAGAATGGTGAGCTTGGTATCTTCATCCGGCTTCCATGTGAAAGCGGGCGCGATGAAATAGCGATCATTGTCGAGATAGTCAGTCTGTGTGCCAGCTTTGCGCACCATGCCCGTCAGGCGATAAGCAAACTGATCACTTTCCGCGAAAGGACCGCCAAAATCGAAATAGGTGCCATAGGTGTCATAGCTGCCAGCCTGAACGCCGATCTCGCCGAACTTCTCAAACGTCGGGCGCTTGCTGATCATATTGATCAGGCCACCGGGATTACCCTGACCGAACATCACCGAAGCAGGTCCGCGCACCACTTCGATACGCTCAAGCATATAAGGATCAACCGCCGAGGCACCTGCAGTGCGCATCAGGCGAAGACCGTTTAAGAACTGCACCTGACGGCCATCAAAACCACGGATCAGCGGTGAATCAAAGCGCGGGTCGGAACCATAGGGTTCGGAAACCACACCCGGCGTATAGCCAAGCGCTTGCCCAAGGGTTTGCGCATCCTGCGCTTTCAACTGGTCAGCCGTAATGACCGAAATAGACTGCGGGGTTTCAACCAGCGGTGTGCCGGTCTTGGTCGCGCTGATGCTTGTTCTGGCAACATAGCCTTTGACGGGAGCGGTTGGATCTTCCGAACCGCTATTCACAACAATCGGTGCAAGCACGGTGGGGCTTGCTGTTTCCTGCGCATGTGCTGCAACGATGGCAGCGAAGGTTGTGCCGGAAAGAATGACGACCGATAATGCGTGGCGGTTTCGGGCCAGGATTTTCACTTTGATCCCCTCAAGGTTTAAACTGGACCCCATTAATCATCTTTTCGTAATCTATCCAATAATTCAAGGGCGTATTTTTCATAAGTTTGAGTTATGCTAATCAAAATCGCCATAGTTTTGAATTATTCAAAGAAACAGCCATGCCGGAACAGCGCAGCAAGCTCCTTACGTCCAGATCCTTTGAACTTCGACATTTGCGTTATTTCTGCGCGCTTGTTGAGGAGAAGAACTTTGAACGGGCAGCTGCAAAACTTGGCATTGCCCAACCCGGTCTCAGCCAGCAGATCATGGCGCTGGAAACCATTCTCGGTGCACCTCTTCTTGATCGCTCGCGACGCGCCGTTCAACTGACGCAATCAGGCGAAGTGCTTTATCGCGAGGCAGTCAAAATACTCATGCAGGTCGATGCGACGATGATTGCGGTCAACCGTGCCGGGCGTGGTGAAATTGGCCAGATTTCCATCGGCTATGTCGCCTCTGCTGCCTATTCAGGCGTAGTGTTCGAGACCATTCGCAAGTTCAAGCACGAATATCCCGACGTTTCGGTCAATCTGGTCGAGATGGAGCTGCGGATGCAATTGACGCGCATTTCCGAAGGGCTCCTCGACATGGGTTTCGTGCGGTGGCCTGCGCTTCTTCTGCCTGGTCTCACCAGCCTAGTGGTGAGAAAGGAGCCGCTTGTTGCAGTTCTCAGCGAAACGCACCCGCTGGCGCATCAAGCTACCATTGAGCTTCCGTCACTCAAGGATGAAATCTTCATCACCCCGCGTCAGCCAGCCGATATCGGATTTCACGGTACAACCATCGAAGCCTGTCACATCGCAGGCTTTGAACCCAACATCAGCGCTCAAGCGCTCGATTTCACCGAAATTGCGAGCCGCGTATCTATCGGGATGGGCGTGGCACTTGCGCCAAAATCGCTAAGTGCTGTGGGCTTGCCCGGCATTCGCTATATCGATGTTGCTGGAATTTCCACCACATCCGACGTGGCACTGGCTTTTCGTAAAAGCGAGGCATCGCAGGCGGTTAAGAGTTTCATCGCCACGTGCCGACGCATGAATCTCTAAAGATTGCCGTTCTCCAAAATGAAATCCACAACCTCCTGCACACCCTTGCCGCGATGCAGATCAGTAAATCCATAAGGACGCTTGCCACGCATCCGCGCAGCGTCGCCATTCATGATATCGAGATCAACATGAACATATGGCGCAAGATCGCTCTTATTAATCACAAGAAAGTCGGACCGCGTGATGCCCGGCCCGCCCTTGCGCGGTATTTCCTCGCCCTGACAAACGGAAATTACATAAAGCGTCAGATCCGCGAGATCGGGCGAAAATGTTGCTGCAAGATTGTCACCGCCAGATTCGATGAAAACGATATCCAGATCGGGAAACCGCTTGTTCATCTCGGCAATCGCCTGAAGATTGATTGAAGCGTCTTCGCGGATCGCCGTGTGCGGACACCCGCCTGTCTCCACACCCATGATGCGATCTTCAGACAAGGCCTGATGTTTGGCGAGAATGAGCGCATCCTCCCGCGTGTAAATATCGTTTGTGATTACCGCAATGGAATATTTCTCGCGTAAGGCCTTGCAGAGTTTCTCCGTTAAAGTCGTCTTTCCCGAGCCTACGGGGCCACCGATACCAACGCGCAAAGGTCCGTTTTTTTGTGTCATGAGCGGAAAAGCCTCGAATGCTGTGTTTCGTGTTTCATGGCCATGATTTCAGCAAGAAATGTTGCCGAACCAAGGTCATCCAATATGGATTGAGCAGCCCTTGCAGCCGTCGTAACAAGCGTTGGCTCCAAAGCTGCCATCAGGCTTGTAACGCCCGCTTGCCCAGTAACGGAAAGCCGAATGGATGCTTGCAGAAGATTGATGCAAAAAGCCTGTAGATAGGCGCTCAGTGCCAATCCCAGCGGAATGCCGTGCGCGCCCGACACGGCACCCACCGCAACAGGATAAGCACATTCAGACGGCAGGCGTCTGAAAATTACATGATCCCAAGGTGCGGCAGCCACCAAAAATGCAGAGCCTTGCAACATAGTTTCCATGCGCCGTTCGTGGGAACCTGCTAGTGCTGCGCCAAGCTCCGCTACTTCCTGAAGGTCACCACCTGAAACGGCCTTTCGCCAGCTTTCCGCAAACAGGACAGCATCATTCCAGCCTGACCCATACTTGATGAGCGATTGCAGCCACGTTTGCAGTCCCTCAACATCGGTTACCAGACCATCATGAACCGCACGTTCCAGCCCAATGCTATAGCTGAAAGAGCCCACCGGAAAGGCCGGCGAAAGCCAGGCCATCAAGCGCACCAATGCAACGTTCTGATCAGTCGTGATCGTGGTGGTGATCGACATGGTGGTTATGCTGGTGATCGTGTGCTGAATGCGCGCCCGAATAGGCTCCGCGCAATGGCCTGAAGATTGCAACGGTATCAATAACTTTGGCGCCAAGCCCTTCGAGCATCTCCCGAATTACGTGATCTCGCAGAATGAAAATTCGATCCGGTTCAATCTGTGCGGCAAGATGTCTGTTGCCGATGTGCCATGCAAGCTCCGCGATATGGAGTGCATCGCGACCGCGGACCTCATAGAGCGCCTCTTGGGCGGCACGAACTTCGATCTCGCGCCCATCTTCCAGCACCAACCGGTCGCCATGGTCGAGCACCACCGGCTCAGCAAAATCCATAAAGATTTTCTCACCGTCTTCAAGTGCTATGGCTTTGCGGCGCAGATGGCGCTCATCGCGTTCGAGGATTGCATGGCCCGCCGGGACAGCATCAATTACTTCATGAGCGCGGATGATTGACTTTACTTCTATCATTTCAAACCTTCAAAACAGGAAGTAGCGTTGAGCCATCGGAACGACATCCGCTGGCTCGCAAGTCAAAAGCTCACCATTGGCCCGCACTTCGTAGGTTTCCGGGTCGACTTCTATCTGCGGCATGGCATCATTCAAAATCATCGAGCGTTTGCCAATACCACCGCGCGTATTTTTGATCGCAAGCATTCGTTTGTCCACCCCAATCGACTCCCGCAAACCTGCAGCCATCGCGGCTTCAGAAACGAATGTTATCGAGCTGTTAGTGCGCGCCTTGCCGAACGAGCCGAACATAGGCCTGTAATGCATGGGTTGCGGCGTGGGAATGGAAGCATTTGGGTCGCCCATCGGGGCGGTTGCAATCCAGCCGCCAAGCAATACGAAATCTGGCTTTACCCCAAAGAATGCCGGATTCCACAATACCAGATCGGCGCGCTTTCCAACTTCCACCGAACCAATCTCATGCGACATGCCATGCGCAATTGCTGGGTTGATCGTATATTTCGCAACATAGCGACGGGCACGGTAATTATCATTGCCTGGTACATCTTCAGAGAGTGCGCCTCGTTGCCGCTTCATCTTGTCGGCAGTTTGCCAGCAGCGAATAATCATTTCGCCAACACGGCCCATGGCCTGACTGTCTGATGAGATGATAGAGAAAGCACCCATGTCATGCAGAATATCTTCGGCGGCAATCGTTTCCTTGCGGATGCGACTTTCAGCAAAGGCTATGTCTTCCGGGATAGATGGCGACAGGTGATGGCAGACCATCAGCATATCGAGATGTTCGGCCACCGTATTGACCGTATAAGGCCGTGTGGGGTTGGTCGAAGCGGGCAATACGTTCGGATATTGGCAGACGCGTATGATATCGGGGGCGTGCCCGCCACCTGCACCTTCGGTATGAAATGAATGGATCGTGCGCCCTTTGAAAGCAGCAAGCGTATCTTCAACAAAGCCCGATTCATTGAGCGTGTCGGTATGGATTGCCACCTGCACATCAAACCGGTCCGCGACATCAAGGCAATTGTCGATAGAGGCCGGGGTCGTTCCCCAATCTTCATGGAGTTTCAGACCGCAAGCACCAGCAAGCACCATTTCCTCCAGTGCGCCGGGCAAGGATGCATTGCCCTTGCCAAACACGCCGAAATTCATCGCCATGCCGTCAAATGACTGGATCAAACGAGCAATGTTCCACGGTCCCGGAGTGCAGGTGGTAGCAAGGGTACCATGTGCCGGACCGGTGCCGCCACCGACCATACAGGTGACACCAGAGTTCAAGGCTTCTTCCACCTGCTGTGGCGAAATGAAATGGATATGTGAATCAATAGCACCCGCAGTCAGGATACGGCCTTCGCCTGCTATGATCTCCGTGCCGGGGCCGATGATAATCGTTACACCGGGCTGAGTATCAGGATTGCCGGCTTTGCCGATGCCCGCAATACGCCCGTCGAGCAGACCGACATCGGCCTTGTAAATGCCGGTATGATCAAGGATCAGCGCATTGGTGATGACAGTATCCATAGCGCCTTGTGCGCGCGATAGCTGGCTTTGCCCCATACCGTCACGGATAACCTTGCCACCACCGAACTTCACCTCCTCGCCATGGACGGTCATATCTTTTTCGACTTCGATAAACAGCTCCGTATCGGCAAGCCGAACCTTGTCTCCGGTGGTCGGGCCGAACATCTGCGCATATGTGACGCGACTAATTCTGGCTGGCATGGGATTCCCCTTTTTCCTGGATTAGAGCCTGCCCATGACAAGCTGACGGAAGCCATAAATTTCGCGTTTTCCACCAATCGGCACCAGCGTCACATCACGCTCCTGTCCCGGCTCGAAACGAACTGCAGTTCCGGCTGCAATATCGAGCCTGAAACCACGCGCCTGCTCGCGATCAAAAGACAACGCCGCATTGACTTCGTAGAAGTGATAATGGCTTCCCACCTGGATAGGGCGATCGCCGGTATTGGCCACTTTGAGGGTAATGGTCGATTGGCCTTGATTGAGCTCTATGTCGCCATCGGCGGTAATGATTTCTCCGGGTATCATCGCATCACCTCATCCGGCCATCAGCATGAGGCCGCCAAGAGCCGTCGCGCCACCCGTAAAGCGCAGGGCAATTCGCCAGTTTTTCTCCGTCATCATGCGCCCGGCTGTGAGCCCCACGCCAATACCTGCCACATGGAGCAGGATCGTCGCCAGCGTAAATCCAGCACCATAGGAAAGGAAAGCCGCTCCACCAATTTCACCGCCATGGGCATGACCATGGAAGAATGCGAAGAAGCCAACGATCATGGCGCCAACTACATCCGAAACCGGAAGCGCCAAAGCAACAAGAAGGCCAATCACGACCACTGAAGCGAGGATAACCGGCTCGACAAACGGTACCGGAAACCCCGCGAGGGCCACAACAAAGCCGAGCAGCATGACACCGACAAAGGCGGCAGGTACAGCAAACAGCGCCCGCCCGCCAAGCATTGCAGCCCATAGACCGACTGCCACCATCGCCAGTATATGATCAGCCCCTGAAAGCGGATGCGTGAAACCCGCCACGAACGAACCATGCTCGGCAGGGTTAAGATGCGCGAAGGCAGGGCTTGCTGTGAGAGCCATCGCTGTTGCCGCAAGAAATATCGATTTTTTCATTATCACTCCCTTTATTAAAGTATTTCCGCCAAAAGTGCGAAGCGGACTTGCGTCGGATAATGCGTAAAAACGAACAGTTACAGCGGTTCCAACGATTCATTCTTAACTGAAACCGCTCTATGTCTTCCCGCTTCAGCGAATTGGTTCATGCACGGTGACGAGCTTGGTGCCATCAGGAAAGGTCGCCTCGACCTGAACATCGTGGATCATCTCTGCGACACCTACCATCACCTGCTCACGCGTAATCACATGGGCTCCCGCTTCCATGAGGTGGGCGACGGAGCGCCCATCTCTTGCGCCCTCAACAACGAAATCGCTGATCAGAGCAATCGCTTCCGGATGATTGAGCTTCACACCGCGTTCCAATCGGCGGCGGGCGACCATGGCGGCCATAGCGATTAGGAGTTTATCTTTTTCTCTTGGCGTTAAATTCATGATCCTGTTCCAAATCGTCCTGCATAAAACCTGAGCTCACGCCGGATTTAAATTGACCAAACTTTAGGCAATTGTGCCTTTCCATTAAGCAACGTCAGCAGAGGTACCAACCGCTTGCGGAGCGAATAGCTGTCCGACGTCATAAGCCGGATCAGAAGCTTCGCCACGCCTGCGGTCTCGGTGATGCTGCATCCCCCATCCTCACCCACAATCTGCCGGGCTTTATCGAGATGGCGTGCTATTTGCTTCCCAATCATCAGGATTGTCGCTATCGCCACAGCACCATCGGTTACAGCGCGGCTGTTCAATTGCGCGGCCACGTCGGGGCCAATGCTGAACTCTTCAGCGTGAACCAGCCGATCTCCAACCCGCACCCGCCAGCGATCTCGAAACTGCGCTTGCTCGACCCTTTCTCCCATTGCAAGCCGCCCGAAAACCGTTGTTTCCACCAGCAGCAGTTCAGCACTTGCAGCCATTTCAATCTCCAGCCTGCGCAATAGCGCAGATTGGTTGAACAGAATGGTTTCCTGAGGGAGCCATGCAAAACGTGTGCCGTCTGCAAGCTTGATACTTGTGGTGATGCGAGCCTCATCATCGCTCGCGCGGTAGATACGTTCGCAGGCTTGGCTCGTGATGATAGCTGACGTGTTTTTGGCCAGTTCCATCTGCCAATTCAGGCGATCACCGCCAGTTAAACCGCCCGATGTATTTATGAGGATAGCCTCAAGAGGATCAGTTGCAGCTCGTGGCATACGGATCTTTGCAGCGCCCTCCTGATAAAGCTTTGCAATTCGGGTACGGCCATCCTTGAACTGAAGCGATAATCGCCCAATTCCGTTAACGCGCTGTGATGAAAGCGCCCTCAGATGCTGGTTTGCTGCCGTCATATTCCCGATCATGCTTTCGCTTTGTCGTAGTTGAGGAAGCGAATTTCATGCCAAGAGAACTGGCCAGGGGGACGACATGTTATATTACTGCGGCTCCAGCTAGGATTGGTTCGTTGGAGCCGCCGTAACTGTTTGTTTTATAGATCATCCAACACAAAACCGCTTCGCACTTTTGTTGGAATTGCTATAAACAAAAACCCCGCTTCACATTTGAAAGCGGGGTTCTCTTGGTACCGGATGTCGGTCTGACTTATTCCGGCTTGATCGTCTTGAGCAGATCGGCAATCGAAACTTCGACCGTTGGGCGGATATCCTTACGCCACAGGGCAAAAGCAACGTTTGCTTCGATAAAGCCCGACTTCGAGCCACAGTCGAATGTCCGGCCATGGTAATCGAAGCCGAAGAACTTCTGCTGGTCTGCAAGTTTGAGCATGGCGTCGGTCAGCTGGATTTCATTGCCAGCACCCTTTTCCTGCTTGCTTAGCAGTTCAAAGATTTCCGGCTGAAGAATGTAGCGGCCATTGATATAGAGATTTGAAGGTGCGGTGCCCTTGGCTGGCTTTTCAACCATCTGGTTGATCTCAAAACCGTTGCCAATCGCATTGCCCTTGCCGACGATGCCGTACTTATGGGCTTCTTCAGGATCGCATTCCTGCACGGCAATCACATTGCCGCCGGTTTGTTCATAAAGCTCGACCATTTCCTTGAGGCAGCCCTTCTTCGACTGCATGACCATATCTGGCAAAAGCAGTGCAAAAGGTTCATCGCCGACCAGTTCGCGTGCACACCAGACCGCATGGCCAAGACCGAGTGGAACCTGCTGACGGGTGAAGCTGGTGGTGCCTGGCTGCGGCTGCAATTCCTGCAGATGCTCAAGCTCAGCCTTCTTACCGCGTTCGGCAAGCGTGGAATAAAGCTCAACCTGTGCGTCGAAATAGTCTTCGATGACAGCCTTGTTGCGTCCGGTGACGAAAATCAGATGTTCGATACCGGCCTCGCGGGCCTCGTCTACCACATACTGGATGACTGGCTTGTCGACTACGGTAAGCATTTCCTTGGGGATGGACTTTGTCGCGGGAAGAAAGCGGGTCCCAAGACCGGCGACCGGGAAAACTGCCTTACGGATTTTGCGGATCGAACTCATTCGTCTCCTCGATTTGTTACAAACAGCGTTGTGCTATCAAAGCATTGAAACCATTGCATTTCAAATAGGGCGTTTTCATTAAGGAATGACGAAATTCCGTCTTTTTCCTTATCACATTCGATGACCTGACCTTAATCTTACTTGATTCAAATATTTCATAAAAGTTCAGGCAATTTTTTTCGTAAATCGCGCCATGGTAAACCAAATGCTAACCTGAAGCCTATAATTCTAAGCCTCATCAGGGTCGGCCCCAAATTCAACACTGGATAGTATTAGCGACTTAATGCAATCTAACTGAAACAGGCTCGGCATGAAAGGCAACTCGCCGTTAGGCACGGCAAAATATGATTGCAGAAGGGAAACACAGAATGCTGCGATTTCCATTCACTCTGGGACGAGGAATGCGCGCCAAGATTACAGCAACCGTTGCGGTGGCAATGCTTGCATCTGGGCTGACGACTGGCAGCGCTTTCGCTGATGCCAATTTCAGAAAATGGGTTTCCAGTTTCCGCACCACGGCTGTTCAGAATGGCGTATCGCCATCGACATTTGACCGCGCGTTTCGAGGCGTCGATTCGCCCGATCCGGAAGTACTGCGCAAAGCGCGCTTTCAGCCGGAGTTCAACGAGCCTGTCTGGAACTACATCGACAACCGCGTGAATGAGCATTCCGTGGCTGTGGGCCAGAGCATGGCGAAAAAATGGGGCCCATGGCTCCAGCGCATCGAACAGCGCTTCTCGGTTGATCGCAATATCCTGCTGGCCATCTGGTCGATGGAGAGCAATTACGGCGAAATCCTCAAGCGCGACGATGTCATGATGGACACGATCCGCTCGCTGGCGACGCTGGCCTATGCAGATCAGCGTCGCGCCAAGTTCGGCCGCACGCAGCTGATCGCCGCAATGAAAATTCTCCAGACCGGTGATATCGACCGCGGACATCTGACCGGCTCTTGGGCAGGCGCAATGGGTCATACCCAGTTCATCCCGACCAGCTACCAGGCCTATGCTGTCGACATGGACGGCAATGGCAAGCGCGATATCTGGAATTCGGTTCCCGATGCTCTTGGCACCGCCGCAAACCTTTTGCACCGCAATGGCTGGCAGCCGGGTCGTACTTGGGGTTATGAAGTTCAGCTTCCAGCTGGGCGAAAGTTCCCATCCGGCTCACTTTCGGCTGCTGAATGGCAGAAGCTCGGCGTGGTTCGCGCCAATGGCCGTCCATTCCCAGATGCCAATGAAAAGGTCACTTTGAAAGTTCTGGACGGTCGTGAGGGGCCAGCCTTCCTGATGGCTAAGAACTTCTCCGTCATCAAACGCTATAACAATGCCGATAAATATGCACTCGCCGTTGGCCTGCTTGCAGATCGCATTGGTGGTTATCAGGGTTTGCGCCAGGATTGGAACCGTCCTTTCACGCCAATCACCATGAATGAACGTGAAGAATTGCAGACGCATCTTAAGGCGCTTGGCTATTACGACGGCAAGATCGACGGCAAGATCGGTTCAACTTCGCGCAAAGCGATTGAAGCATTCCAGCAGCGCAATGGCTTGCAGCCAGACGGCCATCCAAGCGCGGAGGTGCTTTCGGTTCTCCGCCGCCGTTAAAAGCCGCTTAAAAGGAATGGAGCGTGCATCTGATGTACGCTCCTTTTTCTTTTTGGCGATGGGCGCTACAATTCTGGAAGCAGGAAGGTAAGAACTATGCAGACAAAGCAGTTCAAAAACACGGCTTTCAGCGTTTTAGCAACCAAGCTTGTTGCCTTCGCGATTGTTCTCTCCGCCTTTTCATCTGCATCGGCACAGGAGCGTCCACGTACGATTTTCGACCTGCTGTTCGGCCCCAAAAAGGCACAGCCACAGCAGCAATATGAGCAGCCAAAACCACAACGTGTGCGCCCGGCCAAACCCAAGCGCGCGCAAAAAGCAACACCCGTTGCCCGCTCAACACCCGCACCTGCCCCGCAGCCCGAAGTCAATTTCGTTGAAAAGAAGCCGGATGCCAAAAAGGTTCTCGTGGTGGGTGACTTCATCGGCAATGGTCTTGCGGAAGGTCTCGACGTTGCCTTTGCAACCAATCCGGATTTGCGGATCGTCAGCCGTATCAACGGCTCGTCAGGCTTTGTCCGCGACGACCATTTTGATTGGCCTGCCAGCATCGGCAAGATACTTGAAGAAGAAAAGCCTGCCGCTGTCGTCGTGATGATCGGTTCAAACGACCGACAGGCGATCACCGCAAAAGGGCAAAGTCTTGCGGCTCGCTCGCCCGAATGGACGGCGGAATACCAAACCCGCGTTTCCAAGTTCATGAAGGAAATCAAGGATAAGAACTATCCTCTAATATGGGTTGGCCAGCCACCGTTTCGGCCACGCGGCATGTCGCAAGATATGCTTGCGCTCAACGAAATCTATCGCACCGCATCCGAAAAGGCGGGGGCGAGATTTATTGATGTTTGGGACGGTTTTATCGACGAAGAAGGCAATTTCAGCCAGACCGGCTTCGACATCAACGGTCAGACAGCGCGTCTGCGCGGTAATGATGGGATCAACACCACCACTGCCGGCAAACGCAAACTCGCTTTCTACGCAGAGAAGCCTCTAAAGGCGCTTTTCGGCGACATTCGCGACAATGAGCAATTGTTGCCCACCGCCGGAAAACAGGACCCTGCCAAGCCTGTTGATCGCATTGCGCCGGTGAGTCTGCGCGACATTGACCGCGACAATAGCGGCGTCTTGCTGGGCGGAACGCTGGCATCGCGCAAAAAGGAAGAGAAAAAGCCATCAGAAGAGCGAAAAACTGCTCCTGGCCGGGCAGATGACTTCAGTTGGCCGCAAAAAAGCGTAAATCCCTGATACTTAAACATAATAATGGCGGAGCAGGCCAACTTTTACTGAAAGTGTGGTGAAATATGCGGCATTTCTTCGCCTAATTGCTATATTTCTCTTAGTTCACATTACAGATTTCCTCGTCTATCAGAAGCCTGTTGTCCGTTCCGGGCATGATTTTGAGGGTGCGTCCCCGACGCGGCCGCAATGCATAAGAGGCATCTGAATGAATATTGCATCGAAGCCTCCCGTTGAGAACAACCGGGAGGAGGAACCCCATCTTGCACGCAATCTGTCCAATCGACATCTCCAGCTGATCGCCATTGGTGGCGCAATCGGCACGGGCCTTTTCATGGGTTCGGGCAAGACCATCTCGCTCGCGGGACCATCCATTCTGCTGGTCTATGCGATCATCGGCTTCATGCTGTTCTTCGTGATGCGTGCGCTGGGTGAAATCCTGCTGTCCAATCTCGAATATCGCTCATTCGCTGATTTCGCAGGCGACTATCTCGGCCCATGGGCACAGTTCTTCACTGGCTGGACCTACTGGCTTTGCTGGATTGTAACCGGCATTGCCGATGTGGTGGCAGTTTCGGGCTATGTATCGTTCTGGTATCCGGAACTGGCTCTGTGGATTCCGGCGCTTGGCCTGATCGGCGTGTTGCTGCTGCTGAACCTGCCAAACGTGCGCAACTTCGGTGAAATCGAATTCTGGTTTGCGCTGATCAAGATCGTTGCAATTGTCGCGCTTATTCTGGCTGGCGCTTATATGCTGATCACGAATTTCACGCTGCCAAATGGCACGCAGGCTTCGGTCACGCATCTGTGGGCGAATGGCGGGTTCTTCCCGAACGGCTTCTTCGGCTTTGTGGCAGGCTTCCAGATCGCGGTTTTCGCTTTCGTGGGTATCGAGCTGGTTGGTACGGCTGCGGCTGAAACCGAAAACCCGACGCGTAATCTGCCAAAGGCAATCAATTCGATCCCGATCCGTGTCGTGCTTTTCTATGTTGGTGCGCTGTTCGTGATTATCACGGTCATTCCGTGGGATCAGGTCGATCCAAACTCCAGCCCGTTCGTGGCCATGTTCTCGCTGGCAGGACTTGGCATTGCCGCCCATGTCGTCAACTTCGTGGTGCTGACTTCGGCAACGTCGAGCGCCAATTCCGGCATCTACTCGACCTCGCGCATGATTTATGGTCTGGCAACATCGCGCCTAGCACCGCAGACACTCGGCAAGCTTAACAGCCGCAAGGTGCCGGTGAATGCCCTGTTCTTCTCCTGCATCTTCCTGCTTGCAGGCGTTGTGCTACTTTATGCAGGCCAGAGCATCATTGAAGCTTTTACTATCGTCACGACGATTTCAGCGCTTCTCTTCATCTTCATCTGGTCGATCATTCTTGCGTCTTATCTTCAGTATCGCCGCAAGCGTCCTGATCTGCATGAAAAGTCGACCTTCAAGCTGCCGGGCGGACGCGCTTCAGTCGTCATGGTCTTTACCTTCTTTGCCTTCATTCTCTGGGCGCTGGCACAGGAACAGGACACGGCAGCGGCACTCAAAGTAACACCGATCTGGTTTGTGTTCTTAGGCATTGTCTATCTGGCAATCCGCAAGAATCGTAAGCAGAGCTAACGCGCATTCCGAAAAGTGGAAACCGGTTTTCGGACCAAAATGCGCGTACAAAAAAGTAACTAAAAAGCCCGGCTTAAAGCCGGGCTTTTTATTGAGACGAAGTTTTAATTACCGCGGCAATACGGACGATCCCATCAGATCCGCATCAATTGCGTGGGCTGCCTGACGGCCTTCACGAATTGCCCAGACAACCAGCGACTGACCACGGCGCACATCGCCTGCTGCATAGAGCTTATCGACATTGGTGCGATAGTCTTGCTCATTGGCCTTCACGGAAGTCCCACCGCGACGATCCGTTGCGATTTCGAGCTTATCGCCAAGTTCCTTCACCACGCTGTCTTCACCCGGACCGAAGAAGCCGATGGCGATGAAAGCAAGATCCGCCTTGATGAAAAACTCAGAGCCAGCAATCGGCTTGCGCTTTTCATCAACCTGGCAGCACTTCACATGAGTGAGCTTGCCGTCTTCGCCGATGAATTCAAGCGTTGCCACCTGAAACTCGCGATTAGCACCTTCAGCCTGACTGGAAGACGTACGCATCTTGGTTGCCCAATAAGGCCAGACGCTCAGCTTGTCTTCTCTTTCAGGCGGCTGCGGGCGAATATCGAGCTGCGTGACATTGACCGCGCCCTGACGGAAAGCCGTGCCAACGCAGTCAGAAGCCGTATCACCACCGCCGACAACGACGATATGCTTGCCACCTGCAAGGATTGGCGCTTCATGCCAGGCGACCGATTCAATGCTTTCGCGGCCAACACGACGGTTCTGCTGAACGAGGTAAGGCATGGCATCATGCACGCCTTCAAGGTCTGCACCCGGAATACCGGCTGGACGCGGCTTTTCGGAGCCGCCCGAATAAAGCACCGCATCATAGGTATCGAGCAGACCGCGCAGCGGCTTGTCGACGCCAATATTTACGCCGCAAAGGAAGCGGACGCCCTCACCTTCCATCTGCGTGACGCGACGGTCGATCAGGTGCTTTTCCATCTTGAAGTCAGGAATGCCATAACGCAGCAGACCACCCGGACGGCTTTCGCGTTCATAGACATCGACCATGTGCCCAGCGCGTGCCAGCTGCTGTGCGGCAGCAAGACCTGCCGGGCCAGAACCGATGATCGCAACTGACTTGCCGGTCTTCTGCGCTGCTGGCTGCGGAACGATATAACCAAGCTCATAGGCCTTGTCGCCCAGCGCCTGTTCAACGGTCTTGATCGCAACTGGCGCATCTTCAAGGTTCAGCGTGCAGGCTTCCTCGCAAGGCGCCGGACAAACACGACCCGTGAATTCCGGGAAGTTGTTGGTCAGATGCAGGTTGCGGATCGCCTGATCCCAGTTGTTGTTATAGACGAGATCGTTCCAGTCAGGGATCTGATTATGCACAGGGCAGCCCGTTGGACCGTGGCAGAACGGGATGCCGCAATCCATGCAGCGTGCCGCCTGCTTCTGCACTTCACCATCCGTCATGGGAAGCGTGAATTCGCGGAAGTGACGAATGCGATCGGATGCTGGCTGGTACTTTGCTACCTGCCGATCAACCTCAAGAAAACCAGTAACCTTACCCATTATTCCATGCTCCTATCGCGGTGCTATTCGCCATTTCAGGCGCACAAGCACCGCGTCTTGATTATGAGTTTTATTCCGCTGCAACGCCGATCTGCATGCGTTCCATCTCTTCGAGAGCGCGGCGATATTCGACCGGCATGACCTTCACGAATTTCGGGCGATAGCTCTCCCAATTATCGAGAATGTCTTTCGCACGCGTAGAGCCGGTGTAATGCAGATGGTTGGCAATCAGCTGCACCAGACGTTCTTCGTCGTGGCGCGTCATGTTTGCCGATACATCCACACGGCCCTTGTGCATCAGGTCGCCGCCGTGATGGTGCAGCTTTTCGAGGATGTCGTCCTCTTCCGGCACCGGTTCCAGCTCGACCATCGCCATGTTGCAGCGCTGTGCAAAGTCACCTTCTTCATCCAGCACATAGGCGACACCGCCCGACATGCCCGCTGCAAAGTTACGGCCAGTCTGACCGATAACGACAACCACACCACCCGTCATGTATTCGCAGCCGTGATCACCCACGCCTTCGACAACCGTGACCGCACCGGAGTTACGCACTGCGAAACGCTCGCCTGCCACACCGCGGAAATAGCACTCGCCTTCAAGCGCACCGTAAAGCACGGTATTACCTGCGATGATCGAGTTTTCAGCCACAATACGCGTGTCTTCTGGCGGACGTATGACAATGCGACCACCCGAAAGACCCTTGCCGATATAGTCGTTGCCATCGCCAATCAGTTCGAACGAGACACCGCGTGCAAGAAAGGCACCGAAGGACTGGCCAGCCGTACCACGGAGGGTAACGGCAATGGTGTCATCCGGCAGACCCTTGTGGCGGAAACGCTTGGCCACTTCACCCGAAAGCATCGCACCTGCCGAACGGTCGACATTCTTGATGTCGACATCGATCTTGACCGGCGTCTTGTTTTCAAGCGCAGGCATGGCCTGAGCAATCAGCGTCCGATCCAGAACATCTTCAATCGGATGATGCTGACGTTCGGTCCAGAAGATTTCGTGCTTCTCAGCTTCCGGCTTGTAGAAGATACGGCTGAAGTCGAGACCCTTGGCCTTCCAATGATCGATCATGGTCTGCTTTTCGAGCAGTTCGGTTTCGCCGATAATCTGCTCAAGCTTGGTGAAGCCCATGGCTGCCAGCAATGCGCGCACTTCTTCTGCCAGATAGAAGAAGAAGTTGATGACATGCTCAGGCGTGCCCTTGAAGCGCTTGCGCAGAACAGGGTCCTGTGTGGCAACGCCCACAGGGCAGGTGTTGAGATGGCACTTGCGCATCATGATGCAGCCAGCGGCAATCAGCGGAGCGGTCGAGAAACCGAACTCGTCGGCACCGAGCAGTGCACCAATCACCACGTCGCGACCGGTCCGAAGACCGCCATCGACCTGCAGCGCAATGCGCGAACGAAGACCGTTCAACACCAGCGTCTGGTGGGTTTCGGCAAGGCCGATTTCCCATGGCGAACCAGCGTGCTTGAGTGATGTGAGCGGAGACGCACCCGTGCCGCCATCATAGCCGGACACTGTGATGTGGTCAGCGCGTGCCTTGGCAACACCGGCCGCAACCGTACCAACACCCACTTCCGAAACCAGCTTAACGGAAATATCAGCAGCCGGATTGACGTTCTTCAGATCATAGATCAGCTGTGCCAGATCTTCGATGGAATAAATGTCATGGTGTGGCGGAGGCGAAATGAGGCCAACGCCCGGCGTCGAGTGACGTGTCTTGGCGATGGTCGCATCGACCTTATGGCCCGGCAGCTGACCGCCTTCACCCGGCTTTGCACCCTGCGCAACCTTGATCTGGATGAGATCGGAATTGACCAGATATTCCGTCGTCACACCGAAACGGCCCGATGCCACCTGCTTGATCGCAGAGCGTTCTGGGTTTGGCGTACCATCCGGCAGCGGATAGAAACGATCCGGCTCTTCACCACCCTCACCCGTGTTTGACTTGCCGCCAATGGCGTTCATCGCACGCGCAAGCGTGGTGTGAGCTTCACGCGAGATCGAGCCGAACGACATGGCGCCGGTCGAGAAGCGCTTGACGATATCGACCGCCGATTCAACCTCTTCAATGGCAACCGGCTTGCGACCACTTGCTTCCGCAAAGCGGATATCAAACAAGCCACGAATGGTCTTTGCCTGCGCCGCCTTGGAGTCGAGCATGGACGTATATTCGGTGAATGTATCAGGGTTCGAAGTACGGACGGCGTGCTGCAGTTTCGCTACCGCATCCGGCGACCAGAGATGTGCTTCGCCACGCATACGGTAGGCATATTCGCCACCAACTTCGAGCGCTGTCAGCAGAACCGGGTCATTACCGAACGCATCGGTGTGACGGCGCACG
Organism: Brucella sp. NBRC 12950; assembly: GCF_030268145.1. NCBI lineage: Bacteria > Pseudomonadati > Pseudomonadota > Alphaproteobacteria > Hyphomicrobiales > Brucellaceae > Brucella > Brucella sp. NBRC 12950. The sequence continues at coordinate 118,734 of NZ_BSQC01000003.1, forward strand.
GTTTCTTCCGCGATTTCGTCAAGACCAACGCCCTCGATGCTCGTTGCCGTACCGAAGAAGAACTGATCGACAAAGCTCGTCTGCAAGCCAACCGCATCGAAAATCTGCGCGCCGCAATAGGACTGGTAGGTCGAGATGCCCATCTTGGACATGACCTTGAGAATGCCCTTACCGATCGACTTGATGTAGCGCTTGACCACTTCATATTCGTCGACTTCCGGCGGGAATTCGCGACGGCGATGCATGTCGAGCAGCGTGTCGAAGGCGAGATACGGGTTAATTGCTTCTGCACCATAGCCTGCGAGGCAAGCGAAATGATGCACTTCGCGTGGTTCACCCGATTCAACAACCAGACCGACCGATGTACGAAGACCCTTGCGGATCAGGTGATGGTGGACAGCAGCCGTTGCCAGCAGAGCCGGGATCGGAATGCGATCCGGACCAACCTGACGATCCGACAGGATGACGATGTTATAGCCGCCATGAACCGCTGCTTCCGCACGGTCGCACAGGCGTTCAATCGCGCCCTGCATACCGTTAGCGCCTTCGCCGACATTATAGGTGATGTCGAGCGTCTTGGTATCGAAGCGATCTTCCGTGTGACCGATGGAGCGGATCTTTTCGAGATCGCCATTGGTCAGGATCGGCTGACGCACTTCCAGACGCTTGCGACGCGATGTGCCAACCAGATCGAAAATGTTTGGGCGCGGTCCGATGAAGGAGACAAGGCTCATCACCAGCTCTTCACGGATCGGATCAATCGGCGGGTTGGTGACCTGCGCGAAGTTCTGCTTGAAATAGGTGTAGAGCAGCTTCGACTTGTCGGACATGGCCGAAATCGGCGTATCCGTACCCATCGAACCGATGGCTTCCTGACCCGTTGTGGCCATTGGCGACATCAGAAGCTTGGTGTCTTCCTGGCTGTAACCGAATGACTGCTGACGGTCGAGGAGGCTTACATCCTTGCGCAGCGCGCGAGGCTCAACCGGGTTCAGGTCTTCCAGAATAAGCTGCGTGTTGGAAAGCCACTGCTTGTAAGGATGCTTCTGTGCGATCTGTGACTTGATTTCCTCATCCGAAACGATGCGGCCTTCTTCCATATCGATGAGTAGCATACGGCCTGGCTGAAGACGCCACTTCTTGACGACCTTCTTCTCTTCGACAGGCAGAACCCCTGCTTCCGAAGCCAGAATGACGAAATCATCGTCAGTCACAATATAACGGGCCGGACGCAGACCGTTACGGTCCAGCGTCGCACCAATCTGGCGGCCATCGGTAAAGGCAACGGCTGCAGGACCATCCCATGGCTCCATGAGAGCCGCATGATATTCGTAGAACGCGCGGCGTTCGTCCGACATCAGCTTGTTGCCCGACCATGCTTCCGGGATCAGCATCATCATCGCATGGGCGAGGCTGTAGCCTCCCTGATGCAGGAATTCGAGCGCGTTATCGAAGCAGGCAGTGTCTGACTGACCTTCGTAGGAAATCGGCCAAAGCTTGGAAATATCGTTGCCGAACAGCTCCGAATCCACCGATGCCTGACGGGCAGCCATCCAGTTGACGTTGCCGCGCAGCGTGTTGATTTCGCCGTTATGCGCAACCATGCGATATGGATGCGCCAGACGCCACGACGGGAAAGTATTGGTCGAAAAGCGCTGGTGAACGAGAGCCACAGCACTTTCAAAGCGCGGATCTTTCAGGTCGTTGTAATAGGCACCAACCTGATAGGCCAGGAACATGCCCTTATAAACAACAGTGCGCGCCGACATGGATACGATATAGAAGCCCTTATCGTCCCCCTCGTTTTCCTGATAGATGCGGTTGGAAATGACCTTGCGCAGCACGAACAGACGGCGTTCAAAATCATCGTCGGTTTCAATAGTCGCGCTACGGCCGATGAAAACCTGGACATGGAAAGGCTCGGTCGCAGCAATTTCAGGAGCCTTCGACAAAGACTCATTATCAACCGGCACCTGACGGAAACCGATGAATGTCTGGCCTTCAGCAGCAATGACTTCCTTGATGATTTCTTCGATATGCGCGCGCAATTTTGCATCGCGCGGCATGAAGAGATAGCCTACGGCATAATGGCCCGGCTGCGGCAGGTCGATGCCCTGACGCGCCATTTCTTCGCGAAAAAAGCGATCTGGAATCTGCACCAGAATGCCTGCACCATCGCCCATCAGAGGGTCTGCGCCAACCGCACCACGATGGGTGAGGTTTTCAAGCATCTTGAGGCCGTTTTCGACAACCTGATGCGACTTCTGACCCTTCATATGCGCAATGAAGCCAACGCCGCAGGCGTCGCGTTCGTTGCGTGGATCATAGAGACCTTGGGCGGGGGGAGTACCCGCCGAAGTTCGCGTTTTTCGGGTTGCGTTGGTGGAATTGGTCGCAGCTTTGACCGTTCCGTTCTGACCGTTGTGTAAATCCACATGCGATACAGATGGCGTCAAATGCGGCATCGTCATTCCCTCCAGTGAGCGCGCAACCCTGCGCGATACGATAATGAACCGGAACGGCTATTCGTTCCGAACTGTTTTAGTCGCGCATCTTATCCGAAAACCGCTTCGCACTTTTCGGGATGCGCTGTGTCTCGCCGTGCGTCTGATCCAAAAACCGCTTCGCACTTTTTGGGACGCACTTTAGTCTGTGTATGGAAAGCCTTATCGAAAAGGCGTTGGACGACGTTCCGGGGCCGATGGCATAGCCATCGAAAGGAATATTGTTTTGGCGCCGTAGTCTTTCAGGCTCGACAAGCGACCTCGGCCCGCATTGCGGCGCACCAAACTCCCCTGTCTCATTAAGCATCGCATTCTGCCGGGTTATCCCGATCCGCGCGGCACTTTCTTTCTGCAACTGACGGAAGCTTTGACAAGAAACCTGACGATCACAGTGATGAATTGGACAGCAAGGGTGAATTAGTCAGTATTGCTGTCCTAATCACGTATGACAGAATTCAAATTCGCTCACAAGATGGAAACATGATTTTTTCGAGCCAATTGCGAAACAAAGTGTCGCAGACATTCACTATCGCATCATTTAATTACGTTTGATGCTAGTTGCGTCAGTTTGGCGCGCCTGGCGCTCCTCACGGGAAGCTCTAAAAAGTGACACATGCTGCTCGCTTTTTAGCGTCAACAGGCCTTACGCCTGTTACCGAGTCCGGTTATAGACCTTTGCTATAAGGTCCTACCGCCAGCGGAGAACATCGTGCATTTTGCTTCAGACAATTGGGCAGGCGCCCACCCGAAAATCGCTGAAAGTCTTTCGCTTCATGCAAACGGATTTGCTGCAGCCTATGGCGCCAGCGAAATCGACAAACGCGTTGAACAGCGTTTCAACGAATTGTTCGAGCGTGAAGTCGCGGTCTTCTTTGTCGGCACAGGCACGGCGGCCAACTCCTTGGCGCTCGCCAGCGTCAACCGTCCGGGCGGCGTTTCACTCGTGCATCGAGAAGCGCATGTGATCGAAGATGAATGCGGTGCGCCTGAATATTTCACCGGCGGCGCACGTCTGCATCCGATTGATGGCGCAATGGGCCGTATTGATCCTGAATTGCTCAAGCGCGAACTCAAGCGTTTCAATCCAGCTTTCGTCCATGCCGGTCAGCCGATGGCGGTCAGCATCACGCAGGCCACGGAAGTCGGCACGCTGTACCAGTCTGAACATATCGCGACGATCTCGCAGATTTGCCGCGATGCGGGCCTGCCTCTGCATATGGACGGCGCACGTTTTGCCAACGCGCTTGTATCCCTTGATATGACGCCAGCCGAAATGACGTGGAAACAAGGCGTCGATATTGTTTCCTTTGGCGGCACCAAGAATGGTTGCTGGTGTGCGGAAGCACTGGTCTTCATGGACCCGGCCCGCGCACGCGACCTGCCTTTCATCCGCAAACGTGCGGCACAGCTTTTCTCAAAGACGCGCTTTATTGCAGCACAGTTCGATGCCTATCTTGCAGACGATCTCTGGATTGACCTTGCAAAGCATTCCAATGCGCTCTCCGCGCGTCTCGCCCGTCACATCGATGCATCCAGCCAGATGCGGCTCGCATGGAAGCCGGAAGCCAACGAGGTTTTCGCGATCATGAAACAGTCAGTCTATGACCGCCTGCGCAGTGCGGGTGCGATCTTCTATGACTGGAACCCGCCGCATTCGGAAGTCAACCGCATCAGCGAGGGCGAAATCTTCGCGCGCTTCGTCACGAGCTTTGCCAATACCGAAGAAGAAGTCGATCAGTTCGGCAAGCTTATCGCTTAGAGCGCGTATCCCAAAAGCAAAAAAAGCGGCGCTTAATGCGCCGCTTTCTTTATATAGGCTTCAGCAGAGATTAGTGGGCAGTTTTCGTTTCGATCTGCTGGGCTTCACCAACCGATGCTTTGCTGACTTCAATCTTGCGCGGCTTCATCTGTTCAGGGATTTCGCGCTTGAGATCGATATGGAGCAAGCCATTCTTGAGGCTGGCGCCAGCGACTTCAACAAAGTCTGCAAGCTGGAAGCGGCGCTCGAAAGCACGCGAAGCAATGCCGCGATAAAGCACTTCACCGGTTTCAGAAGCATCGTTCTCGGCCTTCTGGCCCTTCACGGTCAACTGATTGCGATGGGCTTCGATTTCGAGTTCGCTTTCCGAAAAGCCTGCAACGGCCATGGTGATGCGATAGGTGTTCTCACCGGTCCGCTCAATATTATATGGCGGATAAGACTGCGAACCTTCTGGCGATGCGAGCGTGTCGAGCATCGAGGAGAAGAGGCGGTCGAAACCAACGGTGGAACGATAGAGCGGGGAAAAATCAACGTGACGCATGTGTAAGCCCTCCTTAAGAGCGACATAATGCATTGGTTTGGCGGCAGAACTCCCATTCTGGCGAATCCTTCGTGCCGGCGATCCCGTTATCGGCGACCGCAAAACTTAATTGGGAATGCCCCTTTTTCATTTCAAGGCTGATTTTATTGTGTCTTGCATAAAACGCTGTCGGGGCCGCGCGTGAAAGCCGAGAATATAGTTACACGGCTTATCACTTAGCGTAACAACTCCTGATCGCTTGGACCCCGGAAATTGGGGGTTACGCCATCCAATGAACCCAAAATGAACATCATCTTCGGCGAGCGTTCAGATGCTTGGGGCTATTGTCCCACTATGCCTGCTGAGAGGCGGGTTCACCAAAGGATTACGGTTATGAAAAAAGCTTTTCTTGCTTTTGCCGCACTTGCCACCGTCGCAACCGGAATTGCGACTACGTCCCATGCAGCTGATAACGGCCTGCGTGTTCAGGTTCAGTATTACGACGATGATGGTTATCGTCCACCAATGCCGCCACGCGGCGGACCACGTCCAGGTTGGGACGGTCCAGATCGCGGATATGATAGAGGCCCGGGTCGCGGACCGGGCTGGGGTGACGGCTATGGACGTCCGGAAACACTCGGCCCACGCCAGATTTCGCGCTCACTGCAGCGCCGCGGCTATGATGTCGGTGATATGCGCCGTGAACGCGGAGCTTATCTCGTCAAGGCAACCCGCCCGAATGGCCGCCGCGTAATCGTTGTGGTCGATGCATTCAGCGGCCGCATCATCGATGAACGCCGCGTTGGTCGCGGCTGGTAATATTCTCTGATTTGGAAAGATCAGCCAGTGTAACGTCCCTTGCACTGGTTGTTTCCTGAACCGGAAGTTTGCTTGCAAACTTCCGGTTACTTTTTATCATTCTTTATCCGACTATACTGGTGTGTGATTTTAATTGGGGCCGCAGTTTGAATGCCAGAATTTCTTTTTGAAACCGACGCGAACCCCATTCCCGCAGGGACAAAATCAGGACAGTTCAAATCGAAAGATGGCCTGGATCTGCGCTACGCCATTATGAGGCCCGAAACAAAACCTTCGCGCGGAACCATTATTCTGCTGCAGGGCCGCAACGAGTTTATCGAAAAATACTTTGAAACCATCTCGGATCTGGCCAGACGCGGGTTCACGGTCGCAACGCTCGACTGGCGCGGCCAGGGTGGTTCGCAGCGGCTGCTCGAAGACCGGCTGCGCGGCTATGTTCGGAATTTCAGCGACTATACTGACGATCTCGATCAGTTTCTGACCGAGATCGTGCTGCCTGATTGTCCGCCACCCTTCTATGTGCTGGCGCATTCGGCAGGCGCACTGATTACCTATTCATCGATTCACAAACTGGCATCGCGCGTGACCCGTATCGTGCTGTGCGCGCCATTAATGGGATTGCGTCCATCACAATCCGGCGACACCAAAATGCGCTTCATGGCAACGACCTTGCGCTGGCTAGGAATGGGTCGGAATTATGCCGCCGGTGGGCGCTTGCGCGGTGAAAGGCCCTTTGAAAACAACCCGCTGACCAATGATCCAGAACGCTTTGAACGGAATGTGGCTGTGGTGCGAAAACATCCAGAGCTGGCGCTTGGCGGGCCAACGATCAACTGGATCGGCAATGCGCTTGCGGCCGCAGCCCGTATTCATCAGCCCGGTTTCTATGACGGGCCGACAGTGCCTGTGCTGGTTATTGCTGCAGGTGCTGACAAGGTCGTCTCGACCACAGCTATTGAGCGCTTTGCTGCGCGCACGCGCAACGTCTCGCTCGTCGTCATCGACGGCGCTCGCCATGAATTGCTTCAGGAAGCCGATTTCTATCGGGAGCAGGCTCTTGCCGCTTTCGACGCTTTCATTCCCGGCACATCGGAAATTGAAGCGCTTCCAGAGAGCATAGAGCCTGCAAATCCAGACAAGGCCTGACGATCAGCTGTTCAGCAAATCAAGAGCGGCCTTGTGCAGTGCTGGTGAAGCTGCGGCAACAACATCACCGCCCTTTTCTGCCGGGCCGCCGTCACGCTGCGTGACAACGCCACCCGCCTGCTCGATGATTGGAATGAGCGCCACGATATCATAAGGCTGAAGGCCCGCTTCCACGACGATATCGGCAAAGCCACTTGCCAGCATCGCAAAGGCATAGCAATCAACGCCGTAACGCGACAGACGCACCGCATTTTCCAGTCGGTCAAAGCCCTTACGCAGATCGCCCTTGAAAAGTGCCGGCGTGGTGGTGAACATGGTCGCATCTTCAAGCTTTGCCTGAGCGCGCACAGAAAGCCGACGTGGGTCTGCACCTTCGCGGAGGAGATAAGAACCATTGGCATCGCCGTAAAACAGCTCACCCGTGAAAGGCTGGGACATCATGCCAGCCTTTGCATCGCCATCGACGGTCAGGCCGACCAGCGTTCCCCAAACAGGCAGACCAGAGATGAAAGCGCGGGTGCCATCAACCGGGTCGATCACCCAAACATGACTGCGATCGATATTTTCAGGGCCATATTCTTCGCCAAGAATGCCGTGATCTGGAAACTCGCGCCCGATGACTGCACGAATCGCGCGTTCCGCAGCACGGTCGGCTTCCGTGACCGGATCAAATCCCGAAGTATATTTGTTGTCGATCTCGTTGAACTGGCGAAACCGTGGCAAGGTTTCAGCAGCTGCGACCGAAGCGACTTCGGAAAAAAATGCCTTATCAATCAGCAATCCCAATCTCCCGTTTCCATAAGATGATGCATTGATGTGCATCTCGTCCTAATATTGCTCACAATTTGAGCTGTCTATTTTTTAGCACAAAAAATATGCGTAAATCCTTGACGCATAAAGCTTTGCCGCGTAGCTTAAAGGTCAGACAGGCTGTCCTGTCGGTGCCTTTCGGGGCATTTCCTCCCTAGTCTTTGGCCGCGCTTTCTTCTTGGAGCGCGGCTCTTTTTATATGCATTTGATGTTAGATTTCTGTGCTGCAGCATAATTCCTTAAACCTGAACCAGTTTAAGGTGAGATTATGCTGTAAATATATAGTGTTAGAGCACCCGACAGCTATTCAGCTGCGAGCGGCCGCACGACCAGAAGTTCATCCGGCAAGGACGTGAGATCGCTCAGGAACTGATAGAGATCGGCGCATAGCGCATCGAAGCCGGCAAGCTTCTGCAAGGTCTGCTCATTCATATAGAGACTGCGATTGATCTCGATCTGCAACGCGTAACAGGCTGCAGCAGGTCTGCCATAATGCTCCGTGATAAAACCACCTGCATAAGGCTTGTTATGTGCGACAGTGTACCCAAGGCCGCGAAGCAATTCGATTGCCGCCTGCGTCAGCTGCTCGCTGCAGGATCGACCGAAACGATCACCAATGATGAAATCAGGCCGCCCGCCAACATCGCCGGAGCGCGTGCCGCCCGGCATTGAGTGACAATCGATCAGAACCGAATAGCCAAAGCGCTCATGGGTCGACTGAAGCAGACCATCCAGCGCACGGTGATAGGGCTTATAAAGCTCCTCAATACGATAATAGGCCTCTTCAAGCGATATGCGGCCAGGATAAATAAGCTGCCCCTCGCCGACCAGACGCGGCACAGTGCCCAGACCGCCCGCAACACGCGCCGACTGGCTGTTCACGTAAGGCGGCAAAGGCTCCGCAAACATTCGCGGGTCAAGCTCGTATGGCTCACGGTTCACGTCCAGAAAGGCGCGCGGGAAGTGGGCTTTGAGCAACGGCGCGCCAAGGCGAGGCACTGCTGCAAAAAGCTCATCGACGTAGCAATCTTCGGAATAGCGAATGGCGAGCGCATCCAGCCGCGATTCTTCGAGAAATGAATTGGGATAGGCTCGACCGCTGTGGGGAGAATTAAAAACGAAAGGAATACGCTGCTGCGCAGGTGCACAGACCTCGAAAGGGGGCATCAGATGAAAATCACGATCCAGACTCATACTTAAACCCGTTTCGACTGCCTTTAGACGACCGACCATACGATAATTACGCTTTTAAAGCAGTATCTTATAATAATAGGGCGCGATTCAATATCCAATGTTTGAGGGCCAACCTTTCCTCCCTTTGGCAGGCCGTTCAAACGATGCAAAGCTGTAACACATATCAGCTTGTTGCCAAACACTGGCCATAACAATTAACATTTGCGAGAGCATTCATTTCATATTTACCAAAAAAGCGTTTTCTAGTGTGAAAACTGAGTCGTCATTTGTGCCAGAAGGCACGAACGGGCGGCGCGAAATTCGGACGGACCCATGAAAAGAATTCTGCTAGCTGAAGACGACAACGATATGCGTCGTTTCCTCGTGAAGGCGCTGGAAAAGGCGGGCTATCACGTTACTCATTTCGATAACGGTGCCAGCGCCTATGACAGACTGCGCGAGGAGCCATTCTCGCTGCTTTTGACCGATATCGTCATGCCAGAAATGGATGGTATCGAGCTTGCACGCCGCGCAACTGAAATCGACCCTGATCTGAAAATCATGTTCATTACGGGCTTTGCGGCAGTGGCCCTCAATCCCGATTCGGACGCCCCGCGCGATGCGAAAGTGCTTTCCAAGCCTTTCCACCTGCGCGATCTTGTGAACGAAATTGAAAAAATGCTGATCGCCGCATAAGGCGACCAGCGACTTTCCCGGCCTTTGATAAGGTATTCAACAAAAAGAATAAAAAAGTTCAAAAAAGGGCATTGACGGACGCAACGCTATATGGTGTATGCGCCACATCGAATGGGCGTATAGCTCAGCGGGAGAGCACTACATTGACATTGTAGGGGTCACAGGTTCAATCCCTGTTACGCCCACCATTCGAACTCCAAGCCTTAAATTTAGTATAACGTTCAAGTGCTTAGACGTTTTTCGGCTTTTAGCTTTTTCTCAGGCACATCATTCGGTTCAGGCTTTTCCTGGCTTGCGCAACATCTATTTATTTGCGGACACCACCCAAATATTTCGGAACAAAATTGCATCTGCTGCGTTAGTGCGCCCGGAGAGGTGCGTCTGAATTTTTAGCTTTCGTACACTCCAGACTTAAGCGGAGTGAATTTCTTCAATGTTCCATAAAGTGACGTCGGGGCGATATTGGCGATTAAAGTCGGCCACCGATCCTCATCATAATCGAGTCGACGCGCTGTGCAGCGATCTGTCCATGTTTGGTTCAGAAGCTTCCTACAGAAATTATTTGCAGGCTACGCTTGCAAGTCGCCTTTTACTGGAATCGATGCTTGAAACAAGCCACATCGAAGCTCTTCTACCGCAATGGAACGACCGCAGGATTGAGCCTGATCTTACCCACGATATAAATGACTTCCCCGATTGTCTCCCACCCGAGACGTTGAAGTTCAAGCGCGCGACCGAGCCCGTCGATCTACCCACCATCATCGGGACGCTCTATGTGCTGGAAGCATCCGCCATTCGGGTTCAGGACCGCGCCGAGCAAGTCGCCAAACTCGGTTTCACGAAAGAGTTCGGCGCCAGACATCTCGACAGACAAATGGCGAATTTGCGTTCATGGCAGCAAACACTTAATTTGATCGATATAACGCCCTTCGATGACGATGACGAAGAGCGCTGCAAATTTGCCGCCATCGCAGCATTCGGTGCATTTGAGTATAATTATCAAAAGGTCTTCAACTATGTCGCCAGACAGCCCGCTTGATCAGACTGCCTGCGACCGCGAACCAATTCATATACCCGGATCTATCCAGCCGCATGGCATGCTACTCATAGCAGAACTGGCGAGCGGTCTCATCGTCGGCGGTGCCGGGCAATTGGAGGCCTATTTTGGGGAGACATGGCCCGGCCAGAACCTCGATGACCTTTTGCAATTCGATGCACTGGCGCTCGCCACAGAAGCGCCGCGAGCCGACGAAATCATTCTGGGTAAACTCATCATTGGGGAGGAAACTTTCGACCTCCTCGGCCATATCCTCAGCGAATATCTGCTGGTCGAAATAGAACCCGCACTGCATTCATTTGTTACGCCTGAGCAGTCTCTTTCTGGTCTTGAGGCGGTGGCTTATCAGTTTGAAGCAGCACCCGATATTAGGACTCTTTTTCAGAAAGCTGTGGTGGCATTCCGCAAACTGACCGGTTTTGATCGCGTGATGATCTATCAGTTTCTCGAAGATGCGTCCGGCGTTGTGGTAGCTGAAGATGGCAACGACAATTACCCTTCTTTTCTCAACCACCACTTTCCTGCCAGCGACATTCCCAAACAAGCAAGGGCGCTTTATCTTCGCAATCGCGTGCGCGTCATTCCAGACGCGTCCTATGTTCCGGCTCCCCTGAGATGGTACAGCGAAGAACCACAGCAGCCGCTGGATTTGAGCGATGTAGCCCTGCGTAGTGTTTCCCCCATTCACCTCCAATATCTGCAGAATATGGGCGTTGCCGCTAGCGCATCTGTCTCGATCATCAAGGACGGCGTACTCTGGGGCCTCATTGCCTGTCACAATGTGGTGCCGCTTGCTATGCCATTTGCAACACGCGCATCAGCCCGTGCGTTGGCCGCAAGCCTCGCCCGACAGATGAAATCGAAGGATGAGGCAGAAAATGCCCGGGAGCGGTTGCGGCTGCGTTCGCATGAAGATCGACTGGTCGAAGCACTCCTGATTAACGCACCACTCGAAGAACGCCTTGCGGAAGCCGCCGACAATCTGCGACAGATGATGATTGCGGATGGCTTTGCCGTGGTTTCCAATGGAAAGATCGCGGCGCGGACCGGTGCGTCGCCCGATATTTCCGATTTGCGAACAATCCTTGATCTGATCCACGGTAGGTTCAAAGACGGCTTGTTTCATTCACATGAGATGGGGCGTGACAAAGACCTGCCGCAACATATTATCCCAATTGCCAGCGGCATTGCCGTGTTGAAACTACATTTGGATGAAGATGTGTTTCTGATCTGGTCGCGCGCGGAAAAAGTGCAGATCGTGGAATGGGCAGGTAATCCTCATAAAGACACGTCGGATTCCGCCTCAACGCCGCTCACGCCACGCGCCTCGTTTGAAGCCTGGTCGGAAGAAGTGCATGGTCGCTCACGTTATTGGAACTTCAACAAGATCGACGCAATGCATCGAATTAGCCGCGTCATTCACGAGGCCTATCAGCGCCGTCGGATAGACAAGCTGAACAGCGAATTGCAGCGCACTCTGGATCAGCAGGAAAAGCTTCTGGAACAGAAAGATTTTCTGATGAAGGAAATCAATCACCGCGTCCAGAACAGTCTTCAGCTCGTTTCGACCTTCCTTGGAATGCAAATGCGGGAAACCAGCGATCCGTTGATTACGCAGTATTTGACGGATGCCCGCAGCCGTATCGCCGCAGTGGCACTCGTCCACCGCCGTCTTTATTCCGATAGCTATGTCGGTTCCGTTGATCTTGCCCGCTATCTCGACGAACTGTCGAACGAACTGTTTCAATCGATGGGAGAGGAATGGCGCAGCCGCCATACAAGCAGGCTCTCGCATGTGCTCATCAATGCCGACCGCGCAATCAATATTGGTTTGGTCTATTCCGAGCTTGTGACCAACGCGAATAAATATGCCTATGATGGCGCACCAGGACCAACATGGGTTACGCTTGATCAGCATTTCAATGAGGCGCGCCTGATCGTAGCTGATAACGGAACGGGCAAGACACGCAGCCGCGTCGGCTTTGGCAGCAAAATGCTCAATGCCATTGTGTTGGGACTTGGCGGCGAGATGGAAGAACTCAACAACGATCCGGGTCTGAAAGTCGTGGTCACAGTCCCCATCGAGCTCTAAGTTCATACGACTGACATTACGCCAGCCGTACGATTTTCATTTTTTTCAGGTTAGAACTGGGTTGTGAGCCCCACCATAAAGGTGCGCCCGCGGCCGGTTTTGTCAGCCATTTCACCCGATACAGCTGGGCTATACGCCACATCCGTCAAGTTCTCGACGTTCATGAACGCGGTCGCGTGTTTGTTGAACTTGTACGAGGCATAGAGATTGTAAAGCGTGTAGGCTTCCTTCTTCTCGGTATCGCCAAATCCAACTGCGTAGCGGCTGCCGCCAACATAATTCATCGTGGCACCGACCGTCAGAGCTTCATCAAATGCACGAACGCCGACATCGGCAGTCACATAGTCTTCCGGCAGGAATGTCGAGTCGCCATTGCCGATACCTGCGCCCCAGCCAACTGGCTGATCGTTGGTTGCATGGGTATAAGACAAGTTCACATAGGCAAACCGCGCATCATAACCGCCTTCGATTTCGAAGCCGCGTGAGTGGGTGGTTCCTGGCACATTGACCCAGATTGCCCGTTCATACGGATCGCCCGGCAGGCTGATGATATTGTTGACGATGTAGTTTTCGATATCGTAGCGGAAGTAGTTTACTTTCAGTCTCAATGCGTCGCCTGCCAACAATACGTCATCTTTAATGACATTTGTGCCGAACTCCCATCCGCGAGACTTTTCCGGATCGAGGTAGAAGTTGGAGAACTGACCACCACCAATGCCAGCGCCGATTGGAACCAGTGCCCATAGCGCTTCTCGCGCGGATGGAGGCCTGAACGTGTGAGCATAGGTGACGTAAGGCTGCAACCAATCCAGCGGCTTTGCGGAGAGAGTAATCTTCGGATTTAACGCATTTTCACTTCGTGACACATCGACATTACCGCCCGTTGGTGGGCAGAAACCGACATTGGCCGTACAAGGGCTTTGGTGCCCACTCAGGGTCCAGTAGTCGTAATTTATCCCTGTGCTAAGCTCAAAGATTCCGCTCGACAAAGTGAGGTCTGTGAAAGCACGCGCTTTTTGCATTCTGCCGGGAGGGTTTGCCCCACGATAATTATTGACCTTGTAATCGTCCGAAGAATAGGCCGCACCATATTCCCAGCGAGCGCTAACGGCGTCGGTGATGTCAAAACGGCTGGTGTTCGTGACATCGAATCCATAGCCATTGTCACGCGTCTGGCGCTGCCGATAAGAACCACCGGTCGTCGGATCGTAAGACATATCTGTGCGGTTATAATAAGCGTTGACCTTCAAATCGATCCAGTCACTATCCGGATTATAGCTATAGTTGGCCGTGTAAGTCGAGTTCGTTACGCCCCACTCATAGCCCGAAACCAGAAAGCGGTTCTTGTACCACCGTGCGCCGAGTTTCAGATCATGCACATCGTCTGGCTGGAAATGAAACTTCAACAAACCCGAACCCGGCTTGTTACTCGCATCCGGCGTATTGTAAACACCGTCTCCTCGGCGGTAATTCTCGCGATCACTATAGCTGAAAGCACCAACAATAGACGCCGTTCCCGATCCAGGTATATTGGTCCTTGCACCACCGGCAATCATGCCCGAAAGACCGAAGCCATTATTTCCGGCCTTCATGATTGTCTTGACGCCCTGGTCCTGTCCATCAAGGACCACATCTTGGAAATCAATCGTCCTGAAATTGACCGCTCCGGCAAGCGACCCCATGCCATGGGCACCGTTTACAGCGCCGCGCTCGGCACCCACACCTGCTAGCAGGTTGGTATCGATATAAAGCAGTTCTCCACCGGTCGAAGCATGACCTGCAGTGTTTCTGAACATCTGCGGAACACCATCGATCATGGTATTGATGCGACCATCCGATTCAAAGCCACGAATATTAACCGCAACACCCGGCTGGCTCGATGAGATACGCGTGAAAGTGCCAGGCATGGAGCGAACGATTGCGTTTGCATCGCCACCGTATTTTTCCTGCACGATATTGCCATCGATGACGCTGACACCGCCTGGCGTCAGATAGGGCGCGTCCATGTCGACGCCTGCACTGATGATAATCGGCTGAAGCTCCACAGAGCCTGGAACCTTCTGGTCTTGTGACTTGTCGCCCGCTTCTGCACTCTGCGGTGTACCGCCCGCCAATTGCGCATGGGCCGCGGGAATGCCCGCGATGAATGCGCTATATGCAACACCGAGTAAAAGAATGCCGTATTGTTTTGAGTGTATTTTTTTCACTGTTTCCTCGCGAAAGTGGAAATCAGTGGCTGGCTACCTGAGAACTATTGCTTGCTGCTGATATGCGTGGTCGGCCTGCAGACGTTGCAGTTTACAGGCTGACAATTTTCAAAGGTAAAGATTTGCAATGATAACGATCACTGCAAATAAACCAGCATACGCTACCCAGAATCCATCTCCCTCGACAAATCGATGAAGCGCCGTCTTCTGACTATTTTTGTTATACATGATCTTACCCGCCGAAAGGGATGCCTCCGCCGCAACCTCTAGTTAACATGATAATTTGAGTCAAGTTAAATTACTTTAAAATGCTCTGCAAATTTCTTATACAAAAATGTGTCGGCATTCAGCGTAGCTTGAAAAGAAATAACATCCGGCATTGCAAAATTCATTGCGGCCCGTACCTCAGTTATGAAAAGAGTGAGAAGCGCATCCTGAAAATGAGAAACCGTTTTCAGGCAAGATGCGCGTTGAAAGAGCGCAGGAATTGATGCTTTTCAGCGCGACCGCTCAAGGATATTCTGCCGCACGTAGCGACTGTTAAGGGCCAGTGAATGAACGAGAATTTCGTATCAGTCGATGAAGAGCAGGAGCGCGCACGCGTGGCCTGGCTCTATTTCATTGGCGGCCAGACTCAGCAGGAAATCGCACAACGGCTTAACATTACCCGGCTAAAGGTCAACAAGATCATTGGTCAGGTTCGCGAGTCGGGTCAGATACAGGTCAAAGTCAGCCTGCCGCTTGTGGATTGTATCGAACTGGCGGAGAAGGTCGCGGCTCGTTACGGCTTAGCTGATGCCGTAGTGGTGCCGGATCTTGATGACTATCTGGAGCAGAAACGTGTGATCGGCGAAGCCGCAGGGACCATGGCAAGCGAGCTGATTTCAGGGCGGGACATGGGGGTGGGCATTGCCTCGGGACGCACTTTAAGTTTTGCGGTTAGAAATTTACGTTCGCGTCCCAAACCTGAAAGCTGGGTCGTCAGTCTGACCGGGGGCGTGACCAGCGGCTCCTCTACAAACACATTTGAAGTTGCAACCGACTTTGCGCGGGCGCTCGGCGTTGAGTGTCATTATCTCACTGCTCCGATCTATTGCGCAAACCGCGAAAGCCGCGATGCAATTCTTTTGAGCGACGAACTGACAGACGTTCTGGCGCGCACCGAAATCGCGGATATCGGCCTTGTCTCTTGCGGCGCACTAACATCGGAAACCTCACTCACCCACATCCGCGTGGTGAAAGATAACCTCGATGCCGTCCTGAGGCTTGGGGCGGTCGGTGAATTTCTGGGGTATTTTCTTGATGCTCAGGGGCGTCCGATTGACCATTTCCTCAATGAATCAATCATTGCCCTGCCACCAGACAAGCTCAAACTCAAACCCGCATCGGTTCTGGTCTCGGGTGGGCCGAATAAAATTCCGATTATTCGGGCCATTCTGCGCGGCGGCTTTGTCAATCGCCTCGTCACCAATGAAGGCGTTGCCCGCGCATTATTGCAGGGGCCGCGCTAAACACGGCCCCTGTGCTAATTGATTAAGCTTTACCTTGAAGCGCTTCTGCCATGGCGCGCAGGGTTACGAATGTAGACGCTGCACCCGGATCAATATGGCCGATGGAGCGCTCGCCCAGCTTGGCTGAACGGCCACGACGCGATTCCATTGCGGTGGTCGCCTTCATGCCCGCTTCCGCACCATCGCGGGCAGCAATCAGTACGTCGAGCGTGGACTTGCCGGCCTTCGCAGCTTCATTCGCAGCCTCGACCGCCGGAACCCATGCATCAATCATCGTCTTGTCGCCGGGTGCAGCGCGGCCCCGATCCTGAATGCCTTGCGATGCGGCTGCAAGCCATTCGGCAATGCCCGTACCATCAAGGTTTAGACGATTGCTGACAGCCGTACCCGCACGCAGGAACGCAGTTGCATAGAGCGGACCCGACGAGGCGCCAACCGCATCAAGAAACGCCTTGGCCATGCGCTTGCAGATGGCTTCGATGGTTTCATCGCCCTGCTCGTCTTCTAGCGCATGTTGCACGGCCTTCCAGCCGATTTCCATGGTAATGCCATGATCGCCATCGCCAATCACCCCATCGAGTTCCGAAAGCCAATTCTTCTCGGCGATGATCTGATTGCCGACATTCATCATCATCGCCTTGAAAAGTGCAGGCGTCACGTCACCCTCGGTGATGAGTTTGCGCGGCGTGTCAATGGCAGCTTCCTTGTGTTCAGAACTGCGCTGCGCCTTGCGATGTGAAGCCGGTTCACGATCCGCTGGCTGCACGGCACCAACCGTTAAGGCTGGGGTATGGCATGGATGATCGAGAAGCGTCTGCAACGTCGCATCGAGTTTCATCAACGTCACCGACGCACCAGCCATTTCGAGCGACGTCGCATATTCGCCAACCCAGGAGGCGTGGATCTGAACGTCCCTGCCATCCAGGATCTGCTTCACGCGGCGGAAAATCAGGTAGAGCTCGATATGCGTGGTCGCGCCAAGTCCGTTGACCAGAACAGCAACGCGATCACCAGCCTTGAGTGCCAGTTCTTCGACAACCGAGGCCATCAGTTCGTCAGTCACTTCATCGGCGGGCGCCAGCTTCTGGCGGCGGATACCCGGCTCGCCATGCAGGCCCATGCCGATTTCCATTTCATCGTCACCGATGGAAAAGTTCGGCTTGCCGGTCTGGGGCAGCGAGCATGGGCTCAATGCCACGCCCATCGAACGGGTCGCTTCATTGGCAGCCTGCGCTAGGGCTTCAACGCGCGGCAGGGATTCACCCAAATCAGCGGCAGCACCAGCAACCTTGAACACAAAGAAATCACCGGCAATACCGCGGCGCTCCGACTTGCGATCAAGCGGAGCCGAGGCCACATCGTCCGCAACTGCGACATGACGCACATCCATGCCGTCCTGCGCGAGTTCTTCCGCAGCCATCGTGAAGTTAAGAACGTCGCCGGTATAATTGCCATAGAGCATCAGCACGCCAGCGCCACCATCCGCAGCCCGTGCCGCTTCTGCAATATGAGCAGGCGATGGGGAGGCAAACACGTTGCCAACAGCTGCTGCATCGGCAAGGCCGCGCCCGACATAGCCCGCAAAAGCTGGCTCGTGACCTGAACCGCCACCGACCACAATGCCGACCTTGCCTTCGCGTGGACCATCGACAGCCACAACTGCACGACCCGTTTCGCCTTCAACACGCAGCATGTCAGGATGCGCGCCGACCATACCTTCTATCATTTCCGCAATGATGTTTTCCGGCGCGTTGATCAGCTTCTTTGTTTTGACTTGTTCATTCATATTTCTGGCTTTCTAAAACGTGTCAGGTCGTCAGATCAGTTGGCATCCCGGCGCAGATAACGACGCGATATGGCATCGAACGAGATTGCCAGCACGACGATTGCACCTGAAACAATGCCCTGCCAATAGGGGGAGACACCGAACAGAACGATAATGTTTTCAATAATAGCGATGATACCTGCACCAAGGATCGCACCAATCGGGCTGCCTATACCGCCCGTTGTGGCAACGCCACCAATTACGGATGCAGCAATCGGAGCGAGAACCCAGCTGTCGCCAATGGACGGCTGTGCCGTTCCAAGACGCGCAACCATCAGCACGCCTGCAAGACCTGCAATTGCACCGGCCACACCGAACACCATAAGACGCACACGGTCCACGCGAATGCCCAGCATACGAGCACCATCACGATTATTGCCGATGGCATACATATAACGACCGAACGGGGTTTTCAGCATCACGAAAGTCGCCAGCAGCAGTGCAACAAACATGATGATGAACGGCACTGGCACGCCGAACAAATCACCACGGCCGAGATATTGCACATCACGCGGAATGCCGGTGATGGCAACACCGCGGGTCAGCACCAGATTGGCACCGCCGAAGATGCCAGCCGTACCAATTGTGAGCACCAGTGAATGCAGGCGGAGGAACGTGACGAGGAAGCCGTTGAACAGACCAAGGCAAAGGCCAAGCAGTATTGCCAGCAACATTGCTGAGTAAGGCTCAAAACCCATCCGAACCATAAGAATGCCCGAAACAACGCCGCAAAGACCACCGATCACGCCAAGCGACAGATCCAGCTCGCCAAGCACCATCAGCATCGACTGTGCGATGGTGATGAGACCGACAAAAGCGAGACCGCGCGCAACAACCGACAGATTGTAAGGTGTGAGAAAGTAAGGTGACAGGATGGCCGAAAGGGCAAAGATCACCAATAGCGCCGCAAACACACCGGCCAGCGGCGTGCGGATGAGATTGGAAAGGGGATTAGTTTGCATCGGCTTTTACCTCTGTTCCAAAGATCGCGCCCACGAGTGTTTCATTGTTGGTATCGGTGGTGGAGAACTCACCAGTGATATGGCCGTTATGCATGGTGATGATACGGCTTGCGCATTTCTGCAGTTCGTTGAGTTCCGAGGAGACGAGGATGACACCGACGCCTTCTTCGGCGAGATTTTTCATGATGCGATAAATCTCGGACTTGGTCCGGATATCGATACCCTTCGTCGGCTCATCAAAAATGAGGACGCGCGGACGCGTGGCCATGGCGCGACCGATAATCGCCTTCTGCTGATTGCCGCCCGAAAGCTGCGAGATGCGCTTGCCCATGCCAGATGTGCGGATACCGTAATCATTGATAATTTTTTGCACGATATTGCGTTCACGGCGGTCGGAGATACCCAATTTGCCGCTGGTCAGCGACAATACCGAAATGCCGATATTCTCACGCAGTGACAGAAGTGGCAGAATGCCGTGATGTTTGCGTTCTTCCGAAAGATAGAGCATACCGCCGGAAACCGAGCGGGAGGTATCATTCAGTCCCCAGCTCTCGCCCTCCACCTTCACCTGGCCCGATTTGGCTTTCAAAAAGCCAAAGATCGTCTGCATCACTTCGGAGCGTCCAGCGCCTACCAGGCCGGCAAAGCCGAGAATCTCGCCTTTGCGCAGATCAAAACTGATGTCTTCAAAGCGCGAACCGGACAGTCCGCGCACTTCCATGATGGTTTCAGTGGTAGGCTTTAACGGGCGGAAATGCTCATCGAAAGAAAGATCACGCCCAGACATGGCGCGGATCAGATCGGCTTCGGTGACGTCCTTGATATGACCGCTTTCAATCTTCGTGCCATTGCGAAGAACAGTATAATCATCCCCAATCTGGAAGACTTCTTCCATCTTGTGACTGATGAAAACAATCGCATGATCGCGATCAAGCAGGCCACGAATAACCTTGAAGACACGCTCGACTTCAACGCGCGTCAGCGAAGATGTCGGCTCATCAAGGATCAGCACCTTCATCTGCTCATTGGTGCAGGCACGCGCAATTTGCAGAAGCTGCTGATCGGACACAGAAATATTGGCAACCAGGTCATCCGGCTGCGCTTCTATGCCGAAACGGTCGAGATAGGATTTTGCCTCTTCCATCAACGCCTTGCGGTTGACGAGAAAGCCGCCATGGCCGGTTCGGCTGAATGGCATGAACAGGTTTTCAGCCACGCTCATCTGCGGGAACAGCGTCAGCTCCTGTGGAACATAGGCGACGTTTTTATAAAGCGCAGGATCGGCAACCGGATCGCGACCATCAATCAGTACCTGACCGCGCGAAGCGCTGTCGGTTCCGGTCAGAATTTTTACGAGTGTGGATTTGCCGGCGCCGTTTTCGCCAGCAAGAATATGCGTGCGACCCAGCTCGATTTTCAGGTCAACACCATCCAGCGCGGTTACGCCCGGAAAGTCCCGGCCTAATCCGCTTGTTTCAAGATAAGCCATGATGGACACCTTGGAAAACTATCGGTATGTCCGGCAAGCCGCTGGTCAAAGCCGATAGGACAGGAAAGAATGGAGCACGGGAGAACCCGTGCTCCTGCAACAAGACCAGAACGGATCAGTTGCCTACGTTTTCCTTTGTAAGGAAAGCATTGCCGGTGTCGATATAGCCAGGAACCGGAGCGCCGGTTGCCTGTGCCCAGAGCGTCATCACCGACCAGTAACCCTGCAATTCAGGTTGCGATGCGGATGAGCTGTCAGCCACGCCATTGCGGATCATGTCGAGCATTTCCGGCAGATTGTCGAGGCCGACCAGCGTGACCTTGCCCTGCTTGCCGGCTTCAACAATAGCCTGACCGATACCGATCGGACCAGCCGCATCCGAAGCAACCCAGCCCTTCAGGTTTGGATTGGCCTGCATGATGGCGGCTGCCTGCTGCTGTGCGATTTCGATGCTGTCATTGTCGATGCCTTCAGCAACAACCTTGATACCCGGGTGTTCTTTGAACACTTCGCGATGGCAATCGGCGCGGATCGAATGGTTTGGTGCGGTAGGCACGCCCATCATGATTGCGACTTCGCCTTCACCACCCAGCACTTCGACCAGACGACGGGCAGCAATTTTGGCCTGCTCGCAGAAATCTGAACCGATGTGCGTGATGGTCATGCCTTCAGGCGGCACGGAGTCAAACAGCACGAGAGGAATCTTCTGTCCCTGTGCTTCTTCGAGCGACGCACGATTGCCCGACGGATCGAGCAGATCGAGCGCAAGACCATCCGGGCGGGTGGCAAGCGCGCTGTCGATAATCTGATTCTGCTGAACAACGTCTGCACTCTGTGGTGCCGAGTAAACGATTTCAACATTTGCGCCAGTCTGTGCCTTGAGCGCAGCAGCGGCCTGCTGTGCGCCTTCATTCACCTTGTCAAACCACGGATGCACAACCTTTGGCACGATGACAAAACGATAGCTGTCTTTTTTAACAGTACCAGGAGCGTCCTGCGCCATAGCAGCAACAGGCAACGAAAAGGCAGCAACAGCCGCCAGCATAGCAAGCTTATTCATTAATTCCTCCCTTGGAAATCAGACGAAACTTCCTCCCGCCTGACTGCTTGAAAGATCACCCGGGAAGGCTCCTCTGCCTCCAGCCCATAGCGAACTCTCATTCTGAATACAGATGTATAATTAAAATTACAAGAGTAATTGTCTGCCTATTTGGGGGGTGTGGATAGCCATCCGCACAACTTGCCCGACAGAGCCGCAGAAAAGCGGATCGCTCAGGAAGAGGGCTAGGGAGGCGAAGACATGCAAAATAGGCGACAAGCTTCCGCCTGCCGCCTATCAAAATTCATGCTCTTTTGTATGGGATTAGCTGGTAAAAGCGCCGGTCTTTGGTGCAGCAGATTTAGCCGCAACACCAGCATCGCTTGATCTGATGACGAGACTTGCACCGACCAGAATTTTCACTGGTGGCTGCGATTCAGCGGTATTGATGAGATCATCGAGAATGGTTACGGCGAGATTGCCGATCTTGCGCTTGGATACTTCGACCGTCGTCAGCCCCGGCTCCATGGTCGCACTTTGCGGCAGATTATCAAAACCAATCACCGAAACATCATCAGGAATACGAAGGCCCTTTCCTTTCAACGCCCGGATGAAGCCATAGGCGATGATATCATTGGTGCAGAAATAGCACTCAGCCAGATCAAGACCCGAATGCAGCATTGCGCAAGTATCTCGATGCGCACCCTCATAGGTTGATTCAACCGAAAGAATGTCGTGTTCCTGAACGGTTAGGTCCAGACGCTGCATATTCTTGAAAAACGCATCGCGCCGAAGGCGGAAATTCGTCGTTTCTGTATGACTTGCGACAAAGCCGATGCGCGAAAAACCAAGCTGTTTGAAGCGTGAAAGAACTTTGAAGACTGCATCCTCATTGTTCATGTCTACGAAGTTGGCTTCGATGACCTCATAAAACGTGTCGATAAACACAGTTGGCAGGCCAAGCCCCTGTATCATGTGGATATCTGCTGCCGAAAGCTCGGTTCCCAGAGCAATCACACCGCGCACCGGCGCACCGGCCAGCGATTCTGCCACCGCACTGATCGGTTGTCCTTCAAAGCTTACTACTTCAAGCGTGTAATTGCGGCGCGTAGCCTCAGACGACATGCCGTCGATATAGTCGGAGACAAATACGCTGTGGTCGCGATTTACCGTCTCGCCATGCTTGGCGATCTTCAGAAAGCGGATTGTCTCACCGCCACCAGATCCAGTTTTAGCTGCGCGCGGCACATAATTGAGCCGGGAAACCGACTCAAGCACGCGGGCTCTTGTCTCTCCCGAAATTTCGCCTTTGCCGTTCAGAACGAGGGACACTGTAGCGGGAGAAACACCCGCATTTTCGGCAATATCTCTGATCGTAAAAGACTTTTTCTTTTTCATATTTTCCAAGCGGAACTTCGACTTTGATGGGGGAACTGCATTGTAGTTTAGTAAACAGAACCACTGCTGTTTAAAACGATTAGGGTAATTCCCCCTGTTAGGCAACCATAATTCCCTGATATTGCGCTTGACAAGCCCTAACCTCTTGGTCATTTATTTAGTGAATAACCGTTTTGTTTACTAAACATGGTAGGAGGAGACCATGCAGAAGACAAGCAATCAGCTTGCTATGCTAGTTGTCATCAATCTCGGACTGCTCGCGCTTGGCGCGTATATTTCGGGTGGATCTTTCCTATCCCTGTTCAATCTGCAGTCGATGGCAGGCCAGGTGCCTGAAATCGGGCTGTTGGCAATCGGCGTGATGCTGGCAATGTGCGCTGGCAATGGCGGGATTGATCTTTCAGGTATCGCTTTGGCCAATCTGGCGGGCGTGCTTTCCGCAGTTATCGTTTCGATGTTCTTTTCCAGCGCCGAGAACCAGCTTGGTTTTAGCCTAGCTTTCATCGGACTGGCACTGGTGATCGGCCTTGCAGGCGGTATCATCAACGGCGTGCTGATTGCGCGCTTCAATATCACGCCAATCCTTTGCACGCTCGGCACGCAGATGGCGTTTACGGGGCTTGCGGTTGTCGTGTCCGGTGGCCGTGCCGTCATGGTTGGCAGCCCGGATCTCCTGTCGCGCATCGGCAACGACATGTTTATGGCCGTTCCGATCAGCTTCCTGATCTTTATCGCAGTCGCGTTGTTGATTGCTGCTGTGGTGCGCTTTACGCCCTACGGTTATTGGCTAATGCTGATGGGAACCAATCCGAAAGCCGCTGTTTTTGCAGGTTTTCCGCGCAACGGCGTACTCGTTGCCACCTATGCAACCAGCGGCCTGCTGGCCGGGATTGCGGGCATCATCATCGCGGCACGCAACGTCAACGTGAAGTTCGATTATGGCAGTTCTTACCTTCTGGTCGCAATTCTGATTGCCGTCATGGCTGGTGTGAAGCCTGAAGGTGGCTATGGCCGCGTGATCTGCGTGGTCCTGAGCGCAGTGGCCCTGCAGCTCATGTCCAGCCTGCTTAACTTCGGCGGTCTTTCCAATTTTGTCCGCGACTTCGCTTGGGGCCTGCTGCTGCTCGCCTTCCTCGCAGTCGGAAAATACGACATCGCGGGATTCTTTACCCTCGGCAATCGCCAAAAGGGAAATATCGGTGCTCAACCCTCAGGCACCCGACCATAGACATTGGGGGAATGTTAGCGTGGAGGAAATCATGAAATCAGTAACGAAAAAACTGCTCGCCGGCACTGTCATTGGCGCAGCAATCGTCGCGGGCAGCGCGGGCACGCTCGTCGCACAGGAAAAGCCAGTTATCGCAACTGTCGTCAAGATCAGCGGTATTCCTTGGTTCGACCGCATGAACACCGGCGTTGAAGCCTATCAGAAGGCAAATCCTGATGTGGTTGCAACGCAGAGCGGGCCTGCAACGTCTGACGCAGCACAGCAGCTCCAGATCGTTCAGGACCTCGTTGCCAAGGGCGTCAATGCGCTTGCAGTCGTTCCTATGGATCCAGCTGTTCTGGAAGGCACCTTCAAGCGCGCCATGGAACGCGGCATCGTCGTTGTAACCCATGAAGCCGACAACCAGGTCAACACCATGGCCGATGTCGAAGCCTTCGATAATGCCGATTACGGCACAGCGCTCAACGAGCGTCTGGCAGAATGCATGGGCAAGAGCGGCAAGTGGACGACTTTCGTTGGCTCGCTCGGCAGCCGCACGCACATGCAGTGGGTTGGCGCAGCGGAAGAAAACGCCAAGAAGTACGCTGACATGCAGCTCGTCGATCCGAACAACGAATCCTTCGACGACGCCAACGGCACCTATGAAAAGGCCAAGGAAATCCTGCGCAAGCATCCTGACCTGAAGGGCTTCCAGACCTCTGCCGGTAACGACGTTCTCGGCGTTGGCCGCGCTATCGATGAAGCTGGCCTGAGCGGCAAGGTCTGCCTGGTTGGCACCGGCCTGCCAAACCCTTCGGCTGATCTGCTTGAATCCGGTGCGATCACAGCAATCGGCTTCTGGGATCCGCAGAAGGCTGGCATGGCGATGAATGCGCTCGCCCGTCTGTTCCTTGAAAAGAAGGAAGTCAAGGACGGCACCGATCTTGGCGTTGAAGGCTATAACAGCGTTCGCGTGAAGAAGGGGGCAGGCGAAGGCCTTCTCGTGATCGGCAACGGCATGGTTATTGCGGACAAGGCGACCTACAAGGAACACCTGTTCTAGGCGTTACGCACAGGTAGCCTGACCATCGTGTTCGGACATCGTTCAGCCTCGCGCGATGGTTTCAAAAACCCGGATGCAGCCCCCGCTGCATCCGGGTGCCTGGACCAACAAAACAGCCATAAAACAAGACATTAGCGCCCGATAATTACCGTCGGTCGATCCTACAGCCAGCCCAGTCATTTTGGCGAGCGGTGCGGCGATAAAGGAATTTAACGTGTCAACTACAACGACGAATGGGACGAGCAACGACCGGTCGCCGGATCGCTTTCTCGAACTGCGCAACATTCATAAGCGGTTTGGTGGCGTTCATGCGCTGCGCGGCATCGACCTGACAATCGATCTTGGTCAGGCCTACCACCTGTTGGGTGAAAATGGCTGCGGCAAGAGCACAGTCATCAAGATCATGTCCGGCGCACACGCACCCAGCGAAGGCGAGATCATTCTCGATGGCAAAACATATGCCTCGCTGAACCCAATCCAGTCGCTGGCAGCCGGGATCGAGACCGTCTATCAGGATCTGTCGCTTATTCCCAATTTGACCGTCGCTGAAAACGTAGCGCTGAATGAGCAGCTCGTTGAAGGCAATGGCCGACTGTTCCGCAGCGTAAAGCTTTCTCAGCTTCGCGAGACTGCAGAACGGGCATTGAGCACGGTTGGCCTGCCAACCGACAAAGCCTTTCTGAACACAATCGTTTCCGAGCTGCCGCTCGCCATGCGCCAGCTGGTTGCCATTTCGCGCGCAATTGCAACGCGCGCCAAGCTTGTCATCATGGATGAGCCGACCACATCGCTGACCCGTCGCGAAGTGGACAATCTGATTGAAGTTGTTGAACGCCTGCGTGCTGACCGCGTCGCAGTGCTTTTCGTGACCCACAAACTCGATGAATGCTATCGCATCGGCGGCAATGCGGTTGTCTTCCGCGATGGCCAGTGCGTGGCACAAGGCCCAATCGAAAACTACACCAAGAAGCAGCTTTCCGAGCTGATGATCGGCCGGGAAATCGATGCCGAACGTTATCGCACGGCACAGCCCGGCGATGCCGAACTGCTTAAACTCGACGGCCTTACCGCATCGGGCTTCGAGGACATAGGTTTTCGCTTACGCAAAGGCGAAATCCTCGGCATCACCGGCCTTGCAGATTCCGGCCGTAACGAGCTTGCGATGGCAATCACCGGCGTTGTGCCTGCGCATTCCGGTTCAATCCGCCTCGAAGGGACTGTAAGCGAGGTTAAAAGCCCTGCGGAAGCCATTGAGCGCGGCATAGGCTATGTGCCGGAAGACCGGCTTGCAGAAGGCCTTTTCCTCGACAAGTCGATCTTCCAAAACGAGATCGCACTGATCTTCCGGAAGCTCTGCAACAGCCTTGGCATGGTCAACCAGAAACAGGGCCGCAACATCGCCGCCTCGCTGATGAAAGAGATGCGGCTTAACACAACCAATCTGGACCTGCCTGTTGGTGCGCTTTCGGGCGGCAATCAGCAGCGCGTTTTGATCGGTCGCTGGCTGAGCATTGCCCCCAAGCTTCTGGTGCTGCACGGCCCGACCGTTGGCGTCGATGTCGGATCAAAAGACACAATTTACCGCGCAATTCAGGCGCTGGCCGAAGCTGGCATGGGCCTCATCATCGTCAGCGATGATCTGCCGGAGCTTCTGCAGAATGCCGACCGCATTCTCGTTATGAACTCAGGGAGCATCGTCGCAGAACTGGATGCTGCACAGGCCACCGAAGATCAGCTCTATCAAGCCATGATGTCGTCGCAGAAGGAAGTTGCCTAATGAGTGCGTCGCAGTATCAACAGGATCTGGGTCGAGGCCAATCCTTCAAGTTAGGTGATTTCATTCGCAGGCGCCCGGAATCGATCACTTTCTTCCTGCTCGTGGCAATCTGCACGATTGTCTCGATCATCAACCCTGCATTCCTGCAAGCCTCGACATTGATCGATATTGGCCGGGCCAGTGTGGTGATGGGCCTGTTTGCGCTTGGCGTCTTCATCATTCTCGCCGCTGGTGGAATTGATGTTTCCTTTACGGCAATTGCCGCCACCACAGTCTATTCGCTGACGCTTCTTGTGCAGTCCTATATGCCGGAACTGCCGATCATCTTCATCATTCTGATGGCGATTGCTGGCGGTATTTTCCTCGGTGTTCTCAACGGTCTGCTGGTGCATTACCTCAATGTGCCGTCATTGATCGTCACCATCGGCACGCAGTATCTCTTCCGCGGCTTCCTGCTGGCTTTTGTCGGCACGGTCTGGATTATGTCGCTGCCGCCGACAATGGGGGCTTTCGGTCGCCTTCCGCTGTTCCAGTTTGAATCGGCAACCGGTGCAACCATCACCATGCCATTCTATTTTCTGGTGCTGCCTGCGGCTGCAATCCTGACCTGGTGGATATTGAACCGCACTTTAATGGGCCGCGCGATTTTTGCGATGGGTGGTAACAGCCAGATCGCAAGCCGCCTCGGCTATAATCTGCGCACCATCCATATCTTCCTGTTCGGCTATGCAGGTGGTCTGGCCGGACTTGCAGGTATCATCCATGTCTGCGCCAATCGCCAGTCGAGCCCTTTCGACTTTGTTGGCACAGAAATTGCGGTTATCGCCGCTGTGGTTCTCGGTGGTGCACGCATCACCGGCGGCACCGGCACCGTCTTCGGCACCCTTCTCGGTGTGCTGCTCATCACCGTCATCAACAGTGTTCTGGTGCTCGTCGGCATCCCCAGCACATGGCAGCGTCTCGTCGTAGGCTGCTTCATCCTGCTGGCCGCCGCCTTCTTCGTCACCCGCCAACGCAAGAAATAACCCGATACTCTCAAGAGGAAATCATGAAGAAATTCCTGAACGATCCCGTCAATTTCGTGGATGAGATGCTCGAAGGCATCTATCGGGCACATCCCGAGCTTACCTTTGTCGATAATGACAAGCGTTGCATGGTCACAGCCAATACCAAATCCGGCAAGGTAGGCATTGCAACAGGCGGCGGCTCCGGCCACCTGCCGTTGTTCCTCGGCTATATCGGCGAAGGCATGATCGATGGCGCAGCTGTCGGCGGCGTCTTCCAGTCGCCAAGCTCGGAGCAGATGTATCAGGTCACCAAGGCCATCGATCAGGGCGCAGGCGTGCTCTACATCTATGGTAACTATAGCGGCGACATCATCAATTTCGATATGGCTGCAGAACTTGCCGATCTCGATGGCATCGCCGTCAAACAGGTTGTCGGCAATGATGATGTGGCGTCCTCAGTTGTCGGTGAAGAACATAAGCG
Source organism: Brucella sp. NBRC 12950 (assembly GCF_030268145.1). NCBI lineage: Bacteria > Pseudomonadati > Pseudomonadota > Alphaproteobacteria > Hyphomicrobiales > Brucellaceae > Brucella > Brucella sp. NBRC 12950. The sequence goes on from NZ_BSQC01000003.1 coordinate 147,279, forward strand.
TCGCGGCGTCGCCGGTATCTTCTTTGTCTACAAAGCAGCCGGTGCAGCAGCAGCCAACGGTCTGTCGCTAGATGAAGTGACACGTCTTGCTGATAAGGCACGCCTGCGCACCCGCACCATGGGCGTTGCTCTTTCGAGCTGCGTGGTACCGGAAATCGGTCACGCCACCTTCTCCATCGGCGAAGATGAAATGGAAATCGGCATGGGCATCCATGGCGAACCCGGCATCAGCCGCAAGAAGCTTGCCAGCGCGGATGCAGTCATCGACGAGCTGATGGGACGTATTTTCGCCGAGCAGGCCTATGCCAAGGGCGACGAAGTAGCTGTGCTGGTCAATGGTCTTGGCGGCACGCCGCTTGAAGAGCTTTACATCATGTTCCGACGGGTTTCGCAGCTGTTTGACGAGCGTGGCGTCAAGGTCAAGCATGTCTGGATCGGCGAGTTTGCCACGTCCATGGAAATGGCTGGCGCGTCAGTTTCCGTGCTGCATCTTGATGAAGAACTGGAGCCACTGGTTGCCGCCTCCGCAAACACCCCGTTCTTCAAGCATTTTGCGGGCTGAGGTCAGATTATGAACGTCATTACAGCATCTGATCTGATCAATCTCTTCGACAGCTGGAAGCAGCTTTTTGCAGAACAGCGCGAATTCCTTATCGCGCTGGACGGCAAAATTGGCGATAGCGATCTCGGCATCACCATGAGCAAGGCCTTTGCAGCAGCTTCAGAAACTGCCCATGCTGAAGGTGAAGCTGCAGGCATCGACAAGCTTCTGCGCACAGCTGGCGCCACCATGGCACGCGTCGCGCCATCAACCATGGGCACGCTGACCGCAACCGGCTTCCTGCGTGCAAGCAAGGTCTGTGATGGTATCGACGAGCTGGGAACCGCAGAGATTGCCGCTTTCTGGCGCGCATATCGTGATGGTATTGCCGAGCGCGGCAAGGCAAAGGTTGGCGACAAGACGCTTCTCGATGTGCTTGATCCAATCGCCGTAACGCTTGAAGCACAAGCCTCAGCGGGTGCCTCGCTGGCAGATGCGCTTGCAGCCGCCGCCAAAGCTGCTGAAGATGCTCTTGAAGCGACTAAAACGATGGTTGCTCAGCATGGCAAGGCCGCAGCTTTTCAGGAAAAGACCATCGGTCTTCAGGACGCAGGCGCAACTGTCGGAATGCTGCTGATTACCAGCATGTCGGCTTTTGTTTCTGCAAACTAAAAGCGAATAGTTCTCAAGACAGAAGAAGCCCCACGCTATGCGTTCGGGGCTTCCGCTATTCCGTTGCGGATGCGCTTGACGACAGTGAGGATCAAAAGCGCGCACAGCACAGGCTGCAACCAGAACATCCATTGTGGCAAAACGCCATCAATGGCGACCCACGCACCAAGCACACCAAAGACCACGGCGCGGTCGCTCTTGCCCATTGGACCGTCATAACGGCGGCTTGATCCGAGCGAGGCTGCCGTCACGCCGACAAACTCGGTCAGCGTGGCAATAAAGATAATCGCGAAAATCCACAGCGCCGAAAACGGCGCGATGATCGCAAAAGGCGCATAGAGCGCCGCGTCGGAAATTACATCGCCGATCTCGTTGAGGTAGGCACCCAGCATGGATTTCTGACCATGTTCGCGTGCCAGCATGCCATCAACAGCATTGAGCGCCATGCGCAGAAAAAGCCAGACCGGCAGCAGCGCAAACCAGATCGCATTCCCGTTCAGCCCAAGAAAAGCACCAAGAACAATTGAAGCCAGTGCAGCTGCAATCGTGACCTGATTGGCCGTCACACCTTTTGCCGCAAGCTGCACGACAAGAGGTCTCAACAAGTTCTGGAAACGGGACTTAAGTTGATAAACAGACATAAGAAACTTTCGGGAAACTTTTGGAAATGACGATTATGTAGAAATCAGCTATTTGCGACCGGCCTTAGCTCGTTTATTCAAACATTCTATTCTACTCAATAGTAATTGGGTGGAATAACTTGGAGTTCATCCCGAAAAATGGGAGAAGGCCTATTGAGAGGAGAAATGATGAGCCAGCGCACAGAATTGCCGGGGCATGAAACGGCGTCATATCGTGAACCGTTAGAATCCCATTTCGTCACCCATGACGGCACTTCGCTGTTCTATCGTTTCTGGCCTGCCCGCTCTGAAAAGCCGAAGGGCGTTATCGTTTTGCTGCATCGCGGTCATGAGCATAGCGGACGTGTGAGCCATCTCGTGGATGAGCTCGGCCTTGATGATTATGCATTCTATGCCTGGGATGCGCGCGGCCACGGAAACTCACCTGGCGTGCGAGGCTTTTCGCCGTCCTTCGGAGCATCAATCCGCGATCTCGATAGTTTCGTTGCTTATATCCGCAATGAAACCGGCGTAAGAAACGAAGACGTGGCGCTTATTGCGCAGAGCGTCGGCGCCGTTCTGGCGAGCGCATGGGTACATGACTATGCGCCCAATATCCGTGCGCTTGTCATGGCGTCGCCAGCCTTCGACATCAAGCTTTATGTGCCTTTCGCCAAAGAGGGCATCGCGCTCTGGCAGAAACTCAAAGGCACGTTCTTCGTCAATTCCTACGTCAAACCGCAGTTTCTGACCCATGATCGGGAGCGCATTGAATCCTATCGCACCGATCCGCTGATTACACGGCCAATCGCCTCGCATATCCTGCTTCAGCTTTATGATGCGGCAAAGCGCGTGGTGGATGATGCGCGGGCGATTACCGTTCCGACACAGTTGCTCATTTCCGGCAGCGATTTTGTCGTGCGGCCAACGCCACAGCACCGCTTTTTTGAGAACCTTGGCAGCCGCATTAAAGAGCGCCATGTGCTCAAAGGTTTTTACCATGACACGCTGGGCGAACGGGATCGCAAACCGGCACTCGCGCTGATCCATGATTTCATCGAGGCGCGTTTTGCGGAGGCACCACAACGCGCCGATCTGACCGAAGCGCATATTGCAGGCCATACGCGCGATGAGGCTGACAGACTATCAAGTCCGCTACCGCTGCTTTCACCGCGCGGCCTTTACTGGGCATCGACGCGCGCCTCTATTGGCTTTGGCTCGCTTTTGTCGGAAGGTCTGAAAGTTGGCCGTCGTACCGGTTTTGATTCAGGCTCCACGCTCGATTATGTCTATGAGAACGAAGCACGAGGCTTGGGTCCCGGCGGCAAGCTCATCGACAAGCAGTTTCTGGAAGCCATCGGCTGGCGCGGCATTCGCCAGCGCAAAGTGCATCTTGAGGAACTGATCAGACACGCCATCAGGCGGCTGGAAAGCGAAGGTCGATCGACCAATATCCTCGACATTGCCTGTGGGCATGGCCGCTATGTGATTGATGCGGTGGTTCGTGCCGGCGAATTGCCGGACAGCATTCATCTTCGCGATTACTCGCCGATCAATGTGCTGGCTGGCCGCAAGCTCATCAAGGAGCGTGGTCTTGAAGCAATTGCTCATATGGAAGAAGGCGATGCGTTCAATGAAGAAAGTCTGGCAACGGTCACACCACAGCCAGACCTTGCGATTGTGTCGGGGCTTTATGAGCTTTTCCCGGACAATGCGCTCATTAATCGGTCGCTTTCGGGTCTCGCTCGTGTGCAGAAGCCGGGCTCACTGCTCATTTACACCAACCAGCCATGGCATCCGCAGCTTGAAATGATCGCTCGCGCGCTCACGTCACATCGCGGCGGACAGGCATGGGTGATGCGTCGCCGCACACAGGGCGAAATGGATCAGCTCGTCGAAAAGGCGGGCTATCGCAAAATCGAACAGCGCACCGATCAATGGGGCATCTTTACCGTATCGATTGCCGAACGCATCGGAGACGCTGAAGCGTGACCACGCAATTGACGGAACTTGATGGTTTCTCGCGGCGGCCTGTAATCCGCCGCGCAATCGCTTGGCTTCTGTTTCTTGGACCGTTTTTCTATCTGACCTATGGCACCGCCAACTGGCTTGCATCACTCCATGATGACGTGCCGAACCTCGCTTTCGACTGGGAAGGCTATGTTCCCTTTATCGCGTGGAGCATCATTCCCTATTGGTCGGTCAATCTGTTTTACGCGATAGCGCTTTTCGTAAATGACAGCCCGGAACAGGTGGACCAGCTGGCAAAGCGTTATCTCACCGCGCAGATTATCGCCGTTCTTTGCTTTGTTGCCTTTCCGCTGACAGCCACATTTGTCAAACCTGAGACCTCCGGTCTGCCGGGTTTCATGTTCGATGTGCTGGGCGGGTTCGACAAACCATTCAACCAGGCGCCGTCGCTACATATCGCGCTTTTGATCATTATCTGGGATCAGATGCGCCGTGTTATGGGCGATATAATGCGTGTGATCTGGCACGTCTGGTGCCTGCTGATCGGATTATCGGTGCTAACCACCTATCAGCATCACGCCGTCGATATTCCGGCAGGCGCTTTGCTCGGGCTGTTTGCGCTGTGGCTTTTCCCACGCAACACGCCATCGCCTTTGGCAGGTTTTCTGCTCACATCAGACCCAAAATCCCGGCGGATCGGCTTGTATTATCTGGCGGTGGCGACAGTTTTTCTTGCGCTGGGTGTTCATGGTCTGAGCATCACCGGCTATGCGATCTTCTGGTTCTGGCCTGCAACCGCACTTGCACTAGTGGCGCTTGGTTATCTCGGTGCGGGTGCTGGCATTTTCGAGAAACAAACAGACGGTATGGTCAGTCTCGCCAGCCGCCTGTTGCTCTGGCCTTACCGCTTTTTTGCCCTGATTAATATCCGATACTGGACGCGCAAACTCCCAACCCATGTCGAACTTGGCGACAATGTCTTCCTCGGACGCTTCCCGAAGGCTAGAGAACTGCAATTTTTCTCGACTGTCATTGATCTTGCATCCGAAATGGTGCCACCCCCTCACTCTATCGATTGGAAAAGCTACGTCACGATTGATCTCATCAAGCCTCCCGCAGAAAAGCTACGGCTTGCATCGGATGCGGTCGAAGTCGCACGCCATCACGGTCCGGTGCTCATCTGTTGCGCGTTGGGCGTTCAGCGCAGCGCCACGGTTGCAGCCCATTGGCTCATCAACACGGGCCGCGTGAACAATCAACGCGAAGCCGAAGAGCTGATCCGCGCAAAAGGCTGGCCGGTGCATCTACACACAAGCGAGGTGCATGAATGAGCGCGCAGGCATCAAGCATCGCGGCAGGTTTGCAGCGAAATGCCTATTTCGGCATTGCACTAGCCGTATTGATACTGGCTGTCGCACCGTTTTTGCGCTTCGTGCATGACCTCACCTTCTGGCTGGTCTGGCCGGTCCTTCTTGCGAGTAGTTTGGTCATTCTCGGAATTGCCGCGCACCTGCTTTTCGATGCAGCACTTTTCCGGCTGGTTGCCGCAAATCCCATTGAAGAGGCGGGACTGATCGAACTCGACAGAACGCTCGAAAAAATGGGCCTGAGTGAAGCTATCTGCCCCACCCGCCCGCTCCTCGAACGGATCGCCGGTTCCCGGCGCATCATCGGTCGTTTGCGGTTTTTTCTGGCACTTGCCATTGTGCTATTCATTCTGCTGGCCTTCGTGCCGCATGGTCAGGGGCTTTGATATGCGGGTACTGGTCCGCCATCAGGTGCAATCGATTTTCGGCTCGTTTCTGGCGATCCTGTCACGTGGGATTACCGGCGTGCGGCCCATCTGGAGCGGCACCGGACCCTCGCGCGATCAGCGCATCTATTTTGCCAACCACACCAGCCATGGTGATTTCATTCTGCTTTCCTCCTGCCTCAATCAGGAAGAACGTGCGCGCACCCGCGCCGTCGCTGGTGCTGATTACTGGCGGGGCAATGCTGTGCGCCAGTTCATGGCCGAAGTGCTGCTGCGCACCGTGCTTGTGGAACGCAACTGGGTGGAACGCACACAAGATCCGATGGAAGTGATGCTGAAAGCGCTGGCCGATGGTCATTCGCTCATCATCTTTCCCGAAGGCACACGCAATATGACCGATGAGGCGTTGCTGCGTTTTCGGTCCGGCATCTACAATCTTGCGCTGGCGCGGCCGGATGTTGAACTGGTGCCGTGCTGGATTGAAAACATGTCACGCGTGTTGCCAAAGGGCGCGATGCTGCCCGTGCCGCTTCTTTGTCGTGTAATTTTCGGTACGCCGGTTCAGCTTCACGAGGGCGAGAACCGCAAGGAATTTCTCACGCGCGCGCGCCAGAGCCTTCTCGATATTCAGCCTCAGAATGGTAATCACCCATGAGCGAAACGACCCAACTCTTCCTTGGCCTCATGGGCGTTCTGGTCACAGCCAGTGCCGTTGCCGGTATATTGTCATGGCGTGCGCCAAAACCGCTTTCATCCACACTGGTCAACCTCAATGCCCGCATCAAGGCATGGTGGATCATGGTCGGCGCCATGTGCATCGCCTTCCTGTTCGGCAAAGGCGGCGTGATCGTTCTGTTTGCGCTTATTTCGTTTGCCTCATTACGCGAATATGCGACGCTTACACAAACCCGTCGCGCTGATCATCGCGTGCTGCTTGGCATGTTCCTGCTGGTCATTCCGGTGCAATATTATCTGATCTGGATCGACTGGTACGGTCTCTATTCCATCTTCATACCGGTCTATTGTTTCCTCGCCATGCCGGTGCTGACTGCCCTTTCCGGTGATACGTCGCGCTTTCTCGAACGCATCAGCGAGCAGCAATGGGGCATCATGCTATCGGTCTATTGCATCAGCCATGTGCCTGCGCTGATGACGCTGGATATTCCAGGCTTCGAAGGCAAGAAGCTGCTGCTGATCGCATTTCTGGTGGCAACCGTTCAGGGCAGCGACGTGCTGCAATATGTTTTCGGAAAATTGTTCGGCAAGCATCGCATTGCGCCCAATATTTCTCCATCCAAAACCTGGGAAGGCTTTGTCGGAGGGGTCGCGAGCGCATCTCTTCTGGGGGCTGGACTTGCCTGGCTTACTCCGTTTTCGCCATTGCAAGCTGGTGCGCTGGCCGCGACCGCTTGCGTCATGGGCTTTTTCGGCGGGCTTGTGGCATCTGCCATCAAACGTGACCGCGGGGTCAAAGACTGGGGACACATGATTGAAGGGCATGGCGGTATGCTCGATCGTGCCGACAGCCTCGTCTTCTCGGCCCCGGTATTCTTCCACATTGTGCGGTATTTCTGGGCATAACCCCCGGTTCCGAATGTGACGAAACAAAGCCTTGGAAACCCCGGATACAGTAAAAACTTGTTACCCGGTTTTGCAGGTCTTTATTTCGCGATGCCTTTTATGACCTTTAAGCCTTTCTAGGCGGGTTTCGTTTCACCGGACCCGCTCTATCTGTTTGCTCGGGTGGAAATGCAATAGAACTGAAAGGTTGAAACGATGAAAACTGCAGGTATCTGCGCTTTTATTCTGGCATCGGTCACCGCAGGCGGCGCTATGGCGCAAGGCCAGGCCACGCAGCAGATGACACCGGAAGCGCTCTATAAAGCAGCACAGAACCAGCTCGGTATCGTCGAGTATTGCAAGGACAAAGGCTTCGCGACACAGGAAGACATCGACAGCCAGCAGTCCATCATGAAGATCATGCAGGCACCAGCCGACAAATCTGGTCTTGAAGAAGCACAGGCAGCCGGCAAAAAGGGCGTAGTCCAGTCAATGGGGCAGGAAACCGACGTTGAAGACTATGCCAAGACATCTGGCAAAAGCGTCGAGCCTTTCTGTCAGCAGGTCACAACGGCCATCAAGCAGGCCGCGGCCCAGTTGCCGAAATAAGCCATTGCTTCCTTTGTCGCTGCGGTGGAGTGCTCTCCATCGTTGCGGCTATCGGTCAATTTTGCTGAAATGCAACAGCATTCACATAAGATGAGTATATTGGTCATATATTATTGCGTTTGCACAAGCGCCTAACTATGGTGCCGCCACGAAAATGTGGTGCCTGCCTTGAACCAATCTGACAAATCCAATCTGCCTTCGGCTTTTCCTCTGCAGGAAATTGCAGACATTGATGCAGCTATTACAGATTATTACGACGAACTGTGCCGCGCAGTCCGTCGGCGTGGGCACGTACCCTCCAATGCCAATGAAGTCGTCCACGATCTTTATGTCAGGCTGAAAGACCGCAGGACCGATCTGCAAGGCAAATCGTCGTTACGCGCCTTTCTTACGCGCGCTGCGATTAATCTGGGTCTTGATCGGTTTCGCCGCGAACGCTTTGAAGCAAAGCTCTTTTGCGGCACTGACGACGAAGCCGCAAACATTGCAAGCAAGGATGCAAATCCTGATCTGGTGCTGGATATGCCACGCCGCCTCGCCTGCCTACGTGATGCGATCATGGAACTGCCCTTGCGTCAGCGCCGCGTGTTCATTGCCCACCGGATCGGCAATCTATCCCCAGATGAAATAGCCATACGCTTCGGAATTACGCGCAATATGGTGGACAGGCATCTGCGGAAAGCGCTTATGCACTGCCTCTTGCGGCTCGACGAACTGGATCAGGCTTAATGCGCGCGACGGCAAAGAAGAACGATAAGGCTGAGCGCCAAATCCAGGAACAGGCTGTCGACTGGCTGATGCAGTTGCAGGCATCGCCCAGAGATCTGGAGGTTGTCGAGGCTTGTGCGCTATGGCGCGCCAGCGATTCCCGACACGAGCTAGCATTTGCCAAAGCTTCGCGCGTTTTCAGCGATACGCGCTTTCTGCTGCTGCAAGACACCGACTTTGCAAAAACTGCAGCCAGAAAGCCGCGCTACCCTGTGCGCGCGGCCGTCAGTTCCATGCTGTTGTTCGCGGCCCTCGGGGGCGGATTCCTTGCCTTTGACGGGCCGATGCGCCTGCGTGCTGATGCTATATCGGCGAGTAGCGAGATGCCGGTCATTGAGTTAAGCGATGGTTCGACCGTTCAGCTGAATGCCGGATCAGCAATCACTTTCGATATTACGAATGATGGGCGTCAGGTGCAGCTGTTGCGCGGCGAAGCCTATTTTATTGTGGCCCCAGATCCACAGCGCCCCTTCACGGTTAAAGCCGCAAATGGCGAAGTGACGGCCCTTGGCACCCAATTCGATGTGAAACTGAAAGATGGCGGCGCAGATGTCATTGTTACCGAACACGCAGTTCAGGTGCAGACCAGCGCGTCATCATCTGCCTTCAGCCCGCTCGATACGCTGCGGCTGGATGAGGGACACAGCGTTTCATACGACAGCCGGAATGGTATAGGCCAGGTTTCGATGGTTGATCCGGAACTTGCAGCATCCTGGCGAAGCGGTCGCCTTGTTTTCGAGGGCCAGCCGCTTGAGCATGTGGTCGAAGATATTGCGCGCCACCTTCCGGGTAAGGTGATGATCGCAAGCAGCGACCTCGCCGAACGCCGGATCACCGGCACCTTCGATCTCTCCACGCCCTCGACAGCACTTGATGATTTTATCAAGGCATTTGAGCTCAAAGCAGTCCGTGTCGGGTCATTGCTCACGGTGCTGCATAATTAATTTTCGTCCAAATGTCCCAAACAGCTCAATTCATTCGTCCAGTTGGTGAAAGGCAGTTTGCGCACCCCGCGCGAGTGCCTCAGCCACCCAATGCCCGACACCAACGCCTTGAACGTTGAGACTGGAAACGACATGAAAAGCCCTTCCTCGCGCATTCTCACTGCCTGCGCCCGCCCGCTGTTTGCTTCGCTGCTTTTGAGCGGCACTGTTCTAAGCCCGTTTATGACCGCGCCAGCAATGGCACAGACAACATCGCGAGCCGTCAGTATCAATATTCCGGCAGGTGCGCTTTCAACGGCACTTAATCGCCTTGCAGTTCAGACAGGTCTGCAAATCGCATTCGATGCATCCGTCACCAGCGGCCTCAGGACATCCGGCGTCAGCGGAACCATGGCTCCAGCCGACGCGCTTTCTGCATTGCTGCGCAACACGAATATCCAGTATCGTTTCACCGGCAATCGCACTGTACGCCTTGAGCGCGAAATGGCTGCAAACAATGCAGCCGTGCCTGCTGTTGACGGAGCAGTGCAACTCGACACGATCAGCTTCTCCCAGATTACCGGCGTGAACTTCGCTGATCTCGACCCGCGCGTCTCTCAGATTACGCCTGAACAGATGCAACAGGCACAGGCCTCAACAATTCCCGAACTCATCAAAAAGACGCCCGGCGTAGCCATGCTGGGGGGCGTCCGCACCGAAGGCCAGTCGATTTCGATCCGTGGTTTCTCGCGACAGACTGACGTTCGAGTTCTGCTCGACGGCGCGCCGAAAAACTTTGAAAAATACGATCAGGGCACCATTTTCGTCGAGCCCGAACTTCTCAAGCGCGTCGAGATTGAAAAGGGTGCAACCTCGGTTCGATATGGCAATGGTGGCTTCGGTGGCACCGTGAAGCTTGAGAGCAAGGATGCCGCCGATATGCTGCGCGAAGGCGAAAGCTGGGGTGCATGGGGTAAAACCGCGTATCAGACAGCTAACAAGCAGTTTCTGGAAACCGGCGCGGTTTATGGCCGCTCCAATCTCGGCACCGGCATGACGTTTGACGGTATTGCCAGCCTGACTTGGCGCAAGAGCGACAACATGCGTGTCGGCAGCGGCGAGACCTATAATTACTCAAGTTCTGAACTCACTTCATTCTCCGGTAAACTTTCCGGCGAATATGGCGGGCACAAGGTGAAGGCCTCGGTTCTTTATGGTGAAAGCGCCAATTGGGGACCACTTGCAGCCATTCGCGGACAGCTTCAGCCAACCAGCAACAGCCTTGTTCCCGGCACACCTGCCTATAAGGAAGCAATGCGCAGGCTGCTTGCATGGCGTGAGCTGAAAGACTTCACTTCGGTATTCGAACACACCTATGACGGCGACAGCGACCTCGTAAACACCCGCATCATGGCGAGCTATTCCTCGACCGACATGCATGCTGAACGCGCAACCGGCGTGAATGGCACGGCATCGCTTGGTGGTACCGAAAACGATGCGAAATATTCGGATTTTCATATCGAAGCTGAAAACACCTCCAACTTCGAGCTTGGCGGTATTGAACACAGCCTGAACTACGGTGTGCAGTATAACCACCACATTCGCGATGTGACGATGTTCGACATCACAAAGAAGAACGACAAAAGCTATAATTATGGCTATTACGCCCCATGGATCATGCCCGGCGGCAAACAAGACGTAACATCCTTCTTCATGCGTGATCGCATGGCCATTACCGACAAGCTGACCATCACGCCAGGCGTCCGCTATGACTATGTTCGCTCCGAAGGCGAGCCAAATGCGGCTGCGATCTATAACGATCCAAAAGCTGGACATGACTATTCGTCAGCATCTCACCATGGTTTCACACCAGCGATCAGCGCATCCTATCAGATAACACCCACGACGCGCCTGTTCGCCGACTGGGCTTATGCCATGCGCGCGCCCAATATTGACGAAATCTACTCGGTTCAAAGCGGACGCACGCAAACCTCCGGCACAAGCAGAGATCTGGCAGTCGAGCGCAACAACACGATCAATATCGGCGCGGATACGTCGTTCAGCGGTATCTTGACCGATTCCGATGTGTTCATGGTGCGCGGCTCGTTCTTTAACAACCACGTCACCAACCCGGTGGCGCGTCGCGTCGGCAGCGCAAACAAGGTTGGCCTGAAAGACGGCGAAGTCCCATTCTACTGGAACATGCCTTCCTATTATTCGCGTGGTGTGGAACTGGAAGCGCATTACGAAAATGACTTCATGTTCGCCGATGCAAGCGTCACCTACATGATTGGTCGGCGCCATGGCACGGTCAACAATATCTATGGGCAAGATAGTTATATCAACGATATCATGCCGACAACGGTTGTAACGACCCTCGGATACAAGCTGCCGGATCAGGATATCAATTTTGGCTGGACGGGGACCTTTGTCGACAAGCAGGACCGAACCTCCTATGTCAAAGGCGATCTCAGCTACAATCGACCAGAAACGCCGGGCTATGCCGTGCATGACCTGTTCTTCAACTGGACGCCGACCAAAGGCTTCATGAAGGATTCGGAATTGCGTCTCGCACTGGAGAACGTGTTCGACAAGGAATACGAACCTTATCTGACTGACGGCATCACAGCCATGCCAGGCCGCAATCTGAAGGTCTCTTTCAGCCGTAAGTTCTAAATTATCAAAGGGCTGGAAATTCGTTTCCAGTCCTTCTTTTATCGACTGTTGAATTTGACTGGCGCGGTGATCGTCTTGTTGACGTCTGGTGGGGGAGCGGGAACCGGTGAAGCTCGCTGAACCAGCGATAGCACCTCATTATCAAGCTCCGGCCAGCCAGAAGATCGCGCAAGCGTCGCAGAAAGTACCTTGCCGCTATCATCGATGCGAAACCGAACATAAACGGTGCCCTCTTCCCGACGCGACTTGGAACCCGATGGATATTTCTTGCGGCGCTCCAGATGTGCCATTAAACGCGATTGCCAGCGCGCCGGTGTCATAGAGGATGCAAACAAACCGGAAGCTGACTGTCTCGCTGCGTTGCGACTGGACTGCGTGACCTGTGCCTGTGCCTTCACTGCTTGCTTGGCCGATGCCTGTTCGCGCTGTTTCACCGGCTTCTTCTTCGGCTCATCCTTCTTGACGATTTCCTTTTTGGGCTCCGGCGGCTTAGGTTTTGCGACAGGTAGTGGAACCTCAACCTTATCGAGCTGCGCTATTTCTTCCCGAGGCTCTTCCTCCACAGGCTCCGGCTCGTCCTGAACCACTTCCTGCTCGAGTACAGGTTCATCGACAGGTTCTTCAACCTTCTCGGCTGCAGCGCTTGCATCCGACATCACTTCATCCGGTGATAGCTCGTTTTCTTCGGTTTCAGTTGCTTCAGGCGTTTCCGCCAGCTCGATCATGATAGCGGCCGGCGGCGTATCATCGGCCGCCATCATGTCCGGCTCACGTAGAAGCCACATTGCGGCTCCCACATGCAAGGATAGTACGAGAAGGCTTGCCCCCGCCCAGAGCGCAAGCTCGCTAAAGCTCTCGCGCACCCCGATACTATCCGTTGGACCATTCATGACGCGCCCGCCCAGGCAGGCACATCCGTATATTCGCTTCTGCGGCGCAGCTCAGAGAGCATTTGACCGTGGTTGATCAGATTGCGCAGATCGCAATCAAGACAAGCCAGGCGACCGTCACTGGTCTCAATCGCAAGATCTGCAATGGTGAAATCATCAAAAGCCGCCACGAAGGACCGCAAGGCTGCCTGCAGCAACATGCCGAATGCTGAATCTGATCCAGACTGCTTTGTCGCCTGTTCATCGAAACCCGGCTGCATCAGTCGCAGAACTGTTCCGACATTGATTGTCTTTGCCGGGCGCGCAAGACGGATGCCACCACCGCGCCCGCGTGAGCCAACCAGAAAACCGTGATGTATGAGATCCGAAACGATCTGCGCGGCGTGATCTTTTGTCGTGCCTGTGGCTTCTGCCGCTGCACGGGTGGTCAGCGCAGTCCCATCTGGTGCTCGCTCGCAAAGAACAAGAAACTCAATTGAAAGCTCTGCCTGTCGGGTAAATCGCATTGCAAACTATCTCTATTCTGGAACGAATTTCACTTCTCGATATTGCGGGCCGACAAAAAGCATGAGGCCTGCAAACAGCATTGCATTGATTGCCAGTTCCACCCCGAAGAGATAAGGGTTCAAAACAACGGCTGCCAAGCCGATTGCCGTAACCAGACTGAGCAGGCACAGCCTGAACAGAAAGGGCAGAGCACCGAGTGCACGCCATGCATCGATGACAATGCGTGTACTTCTGTTGGTTTCCAGCCAGCCTAGAATACTGGATGAAAGCTGTACAAAGCAAAGTGCTGCACCAAAGACAAACAGGGCTGAAGGCATCATAGGTATCTTCAAACCAATCAAAGCTGCCACGACCAATAACAGCCCCAACGCGAGATAACCTGCGCGCTGCCGCTCATCGGGATAGGCGAATTGGGCGGCCCCGTTATTCGCAGTCGTCAGGTTAGAGACGGTCATGAAAGATTTTCCGCACCAGTACATGGACACGGCGGAAAGCAGCTTCCGCACCAGCGACCACGCGTTCTTCCTCAGCGTCAGAAAGCTCAATCTCATCAAGTGCCGCAGTGAAGGTCCGCCAATGCAGTCCGCGACCTTCAGGAGCACCGGCCAGATGGCGCGCACCAAGCTCTTCAGACAAGCCCAGCTTCAGCGCTTCTTTGAGCAGAAAGGCCGCACCGAGGTTGGAGCCTTCAGCCACATAGAGCCAGCCAAGTGCGGTCGGCAGATCAATGTCACATCCGGCAGGGAAGGCAGGCGCGCCATCTGCTGCAGGCAGCTCGAAACCGAGATCGATCATGTCCTGACCAACCTGCTCAAGGCGACGGCGCCCGTTTAGATCGGGCAGCAACGCATCCAGCGCGGCATCATCGTAAAGCGCATTAATGTCACGGTGGAACTGATACTGCACCTCAACGAACAATGCATAGCTTTCGCGGCTGGCAAATGGTTTGCCCGCCATGATGGTCTGATCAAGACGTTCGTGAGTGCCCGTCGTTCGCGCTTTCAAGCGCTTAGAGCGGGGAAGAGCAACGGGGTGCTCAAGTGTAGCAACATCAGTCATTTCGAATATCCCTATTGATAGACGGTGTTCTCAGCGCGTAAAGCCGATAACACCGCTCTACTAATTAAGACGATTGAGGACGCAATTTTTTGCAATGCCAAGGCAAAAAAACTTCACCCTGGCCAAAATGTCGCACCTAATCCCAATTAAAAGTGGAAATTGAGGCCAAGTTTCACGGTGTGTGTATCCAGTGAATTGGAAGCTTTGCGGCCATTGGCGATATTCGAGCTGCCAGTGTGGTCGGTATATTTATAGACCGGTTTTTCGGATGGATCGCAGTAGGGATCTCCCAGAATTTCACAAAGAAATGGTTCGGGAGGTGTAATTTCCACACCTGTCTGCTCTCTGGTCGTGTAGTTGCCCCCTGTTCCGGCACGCGCATTTTCAAAGCTGAAGCTGCGGTTGCCAAAGCGGCTATAGGTATAATCGGCCATGACCGACCAGCGATCGTTGATTGCATATTCAACACCGCCGCCAACGGTGACGCCCGTTCGCATTCCCGACAATTGATCGACGAAGAACAGGCTTGAGCTTGCCTTGCCCATGATATCTTCAGAATAGCGGTACTGGTCGCGGGTCTGCTTCTCATGCGCGAAGGCTACACCCGCCGTTCCATAGACAAGCCAGCGATTATCCAGCGCATAACCAAGGCGACCGCGAATGGACCCCGTCCAATCAATGTCGTAATGCGTGTTTGCCTGAATACCGGCAATGTCCTTTTCAGCGGCAATCCAGTCTTCCTGCATGAAGGCCGCCTGCGCGCCCTTCAAACGCGTTTTGCTGACATCGGCTTCGATACCAAGTACGACCCGGTTGCTGAACTGGTGGTTATAACCCGCCTGCACGCCGAACAGGGCCGAATTGCCAAATCCACGATCCGCAGATTCACTCGCCGATATCGGATCAACCGTGCCATCAAGCGCAGTCGTATTGCCCCAAGTGCGCCCGGAAGTCATACCGGTATGAACACCGCCGTAGAAGCCGGTCCAGTCGATTCCCGGTGCCCCACCCTGTGACCGGGAGAATGGCGAGAGTTGCGGCAGGCGCTGATCGCCGCCGAAATTGCTGGTAAGGCCCGCATAGAACGTCCGGCCCGGACCAGGCTGGTTCACCAAGCCAAGCGGATCGACGTAATATTGATCCGTCAAATTTTCAATACGAGCTGTCGCGGTCAGGCTGTCGTTGATCTTATATTCGGCAAAGACATCGATGAGCGTATAGGGCTTCCAGCGTGTCAGCGAAATAAATTCACCAGCACCCACCGCTGTGACATCACCATGACCAATCGCACGCGGACCGACGTAAGAAACACGCCCGCCAAGCGTCAGCCTGTCTTCAAGCATCTTCTGCGAGAGTGTCAGATCCACGCTGTATTTCGGAGGCACCTGGTTGGTCGCATAGTCACCATAAAGCGACTTGGCTCCACAGGTGTCAGAGGTGCGGCAGAATTGTACATCAAGATAATAGTTGGCCGAGAAATCGGCAGTAAACCCGCCGGCCTCGTAACGGCTTGAGAATTCAAGACCTGAAAAGCGTGCGCGATCAATGTTGTAGACCTGCATACCGCTGTAGACAAATTTTCCGCTGTTATCGTAGAAATCGCGGAATGCACGCGCAACATAATCTTTAACGTCCCAGTTAAAGTAGCCAAACTTGACCATGCCGCGATCGTCATCATTCAACAGACCATCTCGCGTGAAGTTCGCCCCAACTTCCCAGTTGCTGGAACGCTCTGGCCGCAATCCGGCATTGGGAATGACGGTGAAGGCTGAAACCGATTCAAACAGGCTCGGATAGCGTAGCGCGTTGGAATAATTGACATAAAGTTGGCTGCCATCGAAAGGTTCGACCGTCACGCCGACCGATGGACTGAAACCACCTGAATCGCGGTTGGGTTCCGGGTTTAGCTGTACAGCAGAGTTGGCCTCAGTGCGGCGGTCATGTGACCAGTAATGCGAATAACGCAGGCCAGCATTCAATGTCAGCCAGTCGACTGGCTTGTAGGCTGCTTTGGTGAAGACGCCAAGTTCGTCACGATAAGCGTCACGCAGGTTTAGCCAGCCCTCAAGTTCGTTAGTATAAGCACTCGGACGCGTATCTTCCCTGAGATAAGACACACCATAATTTAGGTCGAGATCGCCATAGTCGCCAAACGAAAACTTCGACGTATTGGCAACATCGCCGCCCCACATGATCGTATTCGATCCAGTGCGGAAATTCGGCGAAAGGCCGAGAGATTCCAATGTCGGCATCATGTTACCGCGACGTGGATTACGCAGTTCCAGTTTTGTAACCCAAAGATTTGCTTTCAGATCAATGAGTTCATTGTCATCCGGGTTCCAATAATAGCGCAGGGTGCCGGTATCGAGCTTGGAACCAGATGTCAGCTCCTGCTGAACAGGTTGATTTCTGTCCCCTGTGAAACGGGATGCAAGAAGATCGCCAGCCTCCCCACGAAAACCAGTATAGCCCAGCTTCAGCGTATGACCGCCATCAAAGCGCAGCGTCGCTTTCGTCAAGAAGGATTTGGTCTCAAGCTGCGTATTGAGGACTTCTTCGCCAGCACGATAATTCGTAAGGCCGCCGTTTTCGACATATTCAGGCCAGTTCTGACACCAAGAACCCGATGTATTGCAGGTCCTGGCAGGGCCGATATTCACCGGATCGGCTGACGGGCCATGCTTGCCCGCATGATAATTGCCGCGCTTGCGATAAGCATAGCCCGCAAAGAAATCGTAATTCTCTTCCTTGATCGCAGCGACAATACTGGCAGAGCCATTGGTCGGTGTAAGGAAAGAAGGACGGTTCATACCGTCGGGCGACCCAACGACTTCCGGGACGTCACTCGGCGAATAGGGCCATGCATATCCACCCTTGGCGCCCGCATGCGGTGATGAGGAATTCGAGCCATATTCACCTTTCACACGCATACCCCAGTTATCGCCTTCCTTGACGATATCATCAGCATCGAGTGTTCGAATGGCGACGTTGCCCGCGATACCACGCGAGGATGCGTCCGAGCCTTTGTTGATATCAAGGCCCGCAATCAGATCGGGATCAATGTAAGTACGATTGGAAAGACCTTGATAGCCCTGATAAACGGTCACGCTGTTTTCAGCGCCATCAATCGTGGTTGCAACACGCCCCATGCCCTGCATACCGCGAATATTGACATCGACCGAGCCCGCACCGTTACGCGCTTCACCGGACATCACCCCCGGCGTACCGCGGAAAATATCGGCAGGGCTTGAGCCGCGGAAACGCTCAATGGTTTCGGACGAGATATAATTGGTCGGTGCTGCCGTTTGATACGGTGCTTCTGCCCCCACCACGCCCGCACCGCCGGTGACGGTAATCGTATCAAGCAGTGTGGTGCCGTCAGGGGTCAATGGTGCATGCGCGGCCGCCGGTTGCGCGGCCAACGCAACTGTGTTGCTACCCGTGAAACGATGGGAAATACCAGATCCCGCAAGCAGACGCGAAAGTGCATCTTGTGGCGTCATCATGCCCGAAACGGCGGGAGCCTGTTTAGCGGAAGCGATCTGCGGCTGATAGGTCACCTGCATTCCAGCCTGCCGACCGAAATTGGCGAGTGCTGAAGACAGTGAGCCTGCGGGAATATTGAAAGAAACCTGCCGAGCAGTCTGCGCTTGCGCTTGAAAAGCTGTCGAAAGGGATAAGGCATAAACGCATGTAGAACCCAGAAGTGCTGCTGTCAGAATTTTCGTCCCCAAGCGCTGCACAACACTTTTATTAACCCGACGCCCCATGTCCAACCACTCCATCTTTTGGTGAAAAGGCGGTTGTATGGCAGCAGCTAACGTCCGACCCTGATGCTTACAACGAGCGGGGCTTTAGGATTTTCTCCCCTTGCATCAAAAAAATATCAGATTGACGAAATGACCGTCAGCCAAGGCGATATCTGCCGAACTTTTCCGCCATAAGGTTCAACCACTGCTTCCAGCGCGGCAATCGGTTGGTTGAGATCGAACACACCACTAATGCGTTGTGTGCCAAAGCTCGATTGAGCCAGCAGCACCCGGCCTGATTGCCAGCGTGCAATGCGCGCGACAACTGACGCAATCGTATCGCGCTCGGCCACCAGCATTCCCTGACGCCAGGCTGCAATTTGGGAAACGTCACGATTACCACGCTCGAAGTCATGGCTTTGCACATTGAACGACAGCCAATCGCCCTGCCCAAGTGGTGTCACAGTGTCGTTCACACCGGTCGGCCTGACGGCGACCAAACCATGACCCACCGAAACCGAGAGATAACCCGCGTCATTGCTCACATCGAAAGCAGTACCAAGTGCGGTCGCGGTAAGCTTTCCGGTCTGCACACTGAATGGACGTACAGGATCGGGCTTCACATCGAAAAATGCCATTCCAGCAAGAAGCTCGACGCGGCGCTCATTCGGGCTAAATCGTAGTTGGATCGCACTATCAGGACCAAGCATTGCACGACTGCCATCCGGCAGCGGTACATCCTGCAACTGAGCGGAAGCGGTCATGTAATCCGCTTGTGCCTGCAACATCAGCTGCGGCCCAAAAAGTGCCCCGACTGCAACAACGGAAAGCCCAGCTGCTCCGCCCGTGAGGATCGAACGGCGGGATATTTTCGGAGCTGCCGTACGGCGCTGATCATGCATGACTTTACCCGTCATGCCATAAATTTCCATCGCCTCACGCCAGGCGGTTTCGTGTTCCGGTCCACGCGCACGCCAGCGGTTGACCAGCTCTTGGGCCACAGGATTATCCGGATCATCCTGAATGCGGATGACAATATCCAATGCTTCTTCGAACAGCTTTTCGCTTTCCGATAATTCGACATCCATGCAGCATCAGCCTCTTTAATTCAGCCGTTTCTCACCGCCGAACTGCTTCTCTCAAATTATGTCCTATTGAGTATAACGAATGAAGGGAGGGAATTTTCTCTTTTAAAGACTGCCAGCCGGATCTTCATTCAAACACGCTCTCAGATGCACGTAACCACGCTTGATCAATGTCCATGTTCGCGAGACGGAAAGCCCCAGTTCGCTGGCCACTTCAGCAATCGTCTTTTCATCGAGACGATGCAGTTCAAACGCACGGCGTGTTTGTTCAGGCAACTCAAGCAGCGCCTGTTCAATAATCAAGAGGCGCTGTCGGTCATAGACGATAGTTTCTGGCGTAGGTGTCGTATCGGCAACGCGGCGCCATTCTTCGTCAGGCATATCGACATATTCAACGATGCGCTCGCGGCGGTAGAGATCAATGGACAGGTTGCGTGCTACCTGATGCAGATAGGCGCGCGGATTATGTTCATTGGCTGATGGTGTTGCCGACATCACTCGCACAAACGTATCTTGCGTCAGATCGGCCGCCGTCTCTGCATTGTGCCCTCTGCGCCGGAAAAAGCGATGCAGCTCCCGCGCATGGTTCTGGAAAAGGCGTTGCAGATTCCACATCAAACGAAGCTCATTCGGAATAGCTAATGCCATAGCACCGATCCTCTCCAGACCGGATACACAGTCCCCTGACCTGCCTATAGCAGCAGAGTTAGCATTTACTGTAATATATGACTATAAGTGTCAACTTATTATTGCATTGTTGCCATGATCGAACATAGCGGCGGGAACAGGACGGCCAAAAAGCCAACCTTGCCCTATGGCATCCGGATGTAAAGCCCGCACATAATCCGCCTGTTCTCGCGTCTCCACGCCTTCAACCACCAGCTTCAACTCGAGCCGCCGTGCGATATTGCAAATGTTCTCGACAATTTCGGCACTGACAGCCTCGGTTCCGATCGCTTGCGTGAACATGCGATCTATCTTGATCCCGCTGATCGGCAGTTTTGCGAGATAGGCGAGATTGGAATAGCCAGTGCCGAAATCATCGATGAAAAATTCATAGCCCTTTGCGCGAAATGATTTCATCGCTTCAATCAGGCGTTCATGGTTAGCTGTCGAGCGCTCCGTGATCTCAAGCATAACTCTGAGCGAAGAAAGCCCATGGCGCTTGACCTCCTGGTCCAGAAAGACGAGCGTGTTCGGATCAATAACATCATCGACCGCAAGATTGAGGCTCAGATAAAGATCTTCATTTGCATGTAAGCGCATGTTCATTTGATCAAGCGCTTTGCGCACGACAATCCGCGTAATATTCTTGATATCGCCCTGCTTCTCCGCAATCGGAATGAAAACATCCGGCGGAATTGACACACCATCTTCGTCTGACAGACGAGCAAGCACTTCCGCTCCAATCACTTGTCCGTCACGCAACCGCACCAATGGCTGAAAGACGACATCGACACGGCCTTCCGCAATGGAACGTTTGATCTGCTGCGCGAGCGATGCATGGCCCCTACGCCATTGAACCCCTGCTGCTCCCAGTCCGCCACCGGCCAATGCACCGAAGACTGCGAGTGCCATCAATACGCCCGGCGATTGCTGGAAAACGCTGACATTGGTCATGGATGCCGTCACACAGACATCGATGTCATCGGCACATTGCGAAACCAGCCGATGCGTGCGCAGATCATACCATGGCAGCTTTTCCGGCGGCCGTTCCGCTATCTTTCTCGTATCGCCAAACGCTCGGTAAATATATTTGCTGTCGCGGCTAACAACCAACGCGCTGAGGTTAGGTTCCGTACGTTCGTACAGGGCAAAAGCAACGGGCGACGTAAAAACAATCGCCGAGCCTTGCATGATCATTTCCACCTTTGTCTGGTGTTTTCCGATCTTTTCGGCATTTGCCCATAATCGATGCCCGCCCTCCACCTCACGATCCCATTTCGGCAGATCCGCTGGCGGAGACAGACGCCCCCATAAAGCAGTACAAACAATGCGATTGTTCAAAACGCGGCCAATATCGCGCAGATAATGCGCCTTATATGCCAGCAGTCGCAGCTCGGTCAGATTTTCATCCGAGCAAAATTCCTGCATGGTGCTATTCACCACTGCAAGCGTATTTCTGCCAGATTGTGTGACATTTATCGAATGGGACAAGAGATTGTCCCTGTATTCGTTAAGGCGAATATAAGCGAGCCGAACCAGTTCCAGCTGACCTAAAAGAATTGTTATGGCGATGC
Source organism: Brucella sp. NBRC 12950 (assembly GCF_030268145.1). NCBI lineage: Bacteria > Pseudomonadati > Pseudomonadota > Alphaproteobacteria > Hyphomicrobiales > Brucellaceae > Brucella > Brucella sp. NBRC 12950. The sequence goes on from NZ_BSQC01000003.1 coordinate 168,902, forward strand.
CTAAACAAGCGACGAGCGCAACAAACCACCGATCCCCGTTGGTACGCAGCTTTATCATCAGGATGAATGTCCCCAAGCAGCAAATCAACGCCCCCCGTTGTTTGCGCGAAATTACACAACTCAAGGCTGGAAGCCAATGCTTAACATGCTGAAATTATCGCGAAATTAGACCATCCTTAAAATAAACTTTAGAAAAAGCTCACGCGTAGACGTTGCAGAACTCAGTTCCCATCGGGATTTAACTTTAAATCTGCCCGCAAGGTTGACGTTAATTATCGGGGCCGTAGATTACCTGACCATGACAAATATTGCGATTGATCAAAATTATCTCCTCGAAAAACTGGGCGCGCTCCTGGCAATCCCAAGTCCAACCGGTTTCACAGATGAGGCAGTGCATTTCGTTGCACGTGAACTGGAGCGCCTCGGCCTTGAAGTCATCCTGACGCGGCGCGGGGCGATCCGAGCACGCCGCAGCGGCAAATCGAGAAAGCCCGCGCGCGGTATCGTCTCACATGTCGATACGCTTGGTGCACAGGTCAAATATCTCAAATCCAACGGGCGGCTTGAGCTTGTTTCAATCGGCAACTGGTCGGCACGCTTTGCAGAAGGTGCGCGCGTTTCGATATTTTCTTCCAAAGGCACCTATCGCGGCTCGATTCTGCCGCTGAAAGCCTCCGGCCACACTTTCAATGAAGAAGTAGATACGCTTCCCGTTGGCTGGACCTATATCGAGTTACGCGTCGATGCGCTTGCCCGAAACAAGGAAGACCTCATTGAGCTTGGCATCGATGTTGGCGACATTGTCGCCGTGGATCCCATGCCGGAATTCATCGATAATGGCTTCATCGTCTCGCGCCATCTTGATGACAAGGCAGGCGTTGCAATCATGCTGGCATCGCTCGAAGCCATGCAGCGGCTCAATGTCGAAACGCCGGTCGATACGTACTGGATATTCACCATCGGCGAAGAAGTCGGCGTCGGCGCTTCTGCAGCCGTTGTGCCGGATATTGCTTCTCTGGTAGCCATCGATAATGGCACCACGGCGCCCGGTCAGAATTCGTCTGAGTTTGGCGTAACACTTGCCATGGCCGACCAGACCGGACCTTTCGATTATCATCTGACCAAGAAGCTTTATGAGCTTTGCGGCGAGCACGATATCCCGGTGCAGAAAGACGTTTTCCGCTATTATCGCTCTGACGCGGCATCTGCGGTAGAGGCCGGTCACGATGTTCGCACCGCGCTTCTGACCTTCGGTGTCGATGCCTCGCATGGCTATGAACGCATTCATTTGAGCGCGCTCACATCGATTGCAAAGCTCACTGTTCACTATGCAATGAGCGAGGTTGAGATCAAGCGCGATGCCGAGGAAACCACGAAGGGTCTCAAGGGCTTCACGCATCAGACATCGACGACGGCCGAGCAGGACCTGAGGCCTGAAGACAGCCCGACGGAATAGCTGAAAACAGCACAGAGGATTTGAAGGCGGGGTCATCCCGCCTTTTTTTGAGCGCATCCCCGAAAGCGTAAAGCGGGCGCAGCGACACAAATTAATTATGATAATTTGTTGATATACGTCATTTCCTCCCTATAAATTATATCCTGACAGATTTGCAGGCATACATGGCCAAACGAAAGGAACCGCTGATGAAGAGGTTATTTCGCGCCGTTTTGACAGCGGCCACTTTGGTTCTGGGTTCAGCGACATTTCACGCTGGCGCGCAGACACCGCCCGATGTTCTGATCGTCGGGCAGATTGCGGAACCGCAATCGCTTGACCCACACACGGTCACGGCAACCAATGATTTCCGCATCCTTGTGAACATCTATGACGGTCTGGTCCGGTATAAGGATGGCACACTGCAAATCGAGCCGGCGCTTGCTGAAAGCTGGACCATTTCAGACGATGGCAAAACCTATACATTCAAGCTTAGACAGGGCGTGAAATTCCATGACGGTTCGGATTTCAACGCGGAAGCGGTCAAATTCAACTTCGAGCGAATGCTGAACAAAGATCATCCGTTCTACAATACCGGCCCGTTCCCCCTCTCCTTCAACTTTGAATCCATTGAAAGCGTCAATGCCATCGATGCAAACACAGTCGAGTTCAAGCTGAAAGAGCCGTTCGCGCCCTTCCTGTCAAACCTCGCCTATCCGACCGGCCTCATCGTTTCGCCAGCCGCCGTCGAACAATATAGCGCTGAATTTGGTCGCCATCCGTCGGGCACCGGCCCATTCAAATTTGCAGAATGGCAGTCTGGCCAGCGCGTGGTGGTCGAGCGTAATCCCGACTATTGGGATAAGGCTCCGACCTTGAACGCGATTGTTTTCCGTCCCATCACCGACGCCAATACCCGCGTTGCTGAAATGATGGCAGGTGGCATCGACATCATGGTTGAGGTTCCGCCGGATAATCTCGCAACCTTCAAGCAGGATGCAAACTTCGCTGTCACAGAACAGGCGGGACCTCATGTCTGGTTCAGCATTCTCAACACCAAAAGCGGACCGTTCGCCGACAAGAAAGTCCGCCAGGCTGCAAATTATGCAGTCAACAAACAAGGTTTGGTCGATAATGTCCTGCAAGGTTCTGCAACTGTCGCGGCTGGTCCCGTGCCACCTGCATTCAACTGGGTTGATGATAAAACCGAGCCTTATCCTTACGATCCGGAAAAGGCCAAGGCGCTGTTAAAGGAAGCAGGAGCTACCAATCCTGAACTCACTTTCTATGTGACAGAAGGGGGCTCGGGGATGCTTGACCCGCTTAACATGGGTGCAGCTATTCAGGCGGATCTTCAGGCCGTCGGCTTCAAGGTGAAGATTGAAACCTACGAGTGGAACACCTTTCTTGGTCGTGTGAATTCCGGTCTCGATGGCAAAGCAGACATGGCTGAAATGGCATGGATGACCAATGATCCAGACACGGTTCCATTTCTCACGCTTCGCACCGAAGCCCTGCCGGACAAAGGCGGCTTTAACTCGGGCTATTATTCCAATCCGAAAGTCGATGAATTGCTGACCAAGGCCCGCACATCGACCGATCAGGCAGAGCGCGGCAAGCTCTACGGCGAGATCCAGTCCATCGTCCACGACGATGCGCCATGGCTCTTTGTTGCCAACTGGAAACAGAATGCTGTCACAACAGCTGCAGTTCAGGGCTTCAAGCTCCAGCCGTCATTCCTGCTGCATCTCAAAGATGTGACCAAACAATAAAGCTTTGCGCCAAAGGTCCGAGGCCGCTGGCGCAATTTTGCTTACGCATTTTAAGCAGAAGCGAAACCCGGTTTTGCAAGAAATGCGCCCTAGCTGAAGCGGAGGAGGGCCAATGCCAGCCTATATCTTCAAGCGGCTCATCGCAGTCGTTCCCGTACTTTTCGGGCTGTCCATCATCGTGTTTCTGGTGATGGCATCAATTCCCGGCGATACTGCCACGGCCTTGCTCGGCTCTTATGCGACGCCGGAAAATGTCGAGCGTATCAATCGCGATCTCGGCCTCGACAAGCCACTGGTCCAGCAATATTTCATCTGGATCGGCAATCTGTTGCACGGCGATTTCGGTCGCTCCTTCGTGCTTAATCGTCCTGTTATCGATGAGGTGCTGGAACGCTTTCAGGCAACGCTTATTCTGGCGGGCGTTTCTCTCGTGCTCTGTTCGATCTTCGGACTTTTCGCAGGTATTGTCTCAGCCGTTCGTCAGTTTGGCTGGGCAGATCGCACCATCACCTTCATCGTTCTGGCAGGCATTTCGATCCCTTCATTCTGGCTTGGCCTTCTGTTGATTTATCTCTTCGCGGTGCATTGGCGCATCCTTCCGGCATCGGGCATGTATGCAGTCTATGGCGGCGGCGATCTTAAGGATCTGATCTGGCATTTGATCCTGCCTGCATCGACGCTTGCAGTCGTTGCTGCTGGTGTGATTGCCCGGCTGACGCGCGGCGCAATGCTTGAAGTGCTGCGTCAGGATTATATCCGCACCGCACGCGCCAAAGGGCTCAATGAGCGTCGCGTGATTTACGGCCACGCCTTTCGTGCAGCCCTTGTCAGTGTCATTCCCGTCATCGGCATTCAGGCGGGCTTTGTGCTGGGCGGTGCAGTCTATATCGAGACTGTGTTTCAATGGCCCGGTATCGGCGCCATGCTTGTGAAGGCAATTTCGACTCGCGACATCCTGCTTGTGCAGGGCGGCGTGCTGATCGTCGCAGCCAGCTATGTGCTGTTCAATCTGCTCGCCGATGTCCTTCAGACCATGCTTGATCCGAGGATACGCCCATGAGTGCCCTTCCGGAAACCTACACCCCAGCCGCTCCTGCACGTCTGTCGTCATGGCGACTGCTGATGAGTAATCGTCTGGCAGCTTTTGGCTTTTTCCTGCTTGCGCTAATCTGCGTGCTGATAATACTTGTGCCAGTCTTGCCATTGCCCAACCCGGATGCGACAGCACCCGCAAACCGGCTACAACCGGTCTTCTCTGCAGGTCATCTGTTGGGCACAGACCAGCTTGGACGCGATATTCTGAGCCGCCTTCTCTGGGGCTCACGTGTCTCGGTGGCGGTTGGCTTTGCAGCCACGCTGATTGCCGCCGTGATCGGCTCGGCTATCGGCATCGTCGCAGGCTATGCAGGCGGGCGCACCGACAACCTTATGATGCGCGGCATCGATATGCTGATGGCCTTCCCCTATATCCTGCTGGCTCTTGCAATCGTTGCTGCGCTGGGACCGGGATTGATGAATGCGCTTTATGCCATTGCCGTGGTCAATATCCCGTTCTTTGCACGTAATGTGCGCGGCACAACACTCGGCCTTGCCAATCGCGAATTCGTGGACGCTGCCCGGCTTTCCGGCAAAGGGCACATTTCAATCCTGCTTACCGAAGTGTTGCCCAATGTATTGCCGGTTATCGTCATCACCATGTCAACCACGGCAGGCTGGATGATCCTTGAAACGGCAGGCCTCAGCTTTCTGGGTCTTGGTGCGCAGCCGCCACAGGCTGATCTTGGCTCGATGCTCGGTGAAGGCCGCGCGCAGATGTTCACGGCACCACATGTTTCCATCGTGCCGGGCCTGATGATCTTTCTTATTGTCATCAGCCTCAATGTGCTGGGCGACGGCATCCGCGATGTGCTTGATCCCCGTTTACGCTCCGGTGCCCTTGCCCGCCCCGGCTCAGTAACGGCAATCGCCAAGAACAGAACCGCGCCCAAGACGAGGATGATGGATGCAGCCCTCGCGGTCGAAAAGCTCGAAACAGGATTCGTCAACAATGGCAACTACACGCCTGCGGTCAACAGTGTTTCCCTGCATCTTAATCGCGGTGAATGTCTTGGCCTGATTGGCGAAAGCGGCTCAGGCAAAAGCGTCACCGCACTTTCCATCATGGGGCTGGTGGCCTCACCGCCTGGATTGATCCGCAACGGCGCCATCCATCTTGACGGCGAAGACGTACTCGACATGAGCGAAACCGAACTGACCGCCACGCGCGGCAGCAAGGTCGCCTATGTATTTCAAGATCCTTTGACCACGCTGCACCCGATGTACTCAATCGGCAAACAGGTGGAAGAGGCAATCGCTGCGCATAAATCGATCAGCGCATCCGAACGCCGGGCAGAAGCCATCGCCTTGCTGGAGAAAGTGGGTATTCCGGATGCAAAGGAGCGTGCAGATCATTACCCGCACCAGCTTTCAGGCGGTCAGCGTCAGCGTGTCGGCATAGCCATGGCACTTGCAAATGATCCCGACATCATCATCGCCGATGAGCCGACCACCGCACTTGATGTGACCGTACAGGCGCGCATTCTCGAGCTTTTACGCGATCTGCAGCGCGAACGCGGCATGGCGCTTTTGTTCATCACTCATGACTTTGGCGTCGTTTCCGAAATCTGCGATCGCGTTGCCGTCATGAAAGACGGGGTGATCGTCGAGACAGGGACCGCCAGAGAGGTGCTCGCCTATCCGCAACACAGCTATACCAAGCGGCTGATTGCCTGCGTGCCAGAACTTGGCCACGGCAAGGACTTCTATGAGCGCGTGGCAAAGCTGTTCAGTCGCAAACAGACGGAGGCCGCAACATGAGTCAGGCTGCAATCAGTGTCCACAATCTGAGCAAAACCTTTGGTGGCGGACGCACATTTTTCGGCAAACAGCGCCATGCTGTTGAAGCGGTCAAGTCTGTATCGCTCAATCTCGCGCGCGGCGAAACATTGGCAATCGTAGGCGAAAGCGGCTCAGGAAAAAGCACCCTGGCGCGAATGCTGGTGGGGCTGACAGAGCCGAGCGACGGCACGATGAAAATCGCCGGACGGGATGCCAGCGCACTTCGTCGCTCTGGTCCACAGGCTTTTGGCAAGGTGATCCAATATGTGTTTCAGGACCCCGTGGCGTCGCTTAATCCGCGCAAGTCCATCCGGCAGATACTGGAAACACCCTTAAAGCTGCTCGGTGAACTTGATAGTCAAAAGCGCGAGACGCGTATGGAAGAACTGCTCGATGCCGTGCAGATGCCAAAAGATACTCTTCTGCGCTACCCGCATGAGTTTTCCGGCGGGCAGGCTCAGCGTATCGCCATTGCCCGCACACTTGCAGCAAATGCCGAAATCATCGTGCTGGATGAGCCGGTAAGTGCGCTTGATGTCTCCGTTCAGGCGCAGGTGCTGTTGCTGCTCGATGAGCTTAAACAGCAGTTCGGCCTGTCCTATCTCTTCATCAGCCATGATCTTGCGGTGGTGGAAGCCATCAGCGACCGCGTTGCCGTCATGTATTATGGGGAAATCGTCGAGGAAGCGACCGCCGGGGACCTTTTTGCGAAGCCACAACATGCCTATACACGTCAGCTGATAGACAGCGCGCCGCGTATGAAAAGAGAGTAGCAAGGTATGGCCCGGAACAGCCGCAGCAAATCGGACAATGCTTCGCTGACCAGATCAAAGCGACGGCCTGAGGTCATTGCTGACCGTATCAAAGACGTGATTCAGACCGACCATCTCAAACCCGGTGATCGGCTGCCACAGGAAAAAGACCTGATCGACCAGTTCAAGGCGGCCAAGGGTACTGTGCGCGAGGCGATGAAGGCGCTCGAAACCCAGGGCTTGCTCTTCACCCGCACCGGTCCCGGTGGCGGTGTTTTCGTTGCGGAACCATCTGCGCAACATGCGATGGAAATGCTCGGCAATTATTTTTTCTTCGACCAGCCAAGCCTTCAGGAAATCTATTCCCTACGCAAGCTGCTGGAGCCTGAGATCGCCGCATCCCTTGCCGGCAGATTGAGCAATGAAGATCTTACGAAACTGGAGAGCACAATGCGGTTTTACGACCGCCCTCCGACCAATCTGGACGACCAGTTTCAGCAGCGTGTGGCAGAGCTGGATTTTCATACACAGCTCGCACAACTCTGCCCGGACCGCCTCCTGGGCTTCATGTGTGGTCTAACGCATAATTTGCTGCGCAACATGCCTGTTGCCCGCTCAATCTATGCCGATCCGACACCCGCATCCCGCGAAGAAGGCCTGCTTTTTCAACATCGCCTTCTGACAGCTCTGATGGAAAACAGGGCCGAAGATGCACGCAAAATCGCGCTGGAACATATGATTTCCGCCGAAAAATACATGCATTCCAAAGAAAACGAACTGAAAAAAGCATCAAGCGCATAAAAATCAGAAATTTCGGAACCATCCCGGCGTGCGTGCATTAGCCAATATGCAGGCCGCCGCCATAACTCATGCGACGGCCTTGCTTGTTGTGTTTGATCATGGAGGTTTTGACCCTTTTTATGTGTGGAATTTGCGGAGAAGTCAGGTTCGACGGTGCGACACCGTCGGTTTCGGCAATCTCGAAAATGGCAGACATTCTTGCCCCCAGAGGGCCAGACGCTTCTGGCATCGTTGTGCGTGGCAATGTCGGCTTTGGACACCGGCGATTGAGAATTCTCGATCTTTCGGAGAAATCCCAGCAGCCCATGATCGACGCTGATCTTGGCATAAGCGTTGTCTTCAACGGCTGCATTTACAATTTCCGCGAATTGCGCGCTGAGCTCGAAGCCAAGGGCTACCGCTTCTTTTCTGATGGCGACACAGAAGTCATCATCAAGGCATGGCACGCCTGGGGCGAGGAATGTGTTTCCCGCTTTTACGGCATGTTCGCCTTTGCCATCCATGAGCGCGATACCGGCAGACTGATCTTTGCCCGCGACCGTTTTGGTATAAAACCGCTTTATCTGGCAGAGGTCAGCGGCGCTTTGCGCTTTGCCTCGTCGCTGCCTGCCCTTGTGAAGGCTGGCGGTGTCGATACCTCAATCGACCACGCGGCACTGCATAATTATATGAGCTTCCACGCTGTGGTTCCACCACCGCGCACCATCTATAACGGTGTGCGCAAGCTGCCTGCGGCAACGATCCGTGTTTATCAGGCCAATGGCGAATTTCGTGATCGCATCTATTGGCAGCCGCCGCATAGCCGTCTGGCTGGCGACAGCACTATCAGCCGTGAAGACTGGCAGGAACAGCTCCTCGACATGCTGCGCGTTGCCGTCAAACGCCGCATGATTTCTGACGTGCCGGTTGGCGTTCTTCTGTCAGGTGGTGTGGATTCGAGCCTGATTGTCGGTCTTCTTGCGGAAGCAGGTCAGACCGGCCTCATGAGCTTTTCGGTCGGCTTTGAAGAAGCCAACGGCGAAAAAGGCGACGAGTTCGTCTATTCCGATCTGATTGCAAAACATTTCGGCACCGATCATCACAAGATTTTTGTGCCTAGTTCTGATTTGATGGATGCGCTTCCCGGTACGATTGCCGCCATGTCGGAACCAATGGTTTCCTACGACAATGTCGGCTTTTATCTGCTGTCGAAGGAAGTTTCCAAACATATCAAGGTCGTGCAATCCGGTCAGGGTGCCGATGAGGTCTTTGCGGGCTATCACTGGTATCCGCCACTGGTCGACTCCAATGATGTGGTGAGCGATTATGCCAAGGCATTCTGTGACCGCTCGCATGATGTGCTTAAAACCCAGCTGTCGCCCGACTGGATGACCGATCGCGACTATAGCCGCGAACTCATCGAAGAGCATTTGTTGCGCGATGGCGCTGATACACCCGTTGACCGCGCACTTCGTCTCGACAGCAATATCATGCTGGTCGATGACCCCGTCAAACGCGTCGATAACATGACGATGGCCTGGGGGCTGGAAGCCCGCGTTCCGTTTCTCGACCATGAACTCGTGGAACTTGCAGCGCGTATGCCGCCAGAAGAAAAGCTGCGGGATGGCGGCAAGGGCATTCTGAAGGATGTCGCCCGCAAGGTTGTGCCAAGCGAGGTGATCGATCGCAAGAAGGGTTACTTCCCGGTGCCGCAGCTCAAATATATCGCTGGCCCCTATCTCGACATGCTGCGCGATGCTTTGTCATCGCAGAAGGCACGCGAACGCGGGCTTTTCCAGCGCGATTATCTCGACCGGTTGTTCGCAACTCCTTCCGAACACATCACCCCTTTGCGCGGCTCGGAGCTTTGGCAGGCCGGACTGCTCGAAATGTGGCTTCAAACTCAGGAAGCATGAGGTCGGGAGGCCCAAAATGAAAAAGACAGGTGAGGTTGAAATGACCCGGCAGAAAGCAAGGGGCAGAAATGCTTTCTCGCACAGGCTCACGCGACTGCGCACACCCGAAAGTGCGGGCTTTTATCAGGAGCATCTGCACGGTTACGCGCAGGAAGATGAACGTTCCGCCAACCGCAATATCGTGCTCGACTGCGGTTGGGGGCGGTTGCTTTTCGCACAGACGTTCGAGAGCAATGAAGGGATCATCGAAGCATTGCGCGCCGAGGCTCCTTTAAGCCGCGATATCCTGTTTTATGTCAGCGATCCGCATGTGCTTCTATCGCAGGCACCGCAGGAAATCTTTCTCGATCCCTCGCACACCTACCGGCTTGAACTTTCCAATTACCGCGCCGGTGGGCGTCGCACACGCGGCATCACCATTCGTCGCGCAGTATCGGAAATTGACGCGGATGGCATCAATGCGGTCTATGCCGCCTGTGGGATGGTCCAGTTGCGGGCTGATTTCTTCTCATCAGAACGCGATAACCGTGCCGTCACCTATTTCGTCGCGCAAGATGATGCGACGGGCGAAATTGTCGGGACAGTCACCGGAATTAATCACCAACGCCTGTTCAATGATCCTGATCAGGGTGGTTCGCTCTGGTGCCTGGCGGTGCATCCGCAGGCGCGCCAGCCCGGCATTGGTGAGAAGCTGGTTCGCAAATTGGCCGAGCATTTTCAGGCGCGTGGGCTCAACCATGTCGATCTGTCGGTGCTGTATGACAATGACAATGCAATCCGCCTCTATGAGAAGCTGAAGTTTCGTCGCGTCCCGCTTTTTGCGATCAAACGCAAAAACGCGATCAATGAGAAATTTTTCGCCCAGCCGATCAACTCCCTTGATGCGCTCAATCCTTACGCCCGTCTCATTGTGGACGAAGCGTTGCGTCGCGGAGTGCATGTGGACATCACCGATGCGGAAGGCGGCTTCTTCCGCCTCTCCCATGGCGGACGCTCGATCCATTGCCGCGAAAGCCTGTCTGAAATGACATCAGGTGTCGCCATGTCGATCTGCGACGACAAGGCAGTCACCCGCCGCACCGTCGCAAAAGCCGGTCTGAGCGTACCTGAGCAAATCGCAGCCGATGCAGATGATGAAACGCTGGAAGCCTTTCTTGCCAAACATCAGAAGCTGGTTGTGAAGCCCGCGCGCGGCGAACAAGGTCGCGGGATTTCTGTCGGTGTCACCACGATGAAGGACTTGCGTGCTGCCATCAAGCAAGCGCGAGAGGTTTGCAATCAGGTGTTGCTCGAAGCCTGTTTTGAAGGTGAAGATCTGCGACTGGTGATTATCGATTACAAGCTGGTTGCCGCCGCGGTGCGTCGTCCACCACGCGTGATCGGCGACGGCAAATCAACGATCAGACGCCTTATCGAAGTTCAATCACGCCGCCGTATGGCTGCAACGGGTGGTGAAAGCCGCATTCCGGTTGATGCCGAGACAAAGCGTTGTCTTGAGCAGCAAGGTCTGATACTAGATGACGTGCTTACAGACAGACGTGAAATTACCGTTCGTAAAGCAGCCAACCTTCATACCGGTGGCACGATCCACGATGTAACGACTATCGTGGAACCGACATTGGTTGACGCTGCGTGCAAGGCAGCACGCGCTATTGATATTCCGGTTGTGGGCATTGATTTCATGGTGAAGTCACCCGAAACACCAGAATATGTGTTCATCGAAGCGAACGAGCGTCCTGGCCTTGCAAATCATGAACCGCAGCCGACAGCTGCGCGTTTTATTGAATGTTTGTTTCCTCAACTGGGAACCAATATTCCATAATCGAAGTTTGTTTTGCACTGAAAGTGCCATTCACAATCCGGTAGCACAAACGTGACATCGGATTGTCGTGGATTTGGTCTATATTGCGACCTTCGCCCAAGATTCATCATTCGTGGAGCAAAATATATGCTGGCAGAAGCCAAAGTAGAACAGCTGGGTATTACGATCGATGTATATCAGCGAGAAGCACGTCACTGGATTGCATCCGGTGTATTCGATGGAAAGCATATTGTTGTAGAAAATGTGACGCAGGGAACTGCGGTAAGTGCGTGGAGAGACTGTGCCCTGGCATTATCAAACCGGGCGGCCTAATTATTTATCTTCAAATTACTGAACTTAATTACTGAGCGGCTTCTGCGATAATTGGTATGGCAGGGGTCTTTTTCTCAAGCGTCATCGTCTTGAGATTACCTGAAAATAGAATGCCGGTGATCGGCAGAACTGGTTCCGCAGGCAGTGCTTCATGGTGGGTGCTGTCTTTTGGAACATGAAGCTTATGCTCGGTGCCTTCATCGGCACCGGACATGATAAGCGATACATTCCCGCGCGCTTCCAGCAATTTTGTCCCGTACAGGAACTCGAAGCTCAGCATCGAAACGAGGAATTTATAGGTTCCGTCGCGCACGCCACCCTTCATCATGGCGGCGCGATGGACCTCCTCGCCGATTGCTACATCAAGCGGCGGAATACGGGGATCACAAACATAGCCAAGCGCGAGCAGTTGGCCGTTATCAACCTCAAAGCGCATTCTGTCTGCACCAAGATCGAGCGCGGAAATTGAAAAGCGGCGGTTGCTATATTGAATTGGCACGCGTCCTAACCGCTTGCAAAGCTGTTCGCCACTCAACGCGCGTGCATTGGCGAAATGGTCGGGATCAATAGCAAATGGCAGCGCTTTTGGGCGATGCTGCACAGACAAAGCTGGTTCGAGAACATCAGCGATCAAGTTGGCTACAATCGTCGTTGAAACAGGGCGCGCATAATGACCCTGATCGAGATAGAAAGCCGGATTGCTTACGACATCACGGCCATATTGCTGCATCAGCATCCGCGAAACATCGACTGAAATGGTGCCATACCATTGCGATATGTAATTGATGCCCGCGTCAATTGAAGGAACAGAATTCAGGAACGAGCCATTGCGTGCGCCAAATACAAGCGTTGCGACCCGCAGGTTTGGATTGCGTTCCAGCGCGTAACGAACGATCCCTTCGTAAAATCGTGCCCAATGGCGAAACGGACGCCGTTCATCACCGTAAACAAAGGCATCATTGATCGCATATTCGATCAGCAGCAGCTCGCAATCCTCGAGGTGTTCAAACTGCTTGAGCTGATAAAGGCCAAGTGCGCTCGTGGTGCCGCCCACGGCAAGATCAGCAACAATGTCCAGCTCCACGCCGCGTTTTGCCATCGTCCCCAGAAGGGTTGGTAGATAGCCGGGCAGCATGACGGTGTTTGAACCACCGATGATTACAGTCCTGAGCTTCATTTCGTCACCGTTGCAGCTTGGCCTGCCGGCGTCAGCGAACCGCAACGCCACACACCGTAAGTGCTTGCATCCCAATCAAAATAATAAGCGGCTGCGATCTGGCCACTATGCATCATCTGACGAAACCGATCGCGTGCCTTCTCGACCAGCTGTTCGCGGTTGTTGTCATTGGCCGGGCAGGCTTTGGAGGTATTCGCAAAACCCCATTCGGTGATCCAGCATGGCTTGCCATCGGTACCACCGCAGAAAGACAGCGCACTGGTGATGTGTTTCGCGCGTGCAGCCCGTGTGCCGCGGCTTCCCGGATAAATGTGAATGCCATAGCCGTCGGCCACATCATTGAGACCATATTTCCTGAGAAGATCCGTAAAGACGGCTGGATCAACGCTGTCTATTCCGCGCCGGTCGGCATCAATGAAAGGAATATCGGACAAACCAGCAGATACAACTTTGGCTTTGGCGCTTTGCTTGGTCTTTGCAAGCTCCGTCCTGACAATGCGCAGAAGATCGACGTATTTTTCTGCACCCTTTTCGACCAAAGGCAGTTCTTCCATCTCATCCAAAGAACGTGCGGTCTTCATCTTTTCCTTGGGTAGAATGGCAAGATCGCCATTATAGGCACCCCAATTGATCTCATTGCCGGGTTCCACAGCAACCAGAGACACTCCAATTGCATCAATCTTTTGCAAGGCATCAGCGATCGCCTGCTGAAAGCGATCCGGCGATATATCTGAAAGCCGATACATATCCCAGATGCGCCCGCGACCGGATCGGGGCTTTGTTCCTTCAGGATAGAAATCCGCGTTATTGAGCGAGATTTCGAGCAGGATGGCCAAACCTTTTTCATGAGCAAGACGCACCGCATCGATACTCTGATCTACTGGTCGCGTGAGGGACAGCCGAACTGCCACCACGCCATTATCCACCATCTGATCGAAAATCTGCTCACGCTCTGCTGGCTTGAGCCAGGCCATATTGACCCGGTTGACGCCGAAGCGCGTATCGGCAAGAGCGCTTTGAGGCTGGAGAGCCAACGACAAAGCTCCCGCAAGCGCTAACATCGTCACCATCTTGCCCCTGATGCTCTTGCCGCTTGGCATCATCTTATCCCGATATCCTTGAGTGCGCCGTTGAAATTGGCTTCACATTCCGAATAGCGATTGATGGCAGCAGGCACATCGATCTTGGAAAGGAAGTCACGCAGATAGGCCTTCTTCTGCGGCTCACGGTTCCAGATGCTTGCATCAATATGTGGAAAGCCGACGAAGCCGAGCATTTCTCGCATTCGGTCATCGACCGCGATCATCAGCCCCGGAACACCCGACTGCATACCGATGATCGTGCCGTGGAAACGACGGCTTAACCCGAAATCCTGGCTGGAAATCCAGCTGCGCCATTTATGCGTATCGAAAAACACCAGCAACTCGTTTTTGCGCTGCCACTTTTCCATGTGCTTGTAATCGACAGGTGCGGTGATGCGGCTTGCAGCCTCATCGAAAGCTTGCGCATGATCTTCGCCTGCGATGTTCATATTATAGACGATCACCTCGTCCTGAATGACATAGCTTGCAACGCTGTCTTTTTCGAGCAGCGCATGTGCATCGACAATCGTATCGGCGACACTCCCGAGATAGCCGCCGAATGAGATTTTTTGCGCATCCGCAAGGCTTGGATCAGCAAGACGGCTCAGCGATAGCTTCATCTGCTCTGGCCGATAGTAGAGCGAAGGGCAGCCAGTCGGACGGACATATTTCATGCCCGCATCTTTTAGAAACGCTTCCGTGAAATGCCCGCGTGTGAGGAAGAAACTTTCCTTGCGGCGCAGAATTTCCAAAAATCGGCGCGTGCCTTCCGGCAATTCGGCTTTCAGATTTTCCTTCTTCTGAATGCCGATGCCCATGACGACAATCGGCATGTTCAGCTTTTCAAAGACGAAGGATTCGGTTGTTGCGGCATAACCGGGACGCAAAAGATTTGCCGATGCAAACAGGCAGAGGTCAAAGCTTTCATTGAGCTTTGCATAGGTGTCAGGTGAATTGAGGCTGTTGGCCAGATGCCAGAACGGAACATAGGTCACATCATGGCCGCGGACGGCATTGGCAGCGCCTTCACCAATGAGGTAATTGCCGGTATTGGCAATCTTTTTGACCTGATCGATTACATCCTTTTTGGTGCGGATGGGCTCGAAATAAGGGCGGTGTTTAACACTTGCGCCCGAGACGCTTTCGACGGTCCGCATCAAATAGGACGGAATGCCGGTAATCATTATGCGCATGGTGATCCATCTTCGCTTAAATTAAAGAAAATTGCTGGATTTGGATTAGGCGTGAGATGCCCCAATGCCGATGTCTGAAAGCACGCTTCGGAAATTGCGTTCGCGAGCCGAGTATTTTTCAACCACATCAGGGATGTTCATTGCTGCGATATGATCGCTCACGAAAGCGCGCCGGTCGTTGGCTGCATTGAGATCACGGGCATCGATCTTTGGCAGACCGGAGAAATTGAGCATTTCACGCATGCGGTCATCAACGGCGACCATAAGGCTTGGTACGCCCGCCTGCATGGAGATGATATTTCCGTGGAAGCGGCGACCGAATGAGAAGTCCATCGTCGAGCACCAGGCACGCCATTGATTGGTGTCAAGGAAAGCGTGAACGCTGAGCTTCTTCTTGAGATCGCTTGAGCCTTTGTAGGTCAGCGGCCCTACCAGCTCGCCAGTCGTTGAATCATAAGCACGGCCATTGGTGTCCGATTCAAGCTGCATATCGAAATGCAAGAGCTCATCCTGAACCACATAGGCTGAACGACCGTCATCCGAACTCAGCGCATTCATGTCGCCGATGGTTTCAAGTTCTGCACCCATATAGCCTGTGAAAACTGTGCGGCCTTCACCTACTTTGACCTGCGGTAGACGCGTAATGGCCTTGCGCATATTATCAGGACGGAAATAAAGCGACGGGCAACCAACCGGACGCACATAGGAAAAGCCCTGATCACGAAGATAGCCGGCTGCATTTTCACCGCGGGTAAGGAAATAATGCTCGCGGGATTTAAGCACTTCGAGAAGCTTCTTCGTGCCAGCAGGCAAACCGTCTTCGCCTTCAATATCAGGGCGGTTCTGGATACCAATGCCGAGCATAACCACCGGCATATCGAGCTTGGATATAACCAGCGCTTCCGCATCTGCTGACAGGCCTTTGCGCAGAAGGTTTGCGCAAGTGAAGACGCAGATATCGAACTCCTTATTGATCTCCTCGACACCTGTTCCATTGTTCACGCAATTATAGAGATGCCAGAACGGAATATGCTTGGCTGACGGCAGAAGAGCCGTCATCGCGCCCTCGCCGATCAGATAATTTCCGGTATTGGAGATGTTTTTCAGTTCCTGGATAAAATTATCCCTGGATTCTGAGTCCTTCTGCTTTTCTGAATAATAGACCTGCGCTTTGTCTGCGCGATCAATGAGACGTGTCAGATGGCTCGGAATGCCGGTGACAAGAATTCTTGGGTTGGTTGGGCGGCTCATAGGTCGACCTTTCTGGTATAATCAGGCAACTGCACGGCCGGGGAAAACGGCAATCGTGCTCGTATCGTCTGCAACGTCCGGCTGGGAGGACCGGGATTTCGGATAGACCGGGCTTATTTCATTGGCCCAATCGGTAAATTCGGAGAAAGCAGCGCTCCAGGTGCGGTGGGCGGCTGACGCCAATGCGCCTTCAGCCGTACGCATCAGGGCTTCACGATCCTGCGCGAGAATGGTGAGAATGCGCGTCATATCGGCCACGATCTGCGCATCATTGCCATTGCGGATTAAGATGCCGTCGCGACCATGATTGATCAGCTCATCGACAGCACCTACCGCAGTCGCAACCGGCACACAGCCGAGCTGCTGGGCTTCGGCAATCATCAGCGGTGCGCCTTCCCAGCGCGACGGCATCAAAAGCACATCTGCCCAGGCGAGATGGTTTGCGATATCTCTGCCGTCGAAGACCGGTGGCGAGACCTTCACGCCCGCATCTTTGAGACGCGTCATCCAAGATGCACTTGGATCGTCGGAAAGGATTTCTCCACCGATGGCTTGCGCTTCAAACACAATGCCCTGCTCTTTGAGCTTGACGATTGCGTCATGTAACCGGTCGATCCCCTTTTGGCGATCAAGACGGCCCATATAAAGCATCCGAAAGGGCTCTCCCTTGCGTATCTGCTTACGCGCCGCTGTTACCTGCGCGCGCAGCTTTGAATCAATAGAGAAGCTCGCACCATTAGGCACCGAGAATACCTTCTCAAACGGCACGCCAAAGCTGTGCAGGTAGATTTTCAACTGATCTGAACAGGTGAGAAACGCGTCATAAGCGTGTTCGAAAGCAATCGCCGCATAGGGCTGGCCCGCTTGCCTGCGGAAGACGGTTTCGTCCACCACATGCAGATAACAGGCCGTGCGTGTGCCTTCCGAACGCAGCTTGCCCATTAATGGATGCGCTGCCATGACGTGATTGTTTACCACCAGATCGAAACCGGAGAGTTGCCCCCGCAGGATGCCCCAATCAAGCGGATGATCCTCGGTTATGAAGTCCTGCCCAAGGAAGCGGTTTGTGTCGCCCCACGCCGGAATACCGTCTTTCCAGAAGTGCAAATAGTCGAAGGATTGATCGAACTCGTCGAGCACATCCATGCGCTCATTGCCAAGCACGAACAGATGCGTTTCAAACCCCTGGTTCTTGAGCTCACGACCAGCCGCATAAGCCACCTTCTCTGCTCCCCCAAACGAGGCATTGGGCACCAGAACTGCAGCCGTCTTCTTTCTTGCGATGTTATGCGCAAGCGGCAGAACTGGTCCACCGCCCATTTCATCGCGCAGCACCTGATACATTTCTGAAAGTGCTGGCAGACGACGCGGACGCCATGTCCAGCGCATGGCGGCACTTTGTTTAAGCGGGCTTGTCGCAATCGATGTCACCAGATTGAGCATCGACTGTTCGGGGCGGGAAAGCGCCCTGCGCTGTCGGACGCGCGGAAAAGGGAAGCGGACTTTCATGCGCGCCGAGGTGGGCCATAATTGCTGCGTACCCAATGACGCAAACCAATCCAGCGCATCGTTTTCGATGATGTCTTTGATCAGTTTCGTCGAGACGAAAATCAGATCCGCATGAGGCTGGCGCGTGCCGGAAGGCATGATTTCAGTATCGATACGCCGCTCGTCTTCAACATTGGTCAGCTCAACAAAGACGATATTCGCGTGTTCAGAAAGCCTCTCAAGCCGAGACAGGATGTTTGGCAACAGCCGCGACCGCGCCAGAAGCTTCAAAGTTTCAGTGTTGGATGAAGCAAGAAATGGCGGGAAGTGAAAATTATCCGGCTCGGACACGCTACCCCAAAATGCGCGGATGGCATCATCAAATTTAAGATCAGTCGTGCCAAGGCTAAGATCAGTAAAAAGACTGACTGTTCCTTCGCCTGCACGGATCACGCCATAGCGCGGACATTCCTCATGCTCGAAACCCACAAGCGTCGGGCGACGAAACAGCGCCTTATGTCGTTTGCGGAGAAAATTTATGGAGCCAGAGCGGTCGCGATTGGCTTCCTTGAAGCGGCTCTCGGCCCGCAGGCGATATTCGAAACCGGTGTCATGGCACGGCGTTCCGACGAAACCCGCTTCAATGGCCGAAAGCCAGAATTCCCAGTCTTCAAAACCATTCTGCCGGTCGTCGTCAAAGCGCACGCCGCTGCGGAACACTTCCGCTGAAATCATCGAGCCGGTATCGCAGATATTGTCAGTAATGCAGTGAATAAGCCGCGAATAGCTATCGCCATAATGCGCGCGCCAATTGACCGAAAACGTGTCGATATTGGTGTAAACCCAACCGGCATTGCTCGCGAGAAGCTTGCGATAAAGCGTGTCGATAGTTTGCGGTTGCACCCGATTATCGGCATCTACGAAATAGACGGCTTTCACATCCGGCATATCTTCGAGAATATAATCGACCGCGCGGTTGCGTGCGCCACCGGGACCGGCATTCTCTCCGAAAATGACATGAATATTGGGATGTGCGGCCGCATAAAGCGCCAGACTGTCAAAAACTTCGCGACGCGGATCACCATCGACGGAGACGACGATCTGGGTACGGAAAACCGTTTCCGAGGCAAGAAGGGTTTCAAGCGCTTCAAGCGCAAGCGCCGCATGGCCATAAAGCGGCATGGCAACGACGATCAAATCTCTCGATCTATCGTACATTCGCAACCTCTTTGGCTAATTCCTGAACGGGGCTTGCGGCTTCGATGTGCTTGACAAGGCGGAAGTTGAAAATCTTCAACCAGGAAAAGTCGACTGAATCACCTGCAGCCTTGCTGAGCACAATCAGATCCATCGTGCGATCAATCGGCTCTTCGAGCATGAAATTGATATCGATCGGACGATTGGGTGCCACTTCCGACCAGCCACTGAACAAGACCTGTGCGCGCCGGCGGTCCATATTTGTGATCGCGTCGATCTCGTCCTTCACGTCGGACGCGAGATTGACGAGCAGCAAACCCGCCACGCATGGCTGCCCCTCAGGGTGGTCGATCACGGCACGCGCTGAAATCCGGACCGTACCGGGGGCAACAACCCGGCGGATGGCAGCGGCCGTAATACCTTCCTCAAGTGGATGACAACCAATTGCATCCTCATGTTCAAGAAACCGCACGGTTGGGAAATCCGGCGTCAGGGGGGTAACGGAAACATTGGCGACATTGCGCAGCAATTCAATCGGCAGGCGATAATCATCAACCTTGCGGCCATTGATGAGCGATGTCGGCACAATTGCGTTGGGCAATGATGCTGGCCGAACGCCCGGAAGCCCCGTAAAAATACGAAGTGCCAGCGGACGCATATCGAGATCGCCATGCGGGATGCGGGCACGAGCCGCATAGCGTTCATTGGCAATCACATTGCCCAACGAGAGTTCTGGTGGCACACCGCCGGTCGCGGAAATTCGCAGACGCAGGGTCCGGTGGCTACCATCGCAAGCCTTAGGCAGCGAGAAGAAATTCCATTCCGAATGAAGCGTGGCATAAGGCACGAGCCATTCGGCAATGCCTTCTCCATTCTCTAGATAATCGAGCGTCACGATCAGCTGTCCGTTGCGATTGGCAGGCATATCGCGGAAATGCAGGGCAAAGCCCGAGACGGCATAGCTTGAAACTGGAAAGAGCTGTTCGATTTCCGATTCACGCAGCAAGCGTGCAAAACCTTCATCCTTTGGATCAACCAAAGGCGCATGGCTGAAAATCTCTGTAGAGGAATCCCAGTTGCGGGCGTGAAAGGCATCCTCGATAGCGCGATAGTTTTCGAACATCGTTTCGCGTTCACGACGCAGCATCGCAAGCTCGGCATGCACTTTGCTCACATGGCCGACAAGCCGGTCGAGGCTGTTTTCAAGCAGCTGCGATACGAGAAGCGGTATGGTTTCAGGGGACGCCTCATCAACGCGCACGACGGGGACTTCAGGAATGGTGCGCATCCGATAAAGCTGCTGCAGAACGCCATTGAGTTCTTTTGCGCCCTCATCGGAAGCGGCAACAGCAACGAGTGGAAATGTATTGGCCAGACGCAGACGCTTGCCGTCTCCTTCAACGAAAGCTGTCAGTTCGCCGAGAGAAGTCGATTCCAATGCTTCACGATCACGCATTGAAGCGATGGCATAACGGCGGGTTTTCCGCGCCGAGATCGCTGGAAGTGGTGTGCTCAACATAATCATCCATTGTCTAAGAGCCAACTTGGGAGGTTTGGCTTCTACTCTCAATGAGAAAATACTGATTATGTATTGTCAACAATAATATAACGAAGACTATATGATAATATTGCGAATATTTGGAATCTATTTAATTCAAAATTTGAAACAATATGAAAACATATTGAACATAGCGCTTAAACACGCAGAAATACGGGATTTTCTATTATATCATTTGGCCTTGTATGCCCGATTGTCGCCACATAACACTCATCGGCCATCTAATACTGCTTCGATCAAGGTTTTTTGCTGTTGTAAACATTCCGACAACCGAAAGCGCGTTTCCACTGTTCTGCGTGCGGCAGCACGCATCGGCAGGCACGCATCGGGATCTCGAAGCACGTTCAGAATCGTTTCCGCCAATATGTCGGTATCGTAAAATGGTACCAGAAGGCCGTTTTTCCCTGCCCGTATCACCTCGCGCACCGGTGGCGTATCAGAGCCTATGATGAGCGCACCACATGCCATGGCCTCAATGACGGACCAGGACAGGACAAACGGGTAGGTGAGATAGATATGGGCGGTCGAGATCTGGTAGAGTTTGCGCAGCTGCGCATGGGAAATGGTGCCAGGGAAAACAATCCGGTCCGGTGGCAACTCGGTTTCACGAAGCAGATATTCGCGCCACGAACCACCACCGGGCGGCGGCGTGCCGTAGCTCACTCCATCTCCGCCAACAAACACGAATATCGCGTCGTTATTTTGCCGGATAACTTTTTGCGCCGCTTCCAGTGCCTGAGGGAAACCTCTATAGGGCTCGAGATCGCGCGCAACAAATGTAATCACCCGGGATTCACCTGCCTTGAGGACGCGCGCGCCCGGCAGTTCAATTGAAGCGTGCCGGTCTGGATAAAACAATTTCGTATCCACGCCCTCATGCACGACAGCAATCCGCTTCTGGGCAGATTTGGGGTAAAGGCTCTTCTGCCAGTGCGTGGGGCTGAAACCGCCATCAATACCGTCGAGCGTAACAAGCTGGGCCATATTTCGCAGGCGCAGCCGCTTTCGGGTTTCCATATCCGGCCTGTCATCAGGCGCAAAGCCGACATCCGCGCCATGCGCGCGGTAGAAGAATTCGCAGTAACCCAGCGCGGGTGTGGTGGGCAGTACGTCTTTGACGAACATCATACTGCCCCAACCGATGTGACCGATCACAATGTCGGGCGCTTGGCCATGACGTGCCATGGATTCCAGGGTTTCAGCCACCCGATACCCGATCCTCGTATGATGATCGGGTATTTCCAGATATCTGGCCATCGCCCCATTTGGGCGAGGACCAGATTCTACTCGGTGGCGGATGACGCGGACCGCTGGGAGGCGACGGTCCACTGTCTCACAAATCAGGCTGACATCATGTCCACTGGTAGCCAGATTTTCGGCTAACGCAGCAAACTGGCCGAAACCGCGCCTGTGCACAAAAGCTATACGCATGTCACAAAAAGTGTCCGGTTATCGGTCGAAAAACCGCGATTCAGCATCAAATGCCATAACGCGCGGCATTGCCCCACACGAGCTCAAGCCGGTGCAGAGTCTGGTATGCGATTTCGAGATTTCGAAGATCGTCGTCATCGCGGGCAAGCACATGGCTGTAGGTTCTGCTTGCATTTCGCAAGCTCGTACACAGCCGTTCACCCTTGTCAGTCAGACGAATACGAGCCGATCTTTTATCCCTCTGAGAGGCAACGCGATCGACATACCCGCCGTCTGTAAGTTGTTTAAGATAATAGGAAATGTTGGAACCGACATAGTGCCCGCGATCCAATAGTTCACCCACAGTGAGCTCGACATCGCCAATAGCCATCAGAACCAAAGTCTGTGCTGGGCCAACGTCTTCCACGCCCAACTTGGTAAGCTCCGTTTTCAGAAGGCTTACAAAGCGACGATTCACTCTTTCTATCATCCGGGCCAGCTCGAAATGGGTAATTACAACTGTATGAACCGGATGTCTGCGTTCCTGTTTTTCGGCGGTAACTTCAGGAAAGTCGACGGAAGTAAATCTATCGACTGATGTCTCGACTTCCACTCCCTCGTGCAGAAGTTTTTGCATCTTTAGCTCTCCATTTTTCAATTTTACTTCAAATTTTGAAGAAATTTGCAGTTATATTTATTTGGCTCCTTTCACATTTCCCCGCCATAAAAACTTTTTTCTGTCACATTCTCTGCAGTATTACTTTACTGATCTTTAGAACTAGACCACACTTTTTAGGGATATCCGCCACCTGTGACCATTACAAGGCAGATCGCGTATGAATGATACTCGCGAAAACAATCCAGTTGGCAAGAGCCCAGCGGATAAAAAAAGGCCCGACGATTCTGTAACTACGTCCAAAAGCCTTATTTTCAAGGCTCGGCGCGTTTTCCTGTCAGGCCTGCTTTATGCGGTGCTTTTGAGTGCCTGTATCAATTTGCTACAACTCACTGTGCCCCTCTATATGTTGCAGGTTCATGATAGGGTGCTGAACAGCCGAAGCATGGACACACTGACCATGCTCACGATTCTGGCCGTGGGCGCGATGCTCGTATTCGGCGTTCTGGAATACATTCGGGCACTTTCGTTTCAGGCCATGGGCAGCGCACTCGTTCGCCGGCTAAACTTGGCAGTGCTGACTGCGGCCGTGCAGGCATCGGTCAACCAAGGCCTGCCAAAAGCCACCCAAACGCTGCGCGATCTAACTGAACTGCGCAGCTTTCTAACCTCACCCGCCATCAATGCGCCGCTTGATGCGGCTTGGTCGCCGATCTTCCTTGGTGTGCTGTTCATGCTGCATCCAATGCTCGGCCTGATCGGTCTGGTCGCAGTTATCATTCTGGTCGCCTGTGGCGTGCTGACAGATCTTTTGACCCGCAATCTCATACAGGAAGCCAATCAGGCCAATGTCGAGGCTGTCGCCAAAATCGGCAGCAGCCTGCGTCATGCGGAAGCCATTGAAGCCATGGGCATGTTGCCCGCTTTGGCACGCCGCTGGCGCACCATGCAGATGCAGGCGCTTGAAGTGCTTGATCTGGGCGGAACACGAGCCCGCGCTATGTCATCCATTGCGCGAACGGCACGCTTCATCGTGCAGATCGGCTCACTTGGCGCCGGCACGCTTCTGGCGATGCAGCAGGAAATCACGCCGGGCGCAATGATTGCTACCAGTATCATCATTGGTCGCCTGCTGATGCCATTTGACAGGATTGTTGAGAACTGGCGTCAGTGGGTCAGCGCAATTGCAAGCTGGAAACGCGTTCAATCCCTGCTTTCCGAAAACCTTGCTGTGCGTCAGACAATGCCCACCCCCCGCCCCAACGGTGATCTGGTTGTCGACAAGCTGATCTATGCGGCACCCGGCGTCGATGTGCCGATCATCAAAGGCATTTCATTTTCGATCTCACCGGGCGAAGTGCTTGGCGTCGTCGGCCCCTCGGCTGCTGGGAAGTCTACGCTTGCTCGCTTGCTGATCGGTATCGTTAAGCCAACGTCCGGCGGTGTTTTCCTGGATGGCAACAATGTCTATCTCTGGGAACGCGGCTCTTTTGGCGAAATTGCCGGCTATCTGCCGCAATCGGTATCGCTACTCGACGGCACGATCAAAGACAACATCGCCCGCATGGGTGACAGCGATCCGCAGCGCGTATTGGAAGCCGCACGCCTTGCTGATGTGCACGAGATGATCGGGCGTATGCCACTTGGCTATGATACGCCTGTTGGTGACGGACGACTGACACTTTCGGGCGGTCAGCGCCAGCGAATCGGATTGGCACGCTGCCTCTATAACCGTCCGCGCATCATCGTATTAGACGAGCCGAACTCGAACCTTGATGCGGTTGGCGAACGCGCCCTAATGCGTGCTATCGAACACGCGCGCGACGACGGTGCCATTGTTATCATGATCGCACACCGCCCGTCTATCATGCAGGTCGCAGACAAGCTGCTTGTGCTCGAAAACGGTCGGATTTCGCAATTCGGCCCACGAACCGATGTGGTCTCCACACTCACCCCGGCCACGACTGGCCCTAAAATGGGAGCAGCAAGCGCATGATGGGCAAATCCGTTATTCCGCGTCGTGTTTCCAGCCTGCTCGCCCCGCGTGCAGAATCATCCGACAACAAGTCGTTGACCAGATTTGGCTCTGTTAAGCCAGAATGGGCGCATGATATCGAACAGGAAGATATGAAATCGCCGCTGCGGGGGCTGATTATCGCTGGGCTTGCAACAATCGGCGTTGCCTTTGGCGGCTTTTTTGCCTGGGCCTATTCCGCCAATCTTGGCAGCGCGGCTGTGGCACTGGGTACGGTTATTGTTGATTCCAAACGCAAAACGATCAGCCATCTCGAAGGCGGCATTCTTGATCGGCTACTGGTGCAGGAAGGCGATGTCGTCAAAGTTGGTCAGCCGTTAGTCCGGCTCGATGCAACAAAGGCGCGATCCGAACTTCAATCACTCGAAAGCCGTCGGATCGGTCTGATTGCAAAACTTGCGCGCCTGCGTGCAGAGCAGTCTGGTGCAAAGGAAATCACCTTTCCTGAAAAGTTTGCTGAAGGTGGCGAGAATGCTGAAAACGCCGTTCGCGCGGAGAACATCTTCTTTCAGAAGCGCCTCGCCCAGAAGCTGAGCAAAATCGACATTCAGCAAAAAACCATTGAGCAATATACCGAGCAGGAAAAGGCTTCGACTTCACAGATTTCCGCAACTGATCGCCAGATCGAACTGATCACTGAACAGCGCAATGCCATCGCAAGTCTTGTTGAGAAAGGCTTCGCGCAGAAATCAAAGCTCACTGAAATCGATACACGTTTGAGCCAGCTTTCCGGTGATCGTGGTGAATATGCTGGCGACAAGGCAAAGGCTGGACAGGCAAAAGCCGGTGCCGAATTTGCACTGAGCGCGATTGAAAGCGACCTTCAGTCAGAAATTGCTGGCGAGATTACATCAAGTCAGGTCGAATTGTCCGATGTGCAAGAAAGGATCGTGGCGGCCAAGGATGTCATGCGTCGTGTCGAAGTAAATTCACCACAACAGGGCATTGTTGCCAATATCCGACTGCGGACGCCTGGCGGCGTTGTGGCTCCGGGTGAACCGATCATGGATATCGTACCGGAAAACGAACCCATGGTGGTGGAAATGAAGATCAGCCCACGCGACATCGATAGTATTTCTGTGGGGGCAAGCGCGCAGATCAAACTGACAGCTTACAACCAGCGCTCAATGCCACCGCTCGACGGCAGACTGACCTATATCGCCGCCGACCA
Organism: Brucella sp. NBRC 12950; assembly: GCF_030268145.1. NCBI lineage: Bacteria > Pseudomonadati > Pseudomonadota > Alphaproteobacteria > Hyphomicrobiales > Brucellaceae > Brucella > Brucella sp. NBRC 12950. The sequence goes on from NZ_BSQC01000003.1 coordinate 194,746, forward strand.
GTCGCTCGACGAAAAGACAGATACGGCTTATTTCGTCGCCCGCGCTGAAATTACGCCTGAGGCGATTGTCGCCAATCCAACTGCACGGCTTTATCCCGGTATGCCTGCAGAAATCATTATCGTTCACAAAGACCGCCGCGCAATCGACTATCTCGTGTCGCCGATTACCGACAGTCTCAATCGCGCATTCCGCGAAGATTAAACTGCATCCGGCTGCGTGCTTAACACAACAACAGCCGGATAGTCGTCAAACGTAACGAAAGAGTATTCTATAATATAACTCATCCATAGGTTGAATAAACTGAAAATACCTGCGCCGCGCATGTTCCAACATGCGCGGCTTCATCATATTGAAATATATTAATTTTTCTATTCGAATCGATCCAGTTCAAAATTTGAAGTAAATTGGATTTAAATATAATATAAATAGAAATTATATTGATATTAAATATACATCATAATTGTGTTTACAAAAATGTAATATAAATTATTCGTAATAATTTGTTACTTACGGATGCCAAAATTGCAACAATTAATAGTGTTGCAATCCTTATTGATGCGGCGCAAACTACTACAAGCATGATGGTCGGTTTATTCCCGACCTTTTTGTAACCCATACAGGAACACAAGGAGAAGCAGATGGCCACTTTAGAAGGCGGCGCCTACGACGACGTGTTGTTCGGTTCCCGCTTTGACGATTTCATCCGCGCCCATGGCGGTGATGATCTCGTATTCGGAGGTGATGGCAATGACACCATCTTCGGCGATGACGGGAATGACATCCTCTTCGGCGGAAATGGTGATGACCTCCTTTTCGGCGGAAACGGAAATGACATTCTGTTCGGTGATGCAGGAAACGACGTCCTAAGCGGCGGCGATGGGAACGATGTGCTGTTTGGCGGCGCTGGAGACGATGTTCTTCAGGGCGGTGCAGGCTCGGATCTTCTCTTCGGCGGCGAAGAGAATGACATTCTCTTGGGCGGCGACGGCAACGACATCCTCGATGGCGGTGCTGGAGACGACATCCTTATCGGCGGCGCCGGTAGCGACGTCTTCTTGTTCAATGGCGGCGGCGGAAACGACGTCATCCTTGACTTCAACCCAGGCGAAGACATCCTTCAGATCCAGCAGGGCATCAATGGCCTTGATGTCAATTCGGCGGATGACCTCGCAGACCGTGTCACACAGGTTGGTGGCAATGTCGTTGTCGACCTTGGCAATGGCGACACCGTTACCCTCGTGAACACCAGTGCAGAAGATATACAGGCTCATCCCGACCAGTATTTCACTGTCCACTGATTAAACGATTGAGTGCGTGCCCGGCATCCTCCCGCCGGGCATGTTCCTTCTTTAATTCTTTTCAATCTCGACTTTTGGCCCGACCCAGCCTCGTTAGCGCTGCTTCAGGCCCTGCATTTCCAACAAGAATGAAAGGGCGCTCACATTGAACCTCGACCATTCGGCGGACACTGAAAGCAAAACCGAGAATCTCTCCATTTGCCGTCTATGCGCCGACGTGGCTGTGGTCATCTGGGATGTTCCCGGCCCGGCTCGCTCCACAAACAAATGCAAGCTGGAAACGCCTGTCCAGCCCGTCCCACTGCTCAGTGTTGGCATTCCGCTGGAAAATGGTGGGATGCGTATGTTCTGGGCCATGCGGACCGGAACCGAACCAATCGAATTATCGCTGAGTGCAGGTTCATTGGGACCTACGGCACAAGCAATCCTTTATCCGGCCAATGAGCTTGCAGCATTCGACGTCAATCATGTCGTCAGTGATCTCACTTTGCCCGGCCATATCAAGCTTCTGACCAATATCCTCACAACCTGGCGCAGCACGTTCCGGCTGACGCGAAATCAGGCATTCGCATCCCTCGTGCGCGAGCTGACTTTCGCGTTAACGCCGGAACCCCGGGAAGCACAGCATTGTGGTGAACCTGTTTCCGGGCATCATCTTCTCGAAACAGCCGTTGATCCGATGCTCGGCGAAATCTCTGCCATTTACGGCATAACGCCGGGCAGCGTCATGGTCATTCCGCCGCGATTTGTGCTTGGTCAGCAGGGCCGCAATGCCTGGCAGGCCTGCCATCTTCTGGTTGAAGCTCCGCAGGATCTGCCTTCATCGCTCCTGCTTGTACTAAGCGGGCAGAAGGGTGTCGCGGTGCGCAAGATGGCAACCCGAACGGCAGAACAAAACGACTTCACCAAATGGTGGAGCAAATGGCAGAGTAACGGTGCTTTGCGGGAATTTCTGGTTCGCCAACTGGGCAAAATCAATGCGGCAGGAACCGCCGTTGCCATTGATTTACAGACGCGCTCGCCGCTGCCTGTCCGTCAAATTGCACAATCTGCTTCTCAGCCGGCAGCCGAAATCGATCTGGCGCTGGCATTGGATGAGGGCCTGATCGTCGGTGGCTGGATGCATGATCCTTCGGCCATGCTAGCCGATATCGAATATTTACCTGAAGGCGGCAGCGCTCAGTCGCTCAAGCCTTATTTCCATAAGTTTGCAGGTAAAACTACCAAGCGTGAGGATGCTCCACAAAGGGACGTGACAGGCTTTGTTGCGTGGTTGCCGTCGGCAAAAAACCTTGGCCCATTGCTGCAGCCGCGTTTTCAGATGCGACTTACGTCGGGCAGCACCGCACCACTGGTGCCTGCGCCACAACCTTTTGAACCATCCGCGCAGCGAATGCGGATCTTGCGTTCCGTCCCGCCACAACAGGCGCGACCGCATGTTTTTGAACAGATTCTCGCGCCCGCACTCACAGAAGTTGAAAAGAAGATCGGCGCAACGGTGCGCATCACGGAAGTCAAAGAATTTGGCGAGACGCCTGCTTCTCCTTTGGCCTCGATCGTCATCCCGCTTTACCGCAATCTCGATTTCCTGCGGTTTCAGTTTTCATCGATGGCAACTGATCCGTGGCTGATCGCCAATGCTGAATTTATCTTCGTGCTCGATTCACCTGAAATTCAGGATGACACGGAGCATATGCTTGGCGGCCTCAACATCCTGCATGATATGCCGTTCAAGCTTGCAATCATGAACCGCAATGGCGGCTATGCGCGCGCCTGCAATGCGGGCGCAAGCATCGCGACAGGCACAACAATTGTTATGCTCAATTCGGATGTGGTGCCTTCCGAACATGGTTGGTTGCAGCAGCTGATCCAGCCGCTATTCGATGAGCCTAAGCTCGGTGCAATCGGTCCGCGCCTTTTGTTTGAAGATGGCTCTCTGCAACATGCCGGGCTTTACTTTGCCCGCGATCGACAGGGCATCTGGCTCAATCATCACTACCACAAGGGTATGCCGGGCAATTATGCGCCTGCGCGCCGTGGGCGTGATGTGCCTGGCGTTACCGGCGCGTGCCTGATTACCCGCAAGGACATCTTTGACCTCGTGGGCGGCTACAGTGAAGACTACGTCATCGGCGATTACGAAGACAGCGACCTGTGCCTGAAAATTCGCCAGCTCGGCTTCCAGATTTACTACGAGCCGAGCGTTGCCCTCTACCATTTCGAGCGCCGCTCAATCCGCCGCAGCGCGGATTATATGCGCGGCCTTGCCAGCCAATATAATTCCTGGCTGCACACACAGCGCTGGAACGAAGAAATCAGTGAATTGATGGCCCCGCAACACGACGAGATGCAGCTCTCAATGCCCTCAAATGTGATCGTGGCCAAATCTGAAAGGAGCGCCGCTTGACGGAAGTGGTAATGCTGAAACAGCCAGAACCTGAAGCCAAACCAGCAATACCCGAAGAACAGATTGACTGGCTGATACAATCTGTTTTGAAGAACCGGTTTCTGCCCTCACCCGACCCGAACAGCGTGTTCGTCGGAGACGGCGATTATCGCGCCGTGGGTGCCGAGTTCCTTAGTCATTTCATCCGCAAGGGCGGGCTGAGGCCTGATTCACGCGTGTTGGATATCGGTTCGGGGATTGGCCGCATGGCCGTACCCCTGACGCAATATCTCGACACGGCGAAGACACGCTATGCCGGTATTGATCCTGTGGTCGGTGGCGTTAACTGGTGCCGCCAGAACATCACTGCGCGCTATCCCAATTTCGAGTTCCGTCATCTCGACATTGCCCATGATCTTTATAATCCAAAAGGAAGCGTGAGCGGTCTGACCCTCACATTGCCTTTTGCGGATAAGAGCTTCGACTTCGTCATCATGACCTCAGTGGTCACGCATTTACCGCCTGACGAGGTAAAATCCTATCTGGAACAGATTTCGCGCGTCCTGGCGCCTGGTGGCAAACTGTTCATGACTGCCTTTGTCGTAGACGACATTGCCGCTCGCGACCGGCACGGCAAGCGCGACAAGCGCCTCTCCTTTGAACGTCACGGAACCGGCCCATGCTGGTTTGTGCCGGAACTTCCGCCCCTTGCGGCGGTCGGCTTTGAAAACGGCTTTCTGGACCGTGCGCTTATAGGTGCCAAACTGGAGCTACAAACAAAGTCCTTTGGGCATTGGCGCGGCATTGAAGCCGATCACTATCAGGATATCTTCATTGCCTCGCGCGGAGGTGGTGTCTGATGGCCCCGCGTGTACTCATCGCAGCCCACAACCATCCATCGCTGCACCCCGGCGGAACGGAAATTTTCGCCCATGATCTGTTCCGCGCCTATCAGCGGGCAGGATGTGAAGCGATGTTTCTAGGTGCAACCAACAAGGTGCATCGCGAAGCGCGCCCGGGCACGAGCTTTCAGAGCATCGGCGATGGCGGCGATGAAATTCTGCTGTGGTCCGGGCACTTTGATCGCTTCTATATGAGCCAGATCGACCTATACGGCATTGTGCCGGATATTGTTGAACTGCTGCGTGACTTCAGGCCCGACATTGTGCACCTGCATCATCTGCTGCTTTTGGGCGCAGAATTCCCCCATATCGTGCGCCGCACACTGCCCGATTGCCGGATCGTCCTGACGCTGCACGATTATTACCCCATCTGTCATCATGACGGGCTGATGGTTCGTACCACCGGCAAAGAGCTTTGTCATGGGGCAAGTCCAGACCGCTGCCACGCTTGTTTCAAAGATATTGCGCTGGATAAATTTGTGCTTCGTGAGCGGCACATCAAATCGCTGCTGAGCACTGTCGATGCGTTTGTGTCCCCAAGTGCTTTTCTTAAACAGCGCTATGTAGAATGGGGCCTTGCCGATGATCGCATTCAGATCATCCCCAATGGCCAGCCGGAACGTGCAAGATCAACGGCTGTTCCGCAAGAGCGGGCCAAGCCGACCTTTGGCTATTTTGGCAATCTCAACCCGTGGAAGGGTGCAACGGTTCTGCTTGAGGCCGCAAAGCTGCTGATTGCCGAGGGATTTGATTTCGAGCTCCGTGTTCATGGAGCAGCTCCCTTCCAGAGCGAGAGCTTTGTTAGCGAAATCGATGAGCTTTTTGCCCAGACATCTCCTGTTGTGCAGCGGCGTGGTGCTTATCGCCGCGAGGATATCGCTCAACACATCCAATCCGTGGATTGCGCGATCATGCCTTCGATCTGGTGGGAAAACGCACCGCTTGTCATTCAGGAAGCACAGGGACAAAGCCGTCCCGTCATCTGCAGCAATATTGGTGGAATGGCCGAGATGATCACTGATGGCATCAATGGTCTCACTGTTCCGCCCAATGATCCGCTGGCGCTCGCCCAAGCAATGCGACGCATGGCGGAAAACCCGGACCTGCGCCAGTCACTTGGCGAAAACGCGCGGCACCCGGACACCATCGACACCACCGCAGCACGCTATCTCGATCTGATTGGATCCCTGCGCGCGGCCCGTGTCGAGGCAGCATGAGAGGTAGATCATGAACATCGCGACCAAAATTCCATCCGAAGTGGCACAAAAGCCGGTTGAAGCACAGAGCGCTTCGCCGACAGCTCAAAGGGCTGAAGCCATGAAAGGGCGCGTTGACGCTATTGAAGAAGGACGTCTTTACGGCTGGGCCTTTGATCCGTCCTATCCGACTGAGCGGCTTATCATTCGCGTTCTGTTGGACGACAAGCCTATTGCCGAAGCACCCGCCGACAAAGAGCGACCAGACCTCAAGCGCAATGGCATTGGCGATGGGCTCCACGCTTTCGAAGTGATGCTGCCGCAATTTGCTGCAGCCCGCGCTGGCGATCTGGTGGTCGTGGCAGCCAATGCCGCAGGCAATGAGCAAAAGCTGCGCGTTCCAAAGCCTGATGAGCAAGCGGCCGAAGCGCTCATCGCAGCACCGATGACCCGCATTCTCGATAAACTCGATATGCTGATGGCTGCACAGCGGCAATTGCAGGTCAACCAGCGGTCATTGCAGCGCGCGGCACCCACCATCGACAGTTCCGGCAATGCGGCACCAGCAGAGCTTCTCGATATCGCCGGTTCGGTTGATGCGCTGCGCACCGATCTTCACCAGCGCATGACCGAGCTTGATGTTCATATCATGCGCATGGATGGCGTGGTGGCGGGCCTTGAACAGCGCATGGAAGACGTGCGCAAGAGAAGCAGCGGTGACATCAAGGTACTTTTCGTGCTGGCTGCCGTTTTGACCGGCTTTGTCGCAGGCGCAATTCTGACGCTTGCAGTCATGCCGTAAGGACAAGCCGTATGGTGCAAGACGAACGTCCGAATTCAGCCCCAAAACAGCCCAGAACACCAGACCGCCCACCCATGATGATGGAGGGTGAAATGGTGGTCGGCAGCGTGATTGAGGACACGCTGGTTTTAGTGCTGGGTATTGGCAGTGCGACCAATGATCAGGTTACGGCCTTTCTGAACGGCGACCCGGCAATGAGTGTGAAAACAAATCTCATTACCTGGCCGCTGAAAGAACCTTCGTCTGCCGGAACGCACGGTTTTGTGGCAATTGTTCCGACCAATGTACTGCGTCGAGGCGTGCTCAAAACAATCATGTTCCAGCACCGGGCCAAGGTAGGGCGCTATAACTTTGCCTCACGATCCGCCTCCATTGCGGATTTTGTTGCAATGATTGCTGATCTGTCGGGTTCGGCTCTGCCCGGCGTCATTGACGAGCTCGTCGAAGGCCTGATTTCAGGACCAATCAGCCGGAAGAAGCTTTCAGCGATCACTGTTCTCTTACAAGCAGGAGCGCGTTCGGATGGCTGTATCGAATTGATCGGCGCTAGCGATGAAGGCGAGATTTTCGTTCAGGGCTGGGCACAGGATTTGATACCCAGTGTCACGCGACTGCTTATCAGCGGCAAAAATTCGTCGCTCGCCGAATGTGCGATCAGTGTTTTCGCCCGCCCTGACCTCAACGAACAAGCATCCGGTTTTGCCGGACTGCTGCTCTCCAATGAGCCGGTTGAAGCCAATGATATTGAGCGAATTCTGTTTCGCGGCAGGCGCGGCTGGCGGTTTACAGAAGTCTATGATCGCAGACTTTTGTCCGGCTCCCGCGAGACGCCGGCCCATATCCGCGCAATCCTGCCGCGCGTTAGAAGCTCAACAGATATTTTGTTAAGGCTGCGTTCGGCAGCCAATCGCTTTGACGGCACCGACACTGTTTCGGCCCTCCCGTTTCCGGTCCGGATTGGCATCGACAATGTTTTCCGCGTTGAAGGCAGTGGCCTTCTTGTTGCAGGCTGGTTGCTCGATCCCGACAGCCACGTGGAAGGTGTAAAACTGCGTCGTCATCGTGGAGAAATCCAGATCGACACAACATGGACGCGCATTGATCGTCCGGATGTGACGCGTGAATTTGACAATCAACCACCGTTCAATGCTGGTCTTGATCCAAGCAGACATGCTCATGGCTTTGTGGCATTTGCGGCGGAACTTGATGGTGACAGTACGTCACCCTTCTACCTAGAATTATCCATCAGCGACGGGCGGCGTGCCTTCTTTCCGCTAACGCCGACGCGCGTGACCTCGCGCGATGCAATCGTGCGGCAGCTTCGCGCAACGGACCCCAACGCCTGGGCATTACGCCACATCGTCGATCAGCAGCTGGTGCCGCTGCTGCGTGGCGTTACCCGCCCGGCACCTGAAGTATTCGGTGTGGTTGATTTGGGACCATTTGAAGACGCAATAGGGCCAGCAATCATCATCGGGATTGACGAGCGCGTCGAAGAGATCGAGCCATTGCTTGCGCTGCTTGCTCTTGATCCTGAAACGCGAATAGCACCGATTGTGATCGCAGCAGCAACCGAAATCATAGACCGCGTCGGCGTTCAGATCAGACGGCTTGCTGATTTCTATCGCCTGCGCATTCGACTTGTTTCGGCCAATGGCTCGGAAGATCTTTATGACGCGCTGGAAGTCGGCGCGCGCACTGTTACTACCGATCAGGTTGTCTTTCTGGCAGGCTCCCTGCTGCCACGAAAGGCTGGCTGGCTCAACAAGCTGGTCAATGCATATGAAACCCATAAAGACTGTGTGCTCTCTCCGACCCTTGCCTACGAAGATGATTCAATCCGCTGGGCAGGGACGTGGGTCGCAGGACCACAATCGGATCGCGCCCTCATCAGTCGCTATGCGGGCTATCCGATCGACGCCATATCCGGCATGTCGCTGACCGAAGTGGCAACGGCAACTTTTGAATGCTGCATCATGCCGCGCGAAGCATTGTTTTCAGCCGGAGGCTTCACACGAGGCTACCTCGGCACGCATGAAAAGGGCCTGGACCTTGGGCTAAAGCTCAAACAATCGGGCCTGCGTTCCTACTGGCTGCCATCAGCACAGATGCTCGGTGCGGATGATACTTCTCTCACCGACAAGGCCTCAACAATTGCTTTAATTGAACGGATCGACCGCCAGGTTTTCGACGCCCGGTGGTCGGCCATTCTCGCTGGCAAGCGCAAAATACAAATGGAGGAACCCGTATGAGCGAGAAGCTCCGCGTTCTGGTCATTTCCCACGCCCATCCGTCGATCTCACTCGGCGGTGGTGAAATTGCATCCTATAATCTGCACAGGGGCTTAAACACCATTCCCGACGTGCAGTCAGTCTATCTGGCACGCGCGGCACACCCCATCCCCCGGCATGGGACGACTGCACTGATGAGTATGCGTCGCGCAAGTGACGAAATTCTCTTTCATGCTGACGAGTATGATCACTTCTATCTTTCAAACAAAAACACCGACGAAATCCGCCGCGATCTGCTGCGGTTTGTGCGCGATTTCGACCCGGATATCATTCACTTTCACCACGTACTCGGCCTCGGCCTAGAAACGCTTTATGCTATTCGCGAGACATTGCCGGATCGCATCATTTTGGTGACGTTTCACGAGTTCCTCTCGATCTGCAACAATGACGGGCAGATGGTAAAAGCAGGCACCTCGAAGCTCTGCAATGAAGCGTCACCAATTGATTGTCACGCCTGCTTCCCGCAGATACCGCCTGCCCGCTTTTTAAAGCGCGAACGTTTCGTGCGCGGGATGCTGGAACTGGCAGACGCTTTCGTGTCGCCCAGCGAGTTTCTGGCAAACCGCTATCGCGAATGGGGTATAAATCCTCAGAAAATGGCAGTGATCGAAAACGGGATCGCGATCACACAGACAACGCCGCCGCGCGAGCTGACGGGACCGGACCCACGGCGCAGTCGCTTTGCCTTTTTCGGGCAGATCAACCCGTTCAAAGGCATTGACGTGCTTGTCGATGCGGTGTCACGCGTTCCCGAACAGGTATGGGGCGAGGATTCCCGCCTTATGATCTTTGGCGGTAATCTCGAAAAGCAACCGCCGGCATTTCAGGCACGAATGCAGAAGCTCATTGAAGAAGCAGGACCGCGTGTCCGCTTTTACGGCGCCTATCAGAATGCTGAAATGCCGCGGCTTATGCAGTCGGTGGACTGGGTTGTGATGCCTTCGATCTGGTGGGAAAATTCACCTATCGTCATTCAGGAAGCATTGCATCATCGCCGTCCTGTCATTTGCTCGAACATTGGCGGCATGGCCGAAAAAATTCGTGACGGCGAGGACGGCCTGCATTTCCGCGTGCGAAGCGCCGAAGATCTGGCTGATCGTTTTACTGAAGTGCTGAGCGATCCGAATATCTGGAACCGTCTTCATCAATCCATTCGCAAGCCTGTTCATTATGTCGATTGTGCAAGAGAGCACCTCGATCTTTATCACCAGTTACGGGAAGCCCATCCGCGCAGGCTAAAGCCTGCCGTGGATACAACCGTACTTTCACAGGCCAGCTGAGCCTGGCTCGCCTGTATCTGTTACAAAAGAAGGAATAGCCTATGGCACGCGCCCTCGTCATGATCCCCGCAGGAGAAGTGTACGATCACGACAATGTCCGCTGGTATCGTCATACCGACGTGCAGGGCAGCATCAATCACTATCACAATATCGGCGACGCCTTTGTTTTTGAATCTTCGCTGAAGCTGATGAATTATGAAAAAGCTTCCGAGCTGCCGATCACCAATTTCTCACCGGAGAAAATCGATCAGCTGCGGGAAGAATATGATTATGTGATCCTGCGTGGCTCGAACTACATAAACAAGGACATGAACTGGCGCGATACGATCCCTGTTTTGCAGCGATTGAAGTTGCCCGTCATCGCTTTTGGTGTTGGCGCACAAGCGCCGGTGCGCGGTGAAATCCAGCTGTCAGAGGAAACAAAGGCGGTTCTGCGCATGATCGCAGATTCAACCGTCTCTGTTGGAGTGCGTGGGGCTTATACGGCTCAGGTACTCAACGATATCGGAATTCAGAATGTCCGTATCATCGGTTGCCCGACGGCGTTTCGCCGTAACAATCAGCATCTGCGCATCAAACTGCCACCGCTTGAGGAAGTGAGCCAGGTTGGTGTTACGGTGCGGCGCGAGGTTTCACCGGCTTACGCGCAGGATATTGAACAATATCTGACCCGGCATCGCGATCTGATCCGCACAATGGCCGCACACTTTGACGTAACGCTCATGGCACAGGGCGAGATTGAAGAAAAAAAGATGGTGTTCGGCACGGCTGAACAAAAGGAAGAGGCTATCGCCGCCCTCAGAGCGCATCGCTGGACCGCTGACTGGTATTTCGATGACACAATCGAAAACCTTTATCGGCATCGCATGTTCTATTCGGATGTTGTTGCCGACTACGAGGAATTGGTGCGCAAGCAGCAATTGGTCCTGGGCTATCGCCTGCACGGAAATCTGATGGCGCTCGCTAACGGCATTCCATCGATCTATTTCACTTATGACAGCCGCACTGCGGAATTTGCCGAAACCTATAAAATCCCAAGTTATGATGTTTTCAGTGACAAGCAATTCCGTTTGGAAGATTACTGGGACCAGTCATTATTCGACAAATACAACCGCGCCTGGTTTGAGACCTATGCCGAAATGAAGCAGTTTCTCGATGAAAATGGTGTCGATAACAAAATGACCGACACCGGTCTGCCAATTGGAGAATTAAAGGTGGCCTGATGCTTATTGCGGCTTGGCCGGATCACTGGTTTTAGGCTCTTCGGGTTCTGGCTTGCTCAGATGCACTTCAAATGGAGCAATAAGCTTCTTGGGCTTGTCGCTTGGCATATCTGGCGTGAAAGGTGGAAAAGCTGCACCAGCGGTCGGAACTTTCAATGCTGCAGCATCGACGAGATCGTCGCCTGAACTTTCCACGAGCTCGACATCAGAGACAGCTCCATCCGGCGCCAGATAAAAGCTGATCTTCGGTTTGAAAACACCATTCAGTTCAAGAGGGCGGAGTTCGCGCGACAGAAGAACCCCATAGCGTCGGAGGATGCGGATGACAGCGCTTTGCCATTCAGTCTGATTGGTGATCGGAGGCTTTTCCGCCTCAGATGGTGCGGCCGGTGCCGTAACACGAGGCCCTGTCTGCGCAACAGATGACAAACTGTAGGACGTCACGGTCAGCAAAGAACCAAACATCATGAACAGGCGCCAACTCGTTTGATTTTTCATTTTCATGATCCTCAATGTTTGGTCTTTTACCCTTGAAAGCACCGATCATTCTTATCAGCCACGTGACCGGGAAAGACGTTATTACTATCCCGGCAATCCAAAAACCGCGTCAGCAATATCGGATTGGCTTACCTTTTCAAACTTCTCACCAATATATTCGGTCAAGAGAACGCCAACTTCTCCGATACCCAATTCATCAAGCTGATCTGGTGTGCCGAAGCCATATTCCATATGCCCACGCCCAATGATGCCGACGACAAGCGCTTCGGGCTTTTCTTTGAGATATGCCGCGATGTTGCAGGCAAAGGCCCGATCCCAGGTTTGCTGCGCACGAACAAAGCGGTCAAACTCAGGTGCGTCGGCAGGTTTTCCCTGCATGCTCGGCGGCCCGCCATTGGTCAGACGCAAAAGATGTTCGCGATGCGCAAGGCTCGCCGGACGTGCCGGGGTCAGGCCATCACGATCTTCTTCCGCAATCGCATCCCAGCCTTCTTTGCCCACACGGGTCACGAGATCGCGGCGACAATTAAGCGCCAGCATCTTGACGTTAAACTCGCGGCAGAAGTGGAAAAGCGGCCAATAAAGATCTGCATCAAAGCCCCAGACCTTGCCCCATTCAGCTTTCTCCAGAAACTGCTCGGCCTCAAGCTTGCCTGCCACCCATTCATCAAGCACTGGCTGAATTCTTCTCGGAAACATCTCAAAGCCGACGGCAAGCTTATCGCGAAGAGCAAGAAGAGACGCAGAAACATTCACCTGCCAGCGATGAATATCGTGCCGATCATGCTGTTCGCCGAGAAGCACAACGCGCTTCTTGGCCATTTCATGCATAACCGATTGATGCGTGCGAACTTCTGGCGTTATTGAATCAATCCATTGCCCGGCTTGTACCGATAAAGGCTCTAAGCTCATCGAAACGCATCCTTTTTGCCCGACACGACGAGACCCGTTTGCTGACCCGCCTCATTGAGAGCGTAGAAGCGATACTCATCCCCTTCTTCTACCTCATGCCAAGAAGCAACGTGGCCCGCTTTGAGATGCAGATGAAAATCCGGTTTCATCACATTGATAAAGCCGCGGGACGGACGCACGTCGGGCATTTCGCCCGACCATTCCTGCTTGAAGGCTGGTAAGTCGAGCGCAATGCGCACCTCTGCCTTATTGCGCTGGGCTGCCGCAAAAGGCTTCAAACCGGGTTCATCATCACCGACTTCCAGCGCTTCGCCGGTACCGCGATCTTTGTCTTTGGGTGGAAGAGCCGAGAACTCAAAGCCATTCAGAGCCTGATCGAACGGTTCCGCACCATCAAAGCCGATCACGCTGCCGACCACACTCTCATCTTCAGCAAGAAGATCGATACGGGGATAGACCTTCTCCTGCATTACACTGCTACGATCAGCAATCAGCGAGGCAATTGCCGAAAGATCGATGCGCGAATGATGCTCGCTACCTGAGAAATAAATCCAGCCGTCACGAACCTCAACCTGCTCCACGACACCGATACGCTCATGTGTCGCGCCGCCACTTTTGGAGTTGATCATAAGTTTGCCCATTAAGGGCAGCGTCTTCAGAACATCAGCCGCATCGGCCAAAAGCTTCAAGCGGATCGGTTGTTCGCTCATAATTTCCTCATGCAGTTTGTGGGACAGGTGCTTGCTTGCGCGTTTGGGCCGCGCCAAACGCTTCAAGATCGATCACGCTGTCGATTGAAAGATTGCCCGGCTCCCGGTGAGCCAGAATAACGATGGTTGAATTGGGAAGCTCACGTCGCAGGAGATCGAGCAACTCGGTTTCAGAAAGCTTATCCAGCGCACTCGTCGCCTCATCGAGAAAGAGCCATTCTGGCTTCATTAACAAGGCGCGAGCAAGGGCAAGCCTTTGCATCTCGCCGCCAGAGAGCGTTCCCGGCGCAATCTGCTGCGTCGATGCTGCGGGAAGTGAGAGTTTCGACAAGCCAACCTTTTCCAGGGCCGTCGCAATTTCGGCTTGGTCAAACTTTTCCGCAAAAAGCGGATAGGCTACGGCATCATGGAGAGGTGCATTCGGCATATAGGGCTTTTGTGAAAGCACCAGCATTGTCGCGTCAGGGCGGTGGAGAGTGCCGCTCGCAAAATTCCACGCGCCGGCAATAAGCCGAAGCAATGTCGTCTTTCCCAACCCCGAACGACCTCGCAACCAGACAGTTTTACCCGGTTCGATATCGAGATCCGAGATTTTCAACAGATCCTGCCCCTCTGGTGTCTTCAGCGCGACATCACGCAACTGCAGCGATGAATGTGCAGACCTTGCAACTGATAATTGTCCTTCACTACCAACAGTCTGAATCGCATTTAGGAATCCAGACAGTCGGGAGACTGCCGATACGAGTTCGGCCAATGTTTTATACTTGAATATGAACCACGAGAGGTTGGTAGAAACATGCGAGAAGGCTTGCCCGAGCTGCATCAGTCCGCCAAATGTTACTGTGCCCGCAAAATATGCCGGTAAACCAAGGAAGGTTGGAATTCGGAAAATGCTGTGGCGATAGGGAAATGTGAACACGCCGAGCTGCACCTGACGGAAGACCAATCGGTACCAGTTCTCACGGACAGAAGAAAATTTATCTGCCAGGATCTGCTTCTCACGGCCTTCGCCATTCATGATAGCAATGTCGCCAGCATGCTGCCGCACATGCGCCATAGCAAAGCGAAAGTCAGCTTCTTTCTTCTGTTGCTGAACGAAGGTTGCTTTCAAACGACGCCCACAGAAGTGAGTTACAAATGATGAAATGAAAACATAGAGAAAGGCTGCCCAGAGCATGTAACGTGGAATGGCCATATCTGTGCCGAAGACACTAAAGCTTAGCACATAAGTTGAGAGTCCCCAGAGCACGGCAACATAAGAAAACAGGGCTATTATTGTGGTGATAAGCCCCATACCTTCCGTCAATATGTGCTTAACAAACAGCTCGCAATCCTCGGCAATACGCTGATCCGGATTATCAGGCTTCTGTCCATCTTTGCGGATCGCCAGATGCCAATAGGCTTTATTCACCATCCAAGCAGAAATAACTGTCTCCGTAAGCTTCTCACGCCAGCGGATTTTCAATGTGCCCTGAAGATATTCGCCACTAAGGCCAAGACACGTATTAGTCAGGACGATGAGCCAGAAAACCCCGATTTGATTGACGGCATCCGAAACATTGCGTTGCTCAAGGGCATTATAAAAATCTGCGGTCCATTTGATGAGCCAGAGACCTGTATAGATACCAACCAGCTCCAGTGCGAATATCAAAGCAAGAAGCAGCCAGCCGAGGACTTTCCCCTCGCCAGAATTGCAATATTTGAGCAGCTGCCAAAATTGTTTAAGCACAGTGAACATAATCAACCGATACTGACATGAGAAAGCCGGAGCAGCTTTAACCCTGCCCCGGCATGTTGATCATCAATGGCGATCAAAAACGCATCGTGGCGCCAACCTTGAAGGTACGGCCTGGCGCAACTTGCATCTCAAGCGGATTGACATTGGCAACGGAGGACGTCTCCGGCGAATTGGCATAACCTGTCAGCGTATTTGGGAAATAGCGCTTGTCGAAGATGTTCTCGACACCGAAATTCACATCAATATGCTTGGTTGGAGACCATTTCGCATAGGCATCAAACACCGTGTAGCTCGAAGGTTTGAAGGCATCTTCGTCGGCACGGCGCTTCACACCGGATGCGAAAGTTCCAACAAACTCGGTTTCAAGGTTCCAGTCTGGAATTATGTAACGCAGGCCGAGAACGGTTGTAAGTGGCGACGCACCATCAAACGGCGTCTTCTGAGACCCGGCGTCCACACGCTGATCGCCACGCATATAAGAAAGCGCCGCGTTGGCAAAAACATTGTTGTAAACCTCGTACTCTCCGCCGAACTCGATACCCCAAACCTTCACGCTTTCCACGTTGTCGGATGTGTATTTATCTGCTTCTCCCGGAACCCGCTGCAAGCCACGGATAAAGTCCTTGTAATCCGAATAGAATGTGGAAGCGCTGAAATAGCCTCGATTAAATTCTCCGCGTAGACCAGCTTCATAACTGCGAACAAATTCCGGCTTCAGGTTCGGGTTTGGAATGACCTCAACCATGCTCGTTGCGCCGATAGAGGTGGACGAAACAAAGAGCTGCTGAGCAGTTGGCATTTTGAAGCCCTCGCCATAGGAGGCGAATACCGAATAGGTGTCGTCGAGCTTATAGATCGCACCGAGGCGCTTGATCAGACGGGTTTCATCCATCTTCTCCGGCTCAAACCCATCGAGTGACACATAGCCATCATCCTTGGTCGGATCGAGGGAATAGGTTGCCAGACGCAAGCCGGGTGTCAGCGTCAAACGTTCATCCAGCAGCTTGATTTCGTCCTGAACATAAAAGTCCGCACGAATTGTATCGACTTTCGGGAAATTGAAACCCTGCCGCGGCGTAACCGTCGTTATACCCGTGTTGAGATTGGTGGTGATATTATCACCATCATAATTGCTTTTGGTGATATCGCCCGCAAAACCATAGATGAATTTATGGCTTGTCTGACCAAGATCAAATGACGATGTCAGCTGAACATCTGCCTGTAGAAAGTCTTCGCTATAATTGCGAATCTGAATACGCTTTTCACGTCGCGGCGTTGCCAGAAGGGAGTAGTTGCGGATCTGAGTGCTGGTAGTATCGCGTTTTTGCGGTGAATAGGAAATGTTCCACTTCACCTCATCCAGCCAGGAGGAACCGACGGTCCAGCGATGATCCAAAGCAAAGCGAGCGCGCTGCATTTTCAGCGAACGATCCCAACTCTCGTTTTGGTAATAAAAACTGTAGTAAGCGGGCATGCTTGCATAAAGCGGGTTGGCAGCACCCGAATCATATTTCTGATCGACATCGGTATTCCGCTCAAACCACTCGCCCGTCAGCTTGAATTCATGATCGGCAGATGGATTCCACTGCAGTTTCATTAAGCCATTATAAGCGTCGGTATCCATTGGAAATGCCTTGTTGCAAGGCCAAATAGACTCACGTGGGCATCCCCAAATACCACCATCTGCACGAGCCTTACCCATATCTGGTTCAGACGAGCTCATATGTCCGAAACTACCGATAACCTTGAAGTCTCCGGCTTCGGCAGCACCGGTAATCTGCTTTCGGAACGATTTATCGAAACTGTCATAGCTGAACTTGGTTTCGACGGCCCATGGCTTGGTACCATCCAGAAGATCGTCGGCATCAAGCGTCCTGAAAAACACGACGCCGCCCAATGCGTCAGCACCCCACAGAACAGAGTTCGGCCCGCGCGTGATCTCAACCGATTTCATATTAAACGGATCGACAAAGTCGCGGCTACCATCGGTGGTGCGCTCCTGAACGCGCGCGCCATCGACCAGAATTTGCACACGGTTGCCGCCAACACCGCGAATATTGAAACTGTTGAGCTGTCCGAAAGGATTGGTGAGCGACGTCTGACGATCAACGCTTACACCCGGCTCATACCGCACCATATCCTGGATATCACGTACCTGATGACGGTCGAGCGTATCACGATCAATCACACTGATGGACATCGGAACATCGAGCAGGTTTTTGGCCGCGCGCTCCGCTGAAAGTGTGATTGTCTGCAACCTTATCACTTCAGCGGTTTCGCCCACGGTGTTCTGGCTTATAGCATTCTTTTCAGGCGCAGTCTGCGCATGAGCTGGAATCGCAGCCAACAGAGCGACGGAGGCGGAAAGAGCTTTCAACCAGCGCTGGTTGATCGTATTTTGGAAAGATGGAGTCCCCAGCATAATGTCCCCGAAATAGGCGTTGCATGATCGCTGGCTTGCCTATCGGGACTTGCTGGCTAAAGTTGAGTAAATTGGTCATTATATCATTTGCCGGTTGGCGCAATCGTCAAAGCGCTGGCATCAACAAGATTTAGACATCAGAAAGAACACAGAAGCATTTTTGCAACAGTTGCACCGGCTCATGCTACAACAGAAGGCACTCGAGCTTCTCTTGGAGAAATATCGTAGAAAGTTTCAAGCCTTGTGCCTCGCTCGGTTTTCCATGTTGTTACAATTTTTAGGACAGTAAAGCATTAGCACCAGAATTCGCTATTGTTGCATCAAAGACCAATAGATCCCGCAGAAACGTTAATCATACATTTTTGATCTTTGTTGGTCTTTGCAGCAGTTTTGGCACAGGCGGCAAGTAAAGCGTGATTAGCTCTTACAAGTTTATCCGAGCGGACCAGGCTACTCCAACCTGATGGACTAAACGCTTGCATAAGCCGAGATCCAGCTGTCCAACCATTCTCTTTGAGTACAATTGTAGCAACCGTCTCGTCGAAATCTCCGGGAACGATCTGTGGACCAAATAACACGAGTAATATCCCAACGATAACGCCTATACCACTGAAGCCTGTGAGCATTCGGTTTTGGCGGTCGCGATGACGGGCGCTCCTAAGTTGAGAGTTCAACATTTGTCTTAATTGCTTCAAATCCGCCGTCTCCCGCTCTAGCTGAAGAACTGTGCTGCGAACCAAACTGACGGCGCGTTGCTCTATGAGAGTTGCCATGGTCTGCGGATCCTGGTGCAGAACAGGCATGCGTTCAATCTTGTGAAGGATTTTCGCAATCTGGGCCAGTTGCTTTAATATCTGCGCAATTTCAGTATTGTAATCGTGAACACCGCCATGTCGGTCGAATTCTTCGAAAGCAGCCTCGACGCCTTTGCGGATGATTGTCATTTCACGGCTGAGATCACGCGCAACTGCATCCACAGTATATCGCAAACTATCGAAGGCCAAGGCGGGATCTGTTGAACCAGTTTCTGGTGCGGCCTGCGTCGAGGCGGTTATTTCTTTTGATACGGCCATGATAATCCCTCTACAGCTTAAGAACCAAATCGCGATCATGCTCTCGCACATGACGAATTCGTTGACGAAGCTCCTGAGAAAGGCTCTCGTGTCCACCCAGGACATAATGAAATCCCAGAGCTTGCCTTTGAGTGCGTAACTCCGCCTCAATCAGAGGGTTTTCAGAGAGGCTCTTCACTAGTGCATGCATCTGCCGCTCGACCTTTCGGCGATCATCGCGCGACCTCCAATCACAGAGGTGGCTATGTTGGATTTCTAATGTTTGCCAGCGCTCAATAAAGCGTTGCGCCCCTATCTCCGGATCAATTCGCGCTAAGTTTTCACGTCGCATACTCGCAACGAGGCGCGTAACGCGCTCCCGACCACTGAGCTCAGTTAGGCTGCGCGCTGCTTCAGGATCATGCTGCAAAGCGGACTCTAAAAGCACTCGCTTGCCGGTCCCCAACTCGTCCAGCTTATTTCCTGCATCCCGCAGTTCTCGCCTTTGTGTGGAGAGAACAGGAAGACCTTCGTTGATGTGACGTTCGATTGAGCTATAGGCTCGTGCGTAGCGATCAACCGCTACCTCAAGCGGCAGCAGGCGCCGCGTACGTTCAGCCAAAGCATCATTGCTTTTTCGAGAGCTAACGTATCGTGCGTCGGCGCCAGTAACCATCTGATGCAGTGAAGACTCGTAATGGATTAAGTCCACCTGAGCAGGTTCTGTATGAACTTTGAGCTTAAGGCCATCAAACATTCCGAGAGGTGTTTTACCAGTCACGGAAGGTGTACAGAGCGCCTTTTTTTCAGTTCGCTCTTTCTCGCGACTATGCCGTAGGGCGGGGATGTTCTGCGTAAGATTGGCTTGCTCCACCCGCTCAAATATTTCCAAGGCCATTGCGGCAGTAGTTCGTTGTATCGGGTGGCGGGATCCAACAATTGCCGGGTTATAGTCGATAACATTTTGTTTGATGCCTGACCGAGACAGCCGACGCGCCATGTGATCGAAAGCCATTTCCTCCTCGGTAACCACTTTCCACTTATTACGATGCGTCGGCGTTCCGTTTGACAGCACCAACGGATCAGAACCCTGGTGCTTGAGACCAATCGTATCTCCTATTTTTGGTGCAACGAGTTTCATAGCCCTTTCAAGATCAACACCCCATACCGTATTCCGTCCGATCCCCTCCTCTTCCAGTGTGACGAAGTAACTGAGCTCCTCGCTCGCGCGATGTTCGAAAGGAGCTTTACCATGCTCTACAAGGCGTCCGATTTTCCGCGACATATCTGGACGATGGAATGCGTCCAATGCAGCATATAACTTAACGTCCTCACGATGGCGGGTCATGGCGACATAGGTCAAATGCCGATCCATCGTAGCTGAAGCCAGCACAAAACTTCGGTCTACGGTCGCACCCTGATTTTTGTGGATCGTTGTTGCGTAGCCATGGTCAAATGAGCAATAGTTCTTCGTAGAAAATCGAACCATTTCGCCAGCTCGATCATCCAAGGTGACGCACATAGCGGAAATATTTCCCGCCCGGTCTGCTTGAATACTCGAGACGGTCCCGAGCATCCCGTTTCTGACACCGAGATTTCGGTCGTTCTTAAGAAAGACAAATCTGTCTCCCGTTGCAAAACCCCTTTTGCCAAGGCTTGTTTCGACAACCGCCTCGCTGCGTTCTGCTGTCTCGGACAAGCCTTTTTTCCCGACCTTTATTTCGCTAGAGTACTCAACGCGCGACAGCTCACCACGCTCCATCAGCGCCGAGCGGATTGCTTCGTTTATTGCGCGTACATCCACGCGCCGATGCGCCATGACCACGCGCGTTCCTAGCGGTCGTTCAAACCGATCAGCAAGATAATCCAAGACAATTGATTTACAGGCTGTCTCTTGGTCAGCAAAGAAATGAACTGCACCCTGATCTCTATAGGCTGCAAGCGCTGTAGATGTATCATGCGTCGCAAATGCAACTGAAGCTTCCTTCTGCCAGTCTGCTCGCTGCCGTCGGATCTCAGTCAGTTTCGCATAACCCGTTTCCTCAGCAATGGCTCGGAACGGAGCACCGGCACCGATTGCCTGTAACTGTTCGTGGTCTCCCACGAGAACGATCTTGGCACCCCGCGATTCAGCCTCAAATATCACACGGCTCATTTGCTGTGTTCCGATCATGCCCGCCTCATCGAGGACAAACACGTCACGACGGTTCAGATTGCAACGTTCTTGCTGCCATCCGTACTCCCAGGAGGCAAGCGTTCGGCTTGGTATTCCAGTCGCTGCCTCCAGCCCTTCAGCCGCTTTTCCAGACAGGGCCGCCCCATGAACTGCGTGGCCCTTTCCTTCCCAAGCTCGTCGCGCTTGCGCAAGCATGGTCGATTTCCCCGCACCCGCATATCCAACCACGACGGCGATCTGTTCAGGCCCAGTGACGTGTTCAACCGCCGCCATTTGCTCCAGTGACAGCTGTATCGTTTCGCGACATTCCTTTTGATCTTCCGAAGAATGCCACTCCGCATCATAGGAGCATGACTCACGCATAAGCATCGAAGCTTTCAACATGCGAGACTCAAGGTCCATCATCTCGCGCGTCGTGTAGCCGGCCGACGCCGATTTCCTGTGATCAGGATCACTGCATTTGTCTTCAAGTTCGACAAGTTCACGCGAAGACAACACGCGTGCAAACGCGTTTTGAAACTCACTAGGATCCCCATTAAGATAGCGATGCAGCGTTCTTGCAATATCCTGGCGATTAAACACAGATTTCTCATCAGTAATAATCGACAAGACTTGCGCGGGGTGTTCGCGAATCAAGGTTGCATTCTGTGCGACGGACGCTGCACTCAGCCGTGCCCGTTCCAAGTCAGATCCGCGGCGCTCAATCTGCGTTGCGTGCACGCCAATATGAACTGTCGGCTCAATCCGGTATCCGCGGTCCCAGTGCGAGCGATGATCAATGGTCCGACCGCATCCGGACACCGCAAGATGTGTGTTTGCAATGTTTTCCCAACAACGCCTGAGGTCGGCAATTTGCACGTCGGTTGTTGGACGATTGCGAGCCATCAACCACTTATTTTCGCGTTCAATTAGAGTCTTCTCACCCAAGCCTGTGGCTGTAACTTTTCTTACGGTCATCATTAGGTGAACATGGTGATTGCGCACGTCGCCTTCCCGATGAGGCTCGTGAACGGCAAAATCCACGGCAGATTCATAACGGTTTGCCAGGACCTGCGCGATAGCCTGAGCAGCATCCAAACGTTGGGCAGCCGTTAATTCGTGTGGCAATGCAATCTCAAATTCGCGTGCGACTCGAGCATCTTTGCGCTTCTCAGCAAACTCTGCGTTATTCCAAAGCTTTTCACGATTGTATGCCCAAGGCGCTTTCACGTGTTCCGGCAGAACGATCTGCGAATGAATCACACCCTCTTTGCGTGAGAAATCATGAGTGACACCATCGCGTTCATTTAAGAGCTTCGCAGCGGCGCGGTAGGCGATCGCTGCAACCGCACTGCGACCCTTTCCACGTGATACCGGCTTCATGCTGAAGTGATAGATCGCCACGCGAACTTCCTCTTCTCGGCTTTTAGGCTACATCTGATCTTAATCCGAGCTGGAGACCAACTCGTAAGTGCGCCCTTAGCAAAATTCTCCCTCTGGCCTGGCTTTCCCAATACCGACACGTTTGTCGTCCTTCTCAATCAAACCTGCGCATCAGTGTGACGTTTTTGCCTGCCATTTTCAAAGCCACACTCTTGGGAGTGACAACGGTCCCGTTTCCGCGCTCTGATAAGGGCAACAGGAGGATCACGATGACGCACAAAACGATTGAAGAGCGACTGGCACAACTTGATGCTCAGCGAAGCGCACTCAAATTGCGGCTTTCAAAACAGGAACGCGCGAATGAAACTCGCCGCAAAGTGCTGATTGGAACATTCGTTCTACAACGACTGGAGAGCAATGACGATCCTGAATTCTCGCGCAGACTGCGTGAGTGGTTGCGCCGGGAGCTACCCAATTTTTTGCGGCGAGAAATAGACCGATCCCTGTTTCAAGATTTGATCGGAACAGCACCCGACTTGCAACCACTCCAGACCCCAGGAGAATTAGCGAAATGAGCCAGATTCGGCAGGCATCCGTAGCTTTCAGGACCATGCTCAACGAGGCACGGCGCGATCCCATCTGGGCGATCACTCAACTCGCTTTTCTGCCTATTCGTGCCATCAAAGCACTGATCGGCGGTATCGTTCTCCTTGGGATCGTTGGACTGTTTTGCTGGAGCATTTCCACCGGTCTGCTTTTTGTTACCCATCTGGAAAATAATCCAATCGCCAACGCGATCGTCGTTTTCGGTGTGACAGCAATTCTGCTTGCTGTCGCATTCCGTCTATTGACCAATCCGTTGATCACCCATTTCGGAAGTCTGGACGGCAAAACGCACGGTACGGCTCGTTTCGCCAGTACGAAAGAAATCGCTGCTCTTTCTCAAATCAATTCTGGCTTGTTGATCGGGCGCGATGTCAAAAGCGGAAAAAAGCTTCGCTACGATGGTCCCGGGCATCTTCTGACGATCGCTCCAACACGGACCGGAAAAGGCGTCGGTACCGTCATTCCCAACCTGCTGACTGCCAATCGCTCGATCATCTGCGTAGATCCCAAAGGTGAGAATGCCAAAATCAGCTACCAAACCCGGCAAAAATTCGGAGCGGTTTACGTCCTTGATCCATTTGGAATTACCGATCGGCCTTCAGCCGCATTCAATCCCCTTTCTATGCTGGATTCTACCGGCCCCGATCTCGCAGAAGACGCAAGCACACTTGCCGATGCACTCGTCTTCGAAGAGCCAGGAGTATCGGTGGAACCGCACTGGAATGAGGAAGCAAAGGCACTGATTGCTGGCATTATTCTCTACGTGGTTTGTCATGCGGTCGCCGGGGAGCGTACCCTCACAAATGTGCGTTCACGCCTCACTTCAGCTCCCGATACTTTTCTCGAAATGCTGCGGCAGATGCAGCAATCTCACAGCGCGCACGGACTGATCGCTCGTGCTGCAAATCGTCATCTTTCAAAATCTGATCGAGAAGCAGCCGGAGTACTATCTGCTGCGCAGCGCCACACACATTTTCTCGACAGTCCTCGCATGGCGTCAGTGCTTGATCGAAACGATTTCAGCTTCATCGATTTGAAGGATACGCCGGCATCGGTGTTTCTCGTTCTTCCGCCCGACCGATTGTCTACATATTCCAGATGGCTTCGCCTGTTAATTGCACAAAGCCTAACAGACATGGCGCGCGATCTCTCGACGCCGACGACGCCGGTGCTTTACATGCTGGATGAATTTGCGGCCCTGGGAAATCTGGCACCCGTCGAACGAGCGATGGGGCTTATGGCAGGCTATGGTGTTCAACTCTGGCCGATTCTTCAGGATATACATCAATTGCGCGCCACATATGGGAAACGCGCCGGCACTTTTCTTTCAAACACTGCTCTGCTACAGGTCTTCGGCGTTAACGACCACGACAGCGCGCGACACATCTCTGACCTTCTTGGCCAGCAGACAATTATATTTGAGACCAAGAACCGATCGTTGGATGCCGAAGAGACCGGGATTTCTTATTCAGCCCATCACACGGCCCGATCATTGCTTACTCCCGATGAGGTCCGCAATCTGCCCTCACATCTGCAACTACTATTCCTAGCCGGTCAGCGCCCAGTCATAGCTCAAAAGCTGTCCTATTATGCAGACCCCGACCTAAGGACGCTGCTCGATGTGCTTTGAAGTGTGTATCAGTTTGTTCCGGCACCCATTGTGCCGGAACGATCGGGGGAACGCAGCTTATTTCTTGAACAGAGACTTTAATGTTGCCGGCTGGCTCCGAAGATATTGCGGTGCAGCGGTGACTTCGCCACCAAGGAGCGCGGCTGCGTGCCAAGGCCAACGTGGATCGTAAAGGATAGTGCGTGCCAATCCGATAAGATCAGCGTCACCCGTGGCAATGATTGCTTCTGCCTGAGATGGCTCAGTAATCAGGCCGACTGCAACAACGGGCATTTTTACCGCCGCTTTCAACGCGCGTGCAAATGGTACCTGGTAACTCGGAGAAACTGGGATCGTCTGCTCGACATGCAATCCTCCACTCGACACATTGATGGCGTCGCAACCTCGCAACTCGAGCTCCTTCGCAAACGCGATCGTCCCATCAATATCCCATCCACCATCAACCCAGTCGGTTGCTGAAACGCGAACAGAAACTGCTTTTTCTGCCGGAAAGGCGGCTCGAACAGCATCAAATACTTCAAGCGGGAAACGCATGCGGTTTTCCAAGCTCCCGCCGTATTCATCAGTCCGTTGGTTAGATAGCGGTGACAGGAACGAATGCAGAAGATAGCCGTGCGCAGCATGGATCTGCACCGCATCAATTCCAATACGCGCTGATCGGACAGCGGCTGCAGCGAACGCATCCCGGATCTCGCTCATACGATCGCGGCTAAGTTCAGTAGGGACAGAATCTGCTACATTGAACGGTACCGCTGACGGGGCTTCGGTTCGCCATCCATTCTCGGCGCCAGCTGCAATCTGCTTTCCGCCTCGCCAAGGAAGATCAGTTGAGGCCTTGCGACCAGCATGGGCAAGCTGAATTGCGATTGGGGTCGTCGACCACTTCCGGATCCCATCCAGAATTTTCCGCATGGCTGCCTCAGTAGCATCGTCGTAAAGACCAACATCGGCATAGCTGATACGTCCCTCGGGAACGACCGCTGTTGCTTCAATCGTGAGCAATCCAGCCCCTGATAATGCAAGTTGCCCCAAATGGATGAGATGCCATTCGGTCATGCAACCATCCACTGCTGAATAGGTGCACATCGGTGCAATAGTGATGCGGTTTTCAAGTTCTAGATTACGAATCTTGAATGGCGTGAAGAGCTGCGGTGCTGGCATAGGGCTCACTTTAACGACGAGTTATGGATGTCATAATCTGCCCGCTTTTATCTTACGCTGACGAGCGCAAGCGTACGGACAAAATGCGAAGGCTTCAGTAATATAGATCGACACAAAGCCCACCTTAACTAACGCGGGCAAAGGTACAGGTCAATCCATACCTTAGACTTGCATAGTCGTTATGGTTTTCATATGAGTGTACAATGCCTGAGCTTCTTGCCCAACCCTCGCGTGACGAACTTGATCTGAGTGTCGTGTTTTCGGCTTTATCCGACCCACTGCGTCGGACCGTAATCGCTACGCTTGCCACATTACCAGATGGCAGCGAGCGAAATTGTTCGTCGTTCGGTTTTCCTGTTGCTAAAGCCTCTCTCACCCATCACTTCAAAGTACTTCGTGACGCGGGGTTGATCAGCCAGGTGGACTACGGGAACCGCCGCGCATCTTCGCTCCGAAAAGAAGATATTGAAGCGCGCTTCCCCGGCCTTCTCGCGATGCTCATTGCGGAATTTAAACATCGCGGCGGGCTTGAGCGATCAAATCCGCAACTGGACGAATGCTGAAATGTGTAGCCCGCCTTTCGGCGGGCTTAAGTGTTTACCGTATGGTTCCTGGGCGGTTCCAGATGATGGTGAAGGTATTGGGATCATCCTGGCCTGTAGTCGGTCCAAGATTGGCGTGGATGCGGCGGGCGAGCTCAGGTGTATCGATCATCAGCGCGATATAGGTGTTACCTGTTGATTTGACTGTTCGGATCCAGGCAGCACCTACTTCGGCACGGTTTGACAGGATACGATAGTCCGGCGATTTCTCGCTGGTCTTTGTGATCGGCACCAGCTTGATGGGAGCGTCGATGGTTAGAGTGCGCAAGAAACCTTCGTAGGTGCCGTTTTCTTTGTAGGTGACGTAACCGATTGCAGACATTGTCTTACTCCTTAACCGAAGGGACTATTCCCTTCGTAAGAGATCGGTCGAACAGCTGATAAAGCGGATGCGCCAAGGTTTGGTTGAGCGTGTTTTGCAGCGTAGCGGCCGCGAGGAGACGAGAAGTCGGGGAAAACACGCGTTGCGTCAGCACAAGCATGGCCTTGCGCATTCGCTGAAGCGGTTCAGATTTAAGACGAAGTGAATATAGCCCGCAATTATGGAGCAAGCGAACCTGCCAACGGTCTATCCCGGGCAATAGAACTGACTGCTCAAGTAATTGGAACTCGGGAAGCTTCTAGCTTTTCAAGTGAAGAAACGCGTGCGCGATAAGCAGGTTGAATCTATCTTAATAGTCTCCGAACTGGCCATGTCGGGATTGGGATCGGCAAAGCATCCTAACCGGTTTAGCGATAATATTGATCGAAGACGAAAGCGCTCCACTGCAGCAGCTCGGCTCTGGCACCACCGATGGTTAAGATAATCAGCATCATGCCCTGCGAAATCACCCATTCACAGCTGAACCGGCGACTTTCGCGAACCATTTTCCACATGGCGCCACTTGGTCCCTACCGTTCTCGCAACGCTTCGCTTGCCCTGTTGAGCGGTTTGATCAGGTAATCAAAGACTGTCTTGCTACCAGTATGAATATCCACCGTCGCAACCATTCCTGGAACGATGGGAAAGCGTTCTCCATGCTTGTTTAAAAGCGCATCTGTCTCGGTCTTGATGAACACGCGATAATAATAATTTTCAGGCTTCGCTTCATCCTGGATCGTGTCGGCCGAGATGCTGACAACCTTGCCTTCCAATCCACCATAAATCGCATAATCATATGCGGTCACCTTGACGGTCGCACGCTGATCCGGGTGAATATAAGCAATATCCCGCGGCGAGATGCGCGTCTCGATCAGCAGCTGTTCATCAAGCGGCACAATAATCATCAGTTTGCCATTCGGAGGCACCACACCACCAATGGTCGAGACTTCGATATTCTTGACGATGCCGCGCACCGGCGAACGCAACGTCAGACGCGCAAGCGCATCCGATCGTCCGCGAATAACCGATGAAAGCGATTCCACCTCGGCATTTGCCTTTGCAAGCTCCTCACGCGCCTGAACGATATAATCCGATTTGATCTCGGTTTCCTTGAGCTGCAACTCAACCAGCTGCCGTTTCAGGCGGATCACCTCCACATTACTGGCAGCACCCATTTTGCTTAGTGACTGGCTGATATTGAGTTCGTCTTGCACAAGCTTTTTGGATTCGGTGATCCATTCAAGCGAATCCTGCAGGCTGCGTGTACGCGCATCGAAAAGTCGTGTTTCTGCAGCCACCAGCATCGGAAACGCATCAAGCTCCGGCGAAAATTGCAGCTCAGTCTGGCTGACTTCAGCAGTTAGCCGCGCAGAACTTGCCAAAGCCGCACGATATTTGGCGGCACTTTCCTGCACGCTTGATTCTGTAACGGTCGGGTCGAGCTGCGCCAGAATCTGCCCCGGCTCCACCACGTCATCCTGTCGTACCATGAGCTTGGCGACAACGCCGCCCTCAAGTGACTGAATGACCTGTTCCTGCGAAGTCGGCACCACTTTACCTGTCCCGTTAGAGACTTCATCAAGCAAAGCCCAATAGGCCCAGCCCACCAGAATGATGAAGAAAACGAAGACGAGCCGAACAAAGCGCTTCTTCTTCTTGAGCTGAAGCCCTTGCTCGCTTCCGTTTACCCAGGCACCAAAGTCTCCGCCGATGGCTGCCATGCTGTATCCCTTCCGGATCACGCCTGTTTAGGTGTTTCTACCTTGCTCATGCCCAGCAATGTCTGCAGACCGCGTTCCTTGCTGTCGTCCAATGCAACCTGCCCGTTCTCAACGACGATCAGCCGCTGCACGAGTTCGAGCACGCGCATTCGGTGCGTCGCGATAATGACCGTGCGGCCGACACTCCATTTCGCGAATTGTTCGATAAAATGCCGCTCTGTGGCCTCGTCCATAGTTGATGTCGGCTCATCGAGAAGTACAACCGATGGATCGCGGATCAAAAGTCGTGCCAGCAAAATGGCCTGTTTCTGTCCCCCTGAAAGACCGCCACCACCTTCTTGAACCAGATGTTCAAGACCTTTCTGCAGGCGACGTACAAAGCCATCTGCTCCAACCATGGCAAGCACCCGCTGGATCTCCGCATCCGAAGCATCAGATGCACCCAGGGTGATATTCTCGCGCAAAGTGCCAAAGAACAGGCGCGAGTTCTGAGTCAGCAGACCCACATCCCGTCGCACATCCGCGGGATCTATTTGCGGCAGGGCAAGATCATCAAGCAGAACCTCACCTTCAGCTGCATCAAGCAGTCCGGAAAGAGCAAGCAACAGGGTCGATTTGCCCGCACCATTGCGCCCAAGCACGGCAATGCGATCTCCATGCTTGATCTTCAGATCCTTGATCAGAAGGACGGGGGTTGAGTTCTCATCGCCATAGCGGAAAATGGCATCCTTCAATCGATAAGAGCCGTCAATCTTCGGGCAGTGGATACGGGTTTCGCTATCGGGATGATCGACCGGCATTTGCATCAGCTGATCAAGGCCACGCTTGGCAATACGCGCATGTTGCAAGCGCCCCATGATCTGAGACAACTGACCCATCGGCGCCAACATGCGGGAGCCAAGAATAGATGCGCCGACGAGTGCACCCGTCGTCATGTCGCCCGAAATAATCAGTGGCGCACCCACAAAAACTGTCAGAGCATAAACCCCGCCCTGCACATTCTGCGTCCACACACTGAGACTATTGGTCAAGGCACGAAGCCTGATCTGTGCCTCACCCGTTACAGCATTGAAGTGGTTCCATTGCTGCTGAAACCGATCTTCTGCCTGTAGCCCTTTGATATCCTCAATACCCTGCACGGTTTCAACCAGCATGGCATTGCGAAGCGAGGCCTCACGCATGGCCGCATTGGCATAGGCTCTTAACCGCCGTTGCAGGAAAAGGCCTGGCAAGATCAGGAGAACGAGCGCGCCCAGCGGTATGAAGACCATCCAGCCAACAAGCGCCGAATAAATGACAAGGAACAGGAAAAAGAACGGAAGGTCGGCCAGCGCGGATACCGTCGTCGAGGTGAGCAATTCACGCACCTGATCAACGTCACGCAATTGCGCGATAAACGATCCTGTCGATGTCGGTCGCGCCCGATTGCGAACACGCAAGGCGTGACCGAACACGACATCGGACATCTGCAAGTCGGTCTGTTTGCCGAGCATGTCGATGATGCCCATGCGCGCACGGCGCATCATGAAATCAAAGAATATTGCCAGCAAAACGCCGCTGAACAACACGTAAAGCGTGTTGAACGATTGTGCAGGCACGACGCGATCATAAACCTGCATCGAGAATAATATGCCGGCGAGACCAAGCGTATTGGCAATCAACGAGGCAACCAGCACATGGCCATACGATCCGATATCGCGGAAAATAATCTTCCGTAGCCAGTTTTCTTCATACGGCTTGATATAGGCATCGACACGCGCATCAGGCACGGTTTTCGATGGTCGGGCAAGCACAACACTTTCTGTCTCAGCTAGAAGATCTTTCAGCGCAAACGGCTGCTCAAGCCCCTCTTCGCCGCTTAACCAGACACTCGCCTGCCCGTCCTTTGAAAGCGTATGCACCACTGCAAGCTGCTTATCCTTGAGCATCAGAACAAACGGCAGATGCCAGGTCGAAAGGGTGATCTTGGTTGGCTCAACAAGCCTGACACCCAGCCCCATGTGACGGGCCATAGCGCGAATTTTTGCTTTGTCGTCGATGTTGAGATCAGCGGCGGCCGCAAGCTTGGTTCCCTGCACGGATACAGGCATTCGGTAATGCTTTGCCACCAGTTCCAGCGCTTCGAGCCAGCCTTCAACATTGAAGCGTGATGGCGCCTCAGGCTTTGGTTGTTCGCCAATCAGACCAAGTTCAATCGACGGATCGATAATTGGAGGGTTCTCGCCACGCTTCATTGGTTGCTCCCGTCTCCCCGCAATGCCGATGCCTGAAGACCAAAACCTTGGCGCATTTTGCCTGAGCTATAGAGGCAGTTCAGATTGAGGCGCCTGATATCATGCACCGTGTTGGCTGACTGAAACCGGGACTCATGCAATTCCTGCTCGGCATTGAGCAGATCGAGCAACGTTCTTGTGCCCAGTTCCACATATTGTTCTCGATAAAGATCGCGGGTTTTCACCATCATACCGGCGCGCAATTCGAGCGATGACATAAGCCGGTTCAACGTACCGATCTGGCTTCGCGACTCCATGAGATTGCGTTCCATATCGATGCGTGCCGTGCTGATTGCCGATTCCGCTGCCTGAAGACCGTAAGCCGCAGCACGTTTGCGCGCACCTGTCTGACCGCCATTATAAAGGCTGGACGACACATTCACGCCGACCGAATATTCCGGCTGGCGATCATTGCTGGTCGTATTATCGCGGGACGCATTCAGATCATAACCCGTCGTCGCTTCAAGCGAAACGGTCGGGAAAGCCTCTGCTTTACTCGCTGCCAACTGTGCGACCGCCTCTTCTTTTTCAGCCTTCGCCTGCAGCATCGCCGGAACCTGATCCCAATCGGGTGCTGCAATGTCACAAGACTTGCCAAGCCAAGAAGGAACATCAGAGGAAGGATTTGCGCTTCCTCCGCCAATCATCGCAGCAAGCACAACCTGCCAGCGATTGAGTTCCGACTGATATTGAAACTGGGTCGCCATCGCCGCTTCTACACGCGCATCGGCCTGAACCTTGTCGGACATGGTGCTTGCACCCTTGTCCGTTCGCTCATTCACCAGGCCCGCAATGCGCTTAACGCCCTCGACCTGCTCCTGTGCTAAGGCCGAAAGCTTTCGATAGCGCTGGACCTCGACAACCGCACTGGCAGTGTCCCTTGACAGATTATCAACGGCAAGCAGCATACGGGCCTGATTGATTTCCTTGCCAGCACGCTCGGTATCAACCGCGCTCGAAACCTTGCCAAAATCATAAAGCAATTGCGAAGCGGCAACATTGAACTGTGGGCGCCAGCCTTCGCGATTATTGCTCTGATAGCCCGAATTCACACCGGCATTGAGCTTTGGGTAATAACCGGCCTGCGCCGCCCTGATCCGTTCGTCGGCCTGATAAATACGGTCTGAAGCTTCATTGATCGTTGGATGCCAGCCGACAGCGCGACGGACCGCGGTTTCCATTGTAAGGGAACCACGGTCCGACACCTTGGGAGTGCTGGCGCTTGTCACGTTTGCCCTGTCAACAGCAGGTAAGGGGGTTGAACCCGCCATTGACAGGGGCCGTGAGGCCTCGGTGTTTTTTGACTGCGTCAGCGTCTTCTCGCCCAAAGCAAGATTGTTTGCAGACATCTGGCACGCAGCCAAAAGGCATGAAGTAAACGTTATGGTCGCGAAACGTCTTAAAACCAGAATTTTTCGCATTTATTTTCCATTATAACCGGCAATAAGGCCGGTGATCTGTCATCTGAACCTCCGCCGCCAAAGAACTCAGCGGCGGAGGGTGGAAGCTGAAAGATCAGACAGTATGTGTCGTAAGAAGATCGTCCTCCTGCGTGAGCGGATCTGGCACCAGATGTCCGAGCGGATCATCCACTGAGGCCGTTTCCTCGACTGGAGCCGTACCCAGACCCGTGTCAGATGTCTGTGTGGCACTGTCATTGCTTGACGGCTGGTCATTGCTTGACGGCAATGTCACTTCACCACTGCCATCGTCGAGCAATATGCCCTCTGTCAGGCTATGCTGAGCTGGGGTTTCGCCAGCATCTGAGTCACCGTTTTCATTTCCAGTTGGTGCAAGTTCGTGCATCGGAATTACATCCGCGTCAGACGCAGACAATTCAAAGGCAACGTTTACGGGATTGCCGACATTCTCTTCGCCTTGGAGCGTTCCATTGATAGTGACTGTAAGGCTCGCTTCTTCAACCCGGCCATCTACCTCAACCTGATAGTAGAATGTGTCGGTCGACGTTCCGAACGTTGCCCGGTCATCAGGTGTGTAGGTATAAGTTCCATCCGAATTGATCAGCAGTGAACCGAACGACCCTGCGACAGTAAGAGATCCTCCGGTCACAACTTCCGTGAAATCGATACCATCAGTTGAGATAGACAAAGAACTCGGTTCGACATTCAGAAGATCATTTTCAAAGAGATCGCCGTTTGCACTGTAGACCTGACTTTGTACAAACTCATCCAGATGATTGACTTCAGATTCAACGCCGACCGTCACACCACCAGCGACAGACACGACGCTGAAGTTTAGTGCCGTACGTACGCGATAGTCGCCTTCAGGAATACCCGAGACCAATATGTCACCAGAACCGCCACTGCCTAACAAGCTCAATAATTGCGAAGTATTGTAAGTCGCGTACGGTACCCAATTGTTTCCGCCAGTGTTTACGTCAATGAAAACGGTAACACCGCTGCCAAGCGCAAGCAGGCTCCCTGTGTTAATACTTAGAGTGACGTCTTGTGTCGTGTTGGCTTCGACTTCGAAGCTTTGTCCTATGAGTGAGCCCGTTGTTCCAATCGGCGCCCCCAATACAACAGCGGTCCATGAATAACTCAGAGCATTAGGAATATCGATACCATCCGTGACGAGATAGTCGTATTCGATACCGGCTTGTGCTGTATCGGCCGCCAATCTTGCACCGTCGATCTCGACGGAAAGGTTAGCTTCCGCTGTATTGATGCCATCCGAAATCGTGTAGGTGAACGTGTCTGTCTGGCCAACCGACGCCGGAGTGCCGTTCGGTGTATAGGTATAGCTACCGTCCGACTGTAGAACCAAGGTTCCATAAAGACCTTCAATGGTTGCCCCATCTGGGCCTATCTCGACAATATCTCCTTCACTGTTGACGACCTGTGTCACTTGCGTTCCTGGCACCACACTGTCTTGGCCAGCTTCACCCTCCACGCCACCGTCCGGATCAATGACATTGCCGCTAATAGGTGTGTTTCCATTCGCGAAAGTATGTTCGGTAAGTGTAGCTGTGACAGAAGTATCCTGAAGGAGTGTCAACGTGTTGCTAAGCAATGCATCTGCGACCGCGCCCAATACTTGATCCAGTGCAGAAGTAAGTCCCAGATTTGCTAAGGTGGTCGAGAGAACTTCAACAAGCTGTCCCGCGCCTAGAGCATCGACGGTTCCCAGAGCAAGTTCCAATACGCCTCTGACAGTCCCTCCCAGGACCGGACCAAGCGCGTCTTCCACGGCATCCAATACAAGCGCCTGATTTTCCGCTCCGAGGACAACGCCACCCTGTCCAAGTTCTTCCAGCGATACACCATCACCATCAGCGTCCAGCAAGGTACCAAGAGCACTGTCACCTTTTCGAACCACGACTGTGTAATTACCCGGCGCTAGTCCCGTGAAGTTGGCCGTGAGCGTGTTGTCACTGGTTAGTCCAAGGATTGTAATTCCAGCAATATCTCCAACCAGAGGATCATTGCCAGTTGTAGCAACCGCCACAAGATTGCCGTTCGCGTCATAAAGTTCGATATTGAATGCGTCTGCGACCGCAATCAGAGCGGTTTGTGTGACAGTTATTGAAAGATCGCCCGTCGAACCTGCGGCGACAGTCACAGGTACACCATTAGTCGGCGTGCCAGTATCCAACAATCCTAGCACTTCAAGGCTTTCGTCGCTTATCGGTGCCTGCGTGGTCGACGTCCGGCTTCCCAGATCCGCTGTTGCATCATCATCAGCGGCAGCGATATCGATGATCGATATTGCGCCAAGAGAAGCGCTCTCGCTAACATTCTCCGCAGCATCGTACTGCCTAACAAGCACCTGCCCGTCCTGGTAAACGCCTGCTGGGACTTGGAAATTGGTGCCTACTCCGTTTTGCCAGGTCTCTCCTCCATCCGTTGAGAACTCCCATCTTCCGCCATCTTCGAGCCCGTCGATGGAAACAGTTCCATCGCTCGTTATCCCATCGCCCGCGATTCCCGTGTCGTTATCGAGTTCGACAGCGAGCGGTTCCGGCGCAAGCGTATCCGGAAGTACTGCTGGTGTGCCGGTGGATTCATTATCTGCACCATCTGTCAGCGTGACAGAGACTTCCTGACCATTGCTGGCTGCAACCGGGAAGGTCGCTGTGCCTTCTTCTCCTAGTTCAACGGTTCCGATCAAATCACCAGCAGCATTGATAATGTTGGCTGTAGTGTTTGGCTCACCGCTGATGATTAGCGAAAGTCCGTCTTCAGCCACCTCAACTGTCGGTGCTGCAGGAGCAAGTGTGTCTGGCAGAGTCGCAGGTGTGCCGGCCGATTCATTATCAGCACCATCTGTCAGCGTGACAGAGACTTCCTGACCATTGCTGGCTTCAACCGGGAAAGTCGCTGTGCCTTCTTCTCCTAGTTCAACGGTTCCGATCACATCACCAGCAGCATTGATAATGTTGGCTGTAGTGTTTGGTTCACCGCTGATGATTAGCGAAAGTCCGTCTTCAGAAACCTCGACTGTCGGCGCTGCAGGAGCAAGCGTGTCTGGTACAGTGGCCGGTGTTTCCAACGACTCGTTGTTTGCTGCATCAGTCAGTGTAACACTGACGTCCTGGCCGTTACTTGGTTCCAGTACGAACGTAGCCGTACCCTCGTCGGAGAGAGGAACGGTGCCTATCACACCACGTTCTGCATCGTAAATTGTAGCAGTGCTATTTGGCTCACCAGTTATGGTGAGCGTGCGGCCGTCCTCACCAACGGTAACGCCAGGGGCGTCAGGGGCATCAGCGTCTGCGTCAGCATCAGCGTCGGCATCCGCATCGGCGTCCGCGTCAGCGTCCGCATCAGCATCAGCGTCGGCGTCAGCGTCCGCGTCGGCGTCAGCGTCCGCATCGGCATCCGCATCGGCGTCAGCATCCGCGTCAGCATCCGCGTCGGCGTCAGCGTCCGCATCGGCATCCGCATCGGCGTCAGCATCCGCGTCGGCGTCAGCGTCCGCATCGGCATCCGCATCGGCGTCAGCATCCGCGTCGGCATCCGCATCGGCGTCAGCATCAGCATCAGCGTCCGCGTCCGCATCCGCGTCGGCGTCAGCGTCCGCATCGGCGTCAGCGTCAGCAT
Source organism: Brucella sp. NBRC 12950 (assembly GCF_030268145.1). Classification (NCBI taxonomy): domain Bacteria; kingdom Pseudomonadati; phylum Pseudomonadota; class Alphaproteobacteria; order Hyphomicrobiales; family Brucellaceae; genus Brucella; species Brucella sp. NBRC 12950. The sequence continues at coordinate 230,412 of NZ_BSQC01000003.1, forward strand.
CGGCATCCGCGTCGGCGTCAGCATCGGCATCCGCATCGGCGTCCGCATCAGCATCGGCATCTGCGTCGGCGTCCGCATCGGCATCCGCATCGGCATCCGCATCAGCGTCCGCATCAGCATCGGCATCTGCGTCGGCGTCCGCATCGGCATCCGCATCGGCGTCAGCATCCGCGTCGGCATCCGCATCGGCGTCAGCATCAGCATCCGCGTCAGCATCAGCATCAGCGTCCGCGTCCGCGTCAGCATCCGCGTCGGCGTCAGCGTCCGCATCGGCGTCAGCGTCAGCATCGGCATCCGCATCGGCGTCAGCATCCGCGTCGGCGTCAGCATCGGCGTCCGCATCAGCGTCAGCATCGGCATCCGCATCGGCGTCAGCATCCGCATCAGCGTCCGCATCAGCATCGGCATCTGCGTCGGCGTCCGCGTCCGCGTCGGCGTCAGCGTCCGCATCGGCGTCAGCATCCGCATCGGCATCCGCATCGGCATCGGCATCGGCATCAGCATCCGCGTCGGCATCCGCGTCAGCATCAGCATCAGCGTCCGCGTCAGCATCAGCATCAGCGTCCGCGTCGGCGTCAGCATCGGCGTCCGCATCAGCGTCCGCATCGGCGTCCGCATCGGCATCCGCATCCGCGTCGGCGTCCGCGTCAGCATCAGCATCGGCGTCAGCATCCGCATCGGCGTCAGCGTCCGCATCGGCATCGGCATCAGCATCCGCGTCAGCATCAGCGTCAGCATCGGCGTCCGCATCCGCGTCGGCGTCAGCGTCCGCATCAGCATCGGCATCCGCATCGGCGTCAGCATCCGCATCCGCATCAGCGTCCGCATCAGCATCGGCATCAGCGTCGGCGTCCGCATCAGCATCGGCGTCGGCATCGGCATCAGCGTCAGAATCTGCGTCTGCATCGCTGTCGTCACTGCCACCTGATGCCGCTCCGATAGCAGCGCCTACAGCTCCCAAACCAAGTAGACCTAGTAAAACTGGGCCTGCATCACCACCGCCACCAGCTAACTGATCAACGGATTGTATTTCGGAAAAATTGAAATCCGCGAGACCGTCGCTGTGATTTCCGGCCCATAGCTTGCCATCACTGTCCTGCAAGACGAGGTCGTTATCCTCACCGCCTTGATAATGCGTATAGAAATGAACAATTCGGATTGTTTCGCCATTATGCAGTCGAATAAGGAGGTCGTCGCCAACTCGCTGATATTGGGCAATCGCATCTGGATTGAGCGTTAGTTTAACCACGCTTGGCCCAGAAAGAATGATGTTATCACCCGTAATGGTACGCGAACTGCCACTCGCCTTATTCGTAATAACTGCAACCATGACTCTCTCCTCAATCCGAAACTGAGCTTCGAGGGTCCGTATGAAACAGAACTCGAACTACTGAGAGAATGCTTATCTATGGCAATAGAATCTGCGTTTTGAATACAAGTAGGATCACGCGCAAAGTATAAAACTCTGCGAGAAATAATGCCATACGATTGCATTTCATAATAGTTGCTGAGACGACCCCTCGAAGACGATAACTACCCGGCCATAGAATTCTCGGGACCGTATCGATTGTCTATGACAATACGAACAGATCTTGTCTGATATGAACATGAAGCTGAATTTAACGCTAATTCAGGATGTGATTGATAAAGTTTTTCTGTTGCAGCAAAATCAGAGTTTTCGTTTGTTGGTTCAGGCACTTGATATGCTTGAGAGCATAAATATTCGTTTGAGCTTTATGTAGGGCGACAAAATCAACTGACTGTATCGACTGCGCCTAAAAATGCTTTTTATATAAGATATAAGGAAGAACGGTTTTTCACTACTGTTTAGAGCAAACAAGAGATCGCTTTGAAGAGGTTGCACTCCGTCACATCAAATCTCCTTGCCAGTATGCCGTCGGAAAAAGCCAGTGTATGTCCAGAAGCGGGCTAAGCCCAAATATTCGAGCAATCGGAACGGGGCCTAACCACCCATCACTTCATATCTGTTACTGCCAGAACTCAGTTGGAATGCGATCTTCGCATTGGTCTAGGGAATTCGAGGCATCGCGGCAGGAAACTCTTTGAAGGACAGCACGTCAGCATCATCAAGAGTTCTGTGCGCGATAAAATGTTGAAAGAAATCTATCTTCGTCCTCGATCGAGGCAATGCCCATATTGAACTCGGCGTAAGCAGCGCCGTTAGCCGTTGCAGCGTGGTCAGATGATTAGAGGCTGCATAGTGATGACTTTGGATGTCCGTTTCGCCACTGCGCTTTCGAAAGAAATTCGCAGACAACGTCGCACATAAGATACAAATAAATTCCATCTTATCCGCCGCACCATTTGGAAGCAAAAATAGTTCAGACTTGCGTAATCTACGGCTGGCGTCGGTATCTGGCTTCGAAACGACGAATGGTCCGATATTCGTGGCGAGTTCATGCTCTACGTTTCTGAAATGCCACGATCGGCCACACTTATGTTCATGACCATGCAGTGAAGTAGACCGGTGGATGTGCAGGGTGCTGCCGAGCGGCTATTTGCGCTTATAAGCAATGCAGTCAACCTCGACCTTGCAATCCACAACCATACTGGACTGCACACAAGCACGAGCGGGAGGGTTTTCTCCAAAAAATGTTTCAAAGACACCGTTAAAGCTCCAGAAATCGCGCGTGTCGTCAAGCCATACACCAACGCGCATGATGTCTTCTGCTGCGTAGCCCGCATCATGCAAAATCTGAAGCATATTTTCGATGGCGATGCGTGATTGCTCAACGATGCCGCAGCCAACAACCTCACCATCACGCATCGGAGTTTGACCCGATACATAAAGCCAGCCGTCCGCTTCAGTGGCTTTAGCAAATGGAAGAGAACGTTGGCCGGACCCTTTGCCTGTGCCAACCCCGTGGCGCACTATAGACATGATATTTTCCTTCCTCGTGGTGAGAATACTTACAAATGGCGCAAACAATGCGCCACCATGCAACCTCACGAAGAGGTTTTGAAAGAACGTGCTTGGCGCCCTCAATAAGGGACGCCAAACTTATTGCTACAGAGCTGGCAGCAGTTCGCGTTTCGTGCCGAACCACTTTTCCTGCAGAGCGGATAACTTTCCATTGATTACATTCGTGAAAACAAAGGTATTTACCCATTGCAGTAGATTGTGTTCGCCCATCGCGACGCCTATATGCGCGGGCGACTGGCGAATTTCAAAGACAGGCTCAAGCTTGGTGTCAGGCCGATCCCGGCGCAGATTGCTGATGATGGCACTGTTTTCGGCCAACATATCCGCCTGTCCTGCGAGATAGGCCGCCATGGCACCTGGCACGTCATCAAATCGTGCTAGCTTGGCTCCCGAGGGTACATTGTCACTCAACCACAAATCCAGCGTAGTGCCGCGTGCCACAGCAATAGTGTGACCGTTCAGGACCGAAATGTCTTCCGAAGCACCGATATCAGGAGAACCGAAGACGCCCAACTGTACGGCAGTATAAGGCTGCGAGAACATCACCTGTTGGGCTCGTTCAGAAGTAGCTCCCATGGCAGCAATAATGATGTCGGTTTGATCCGACAAAAGATTGGGAATTCTGTTTGTACCGGTAACCTGTACGATCTCAAGTTCTACAGAGAGTTCCTGTGCCAAAAGTTGCGCCACTTCCACATCCAAGCCCGTAGGTTTTCCTTCGGCATCGTTCATGCCCCATGGCGGCACGTCGAGCAGGATACCCACTCGGATCTTACCGTTGTCCAGAATATCCTGTAATTTATCTGCATATGCCGACACTGGAGCAAGCAACATCGCTGCCATGCTCAAAGAAGCTAGAAATACTTTCAATCCCATTTGGTTCTCCCTTTTTTAGTTGGATTAGTTTTGTGATCGCCGTATGAAGGCCTGCAGTTCAGGTGTTTGTGGGTTTCCAAACAAATCTGCGGGATGACCCTCTTCCCAAATCCGGCCTTCGTGCATGAAAACCACCTTGTTTGCGACATTGCGGGCAAACGTCATTTCGTGCGTGACCAAAACCATGGTCATGCCCTGATGCGCCATATCTTCCATCACCTTGAGCACTTCTCCCACAAGCTCAGGGTCAAGTGCAGAAGTCACTTCATCAAACAGCATCAACTCTGGCGCCATCGCGAGACAGCGTGCGATGGCGACGCGCTGCTGCTGCCCGCCGGAAAGCTGCTCGGGCCATGCTTCGATCTTTTCCAGTAAGCCGACCTTGGTCAGACATGCCTCTGCGAGAGCGCGCGCCTCCGGCTTGGCAACCTTGCCTGTCAGAATTGGTGCCAGCGTTATATTCTTCAATACGTTCATGTGAGGGAACAAATTGAATTGCTGAAAAACAATTCCGACCCGTTGGCGGTATTCTTTGAGACCTTCCATTCGGGCACTGATGGCTTGTCCAGCCACTGTTATCGAACCGCCCTGCGTTTCCTCGAGCCCGTTTATGCACCGCAGTAATGTGGACTTTCCCGAACCGGAACGACCGATAAGTGCAACAATATCGCCTTTGTCGACAACTAGCGTCACATCTTTGAGAACTTCTAGAGTGCCAAATGATTTCCGCAGGTTCTTTATTTCAACGAGCGCCATGCAGACGTGTCTCCAATTTGCGCGACAAATAAGTCAGCGGGGAACAGATAGCGAAGTAAATCGCAGCGATGGTGATATAGACAGGCAGCGGTTGCAGCGTTGCTGCTGCCGATAGTTGTCCCGCGCGTGTTAGTTCAATAAAGCCAACGACAGCAGCGAGCGAAGTTCCCTTGATGAGCTGAACCAGAAATCCAACGCTGGCCGGCAGCGCGATCTTGAGCGCTTGGGGGGCGATAACATGCACGAATTGTTGCCATCCACTAAGCCCCAAACAAGCCGCAGCCTCCCACTGAGTTTTTTTAACAGCCTCAATTCCGCCTCGCCAGATCTCGCCCAGAAAGACAGCAGTATAGACCGTAAACGCTGCTGTAACCGCCATGAGCGGGGGCAGCCGCACCCCGAGAAAGACTGGCAGGCCAAAATAAACAAACATAAGCAGTGCCAGCAGCGGAACGCCTTGCATCAGTTGGAGGATCAGCGCAGCGAACCAACGTAGAGGCGTTATCCGCGATACACGCATCATTGCAAAAAGCAGTGCAAGCGGACCGCCGATGACCAAAGCAAGTAGCACCAACAAGATGGTGTACTGGAACGCGGTGGCAAAGGAGATCACGTCAACCATGCCCAATGGACGCATTGTTTTCTCCTATCGTGTTACGGGCCAACGGAAAGCGAGCTTTCCGAAAACGAAAAAGAGCAGACGGAACGCGACGACCATCGCCACGTAGATACATGAGATAAGCGCGTAAACTTCAAAGCTACGGAAGGTGCGACTTTCGACGAAAGCTGCAGTGTGGAACAATTCCTCGGTCGAAATGAACGACGCGATTGATGTTCCCAATAACAGGAGGATGAACTGGCTGGTAAGCGAGGGATAGATGTTACGTAATGCCGGCAGAAGCACGACATGGAGGAACACCTGCAAATTTGACAGCCCTAAGCAATGGCCTGCTTCAATCTGTGCCTTGGGGATCGAATTCAAACCTGAACGCACAATTTCCGTGACAAACGCCGCAAAATAGAGCGTCAACGCTACAACCGCCGCCTCAAATGGCGGCAAGCGCAGACCTATTTGGGGCATGACGAAAAAAATGATAAATATCTGCAATACCGGTGGCGTATTACGGATTACCTCGATGTAGGCGCGGATCGCAAGGCCAACATGACGATTACCCCGCCCCATCAAAAGCGCAAAGACGAGGCCGAGTATAAGCCCCACTGCGCCGGCCATGAGAGCAAGCTTCAAGGTGACATAAACACCTTCGATGAGATTATCCTCGTAACGCCATAGGGGACGAAAGTTCAAAGAAGACATCGACCTACCCGAAATATGTCGGCAAGGCGTTAGTTACCTTGCCTTCAGAATTAGTGACAAATATCCACGACCACCGGTCAAGCGCTGTACAAGGATGCGATATGCCGAAGCCAATTATGTCGCCGACGAACAGGTCAGCGGTCGCAGGGATTTTTAGAAAGGCATGCTGGTCATTTAGCTTAATTACTTCCGGCCACTCGGGCATATCCATGGCTTTCCCGTCACGATAACAGGACACCGGGACAGGAAGCCCCTGATCAAAGGAAACATCTCTCATTCCCATACCGCAGATTGCAAGTTCTGGCTCGGGGCGCGAAAGGACTTCAGCATAGACGAGAAGTGCTGGCTTAAAAGCCTTGCTTGCTAGCCCAATGCCTGCCGGTTCAAAGCCGTTGCGGCGGTCCAGATCAGCCAATCTTCGCGCGTAGACGCCGTGATCACAAAAGAAGATGGCACCAGAGCGCAAAACCAGATCGGCATTTCCATCTGCTTTGACGAGAGGGGCGAGATCCTCGACGACCAGATCGAAAAAGCTTGATCCACCCGAAGAAAGCGTAAGGCGATCATTCGGTAGAAAGGTACGCAGGCGCGAGAAAGCCGCAGAGGCGAGCGCATGAAGCGCGGCAATCGTGCGTCGCGTCTCCTGCGGATCGTCAGTTACAGACGCTCCTTCATATGCGGCAATACCAGCCGCCCGAAGATTTGGGAACCCTGCCAATCCATCCAGTATGGCGGATACGGTTTCAATCGTTCTGGACCCTGCTCTTCCACCACCCACTTCGATCAGAAAATCGATTGCACGTCCGGCATGAGTTGCGACTTCGCCAGCAGTTGCCAATGAAGCAAGACTATCGACATAAAGAGTAACTTCCGCCGACGGATATTGGGCCAACAGTCGGCCGAGCCTCGCTCCGCTGGCTTTTCCTCCGATCTGATTTGCAAGAATCAGGCGGTCTAGGCCGTTCTCAAGCATGACTTTAGCCTGACGGGTATCTGCTACCGTCAACGCAATGGCTCCACGCTTAATTAAATCGCGCGCCAGTTCTGGTGACATCGGCGTTTTGGCATGCGGTGCTATTTTTGCGCCGACTGCTCGAGCGTAAGTAAACATTGCATCACAGTTCTGATCCCATGCTGAAGGATCCAAAGTCAGAAGCGGAAGCGACGCTGATCCGTTGCGAGGATCGATATCCAGTCCTCCGATCTTGCAGGCGGGCATCGCGTCAAGATCGGTCGGGTATCCGCGAACTGTTCCACTCATCAGATCTTGTGTCATTGGCACATGCTTCCCTCCGCATCGCATCATCTTCACTCCTGACGCAAAAACTGCTTTGAAAGCGTCAATGATAACGTTACCATAGTCTGGACGTAATCATTCCGCATCGTCAAGCAGATTCATGGACGCGAAGTAAAAAAATCTTGAGTGCAAGGGATAAGCCTATGATTTCTTTGGATGATATCCAAGCAGCAGCCCAGCGTATAAAACCTTATGTTCGCCGGACACCTTTAATTGCTTCCAACCATATAAAATCACCGATCACACGCGGAGAGCTTTCCCTGAAGCTTGAATGTCTCCAAGTTTCCGGTTCCTTTAAAGCGAGAGGGGCGGCAAATCGGGTCATGTCGCTTGCCCCAGACGTGCGTGCGCAGGGACTTGTCGCCGCCTCAGGCGGAAATCATGGTCTGGCAGTCACACGTTGTGGCTTTATTGCAAAGGTGCCCGCGACTATTTTCTTACCCGAATCGGTGGCTGCAGAAAAAGTAGCGAAAATGCAGGCATGGGGCGCAAGTACCGTTATCGGCGGTGCCGACTTCGATCACTGCAATCAGCTTGCCCTTGAATTCGCCGAGAACAATAAAGCCACTTATGTTCATCCTTTTGCGGACCCTTTTGTTGTCGCGGGTCAAGGGACAATAGCACTTGAGATATTGGAGGATCGACCGGACACCGAAACGGTGATTATCGCTGCGGGCGGTGGCGGCTTTGTCACCGGGGCGGGAACGGCGCTGAAAGCTTTAAGGCCTGCCATCAAGGTCGTTGTGGTCGAACCTTTTGGCTCACCCACATTGCACGATTCAGCCCTCGCTGGCGAAGTGATCACGCTTCCCGAAATTAAAAGCGCAATTCCCACAATGTCATGCCGCCGCACGGATGACAGGCTTTTCGCGCAGCTTTCGAAGGTGGTCGATGAATACGTTTTGATCGAGGACGATCATATGGCCCAGGCCGCACAGTGGCTGTGGTTTGAAATGGGCATTGCGGCCGATCCTGCAGGGGCAGCGGCAGTCGCCGCAATTTTGTCAGGCGCTTATATACCGCGAGCCGAGGAAAAGATTACCGTTACAGTCTGTGGCGCCGGTTTGCCTGCCTGACGTCTTGCCATAATATGCCGAGGTCATGGACGCTATATACGCTTCAAGATGGCGCGCCGCGATTTCGCCACGACAAACTAGCGCTGGGTGTATTCTAATTCTCGGTTCACTCAGCGAAAAATTTTAATGTCTGGGATGCTCTTGTTAATTAGTCGGCGCGAGGCCCATTTCGGGGCCGCGCGTTGATTTGCATATCCTGATCTTGCTTCAAGCAACGATCTGCGAAGAATGGCTTTCCCCTGTCTCATCCAGACATTTGACGCCAGACGATAGACTGGCGCCGAACTTACGGCGTGGAAATAGATGGAGATACGACCTCGTACCCATCGCAATCAAAGCGGTATCTCCAGGTCATGAGCCAGATCAACAAGCATTTTTGCAGCTTTTATTATCGGATCGATTTCAGCAAACTCATCAATTGCGTGCGCCTGATCGATGCTTCCGGGCCCGAAAATGACTGTTGGAATGGCTGCATTATTGACCATTTTTGTCGCATCTGAACCATAAGGCACGCCGATAGGTTCCGGGTCGACGTGATGACGCTCGCAAACTCTGCTCATGTGCGCAACAATATCGCTTGTGTGGGCGATATCCATCGCTGAAGAATCAACAAATGGTGCTTCAACGCTCACGATTGCATCAGGGTATTCTGCCATTACTGCTTCGGCAATGACCTTGAACGCACCGTGAACTTCCATTCCCAACTCTGTTGGTAAATATCGATAATCAAAGCGCAATCGACAAACCGCAGGAACCGTGTTGGGCCCAATCCCGGCCTCAATTGCCGTACAGGTCAATGTTGCTGCACCAAGCAATGGATGCACAAGCGTCCGACGGCTCATTTCAAGATCATAGAGGTCCAGAATCCGCCGGGCAATTGTTATGCCGTTGATCCCTTCTTCAGGCTTTCCTGTATGGGCATTCCGACCCTCGATCTCCACCCACCATCGCACCGTGCCCTTGCAGGCTCTGACCACCCTGAGTGAAGTCGGCTCTCCCGCAACTCCAAAGTCATAACGCTTTTCTTGCGAAAGATAGTGCAGAATCCCTTGATAACTGAACTCCTCGTCCATCGCCGCGAGGAAATCGACATCCGCCTGCGGCGGCATTGCATTTAATGCACGCATCGCAAGCATAAAGGCGACGACGCTTGCCCCATCATCCACGGCACCGCGACCGAATATCCTGTTGCCCTCTATCCTAGGAACGAAGGGATTTGTCATGCCGGACACTTGAACTGTGTCCAGGTGTCCCTCCCAGAGCATCCTCTTTGCGGCGCTTCGCCCTTTTACCCGTGCGATTAGATTTGGCCGTCCCGGTGTCACTTCATCAATCGAACAATCGACATTGGCGGCCATAAACCATTCGTGCAAAGCTTCAGCCAGTGCCTGTTCTCCGAAATGAGAAGCTTCTCCATCATTCTCGGTGCGAAACGCTGGGTTGATCGAGGGAATTTCAATAAACCGCGACAGGAGAAAGATTACAGCGTCCCGATCAATTCCGGCATATTTCATCATGGCATATATCTCGCATTTATGACAACGTTAACATTCGATACTTGATTTTTTTCTCGTCCCAGCCGGCTGACCGGTTTAGAATTCGGTCACCCCCGGCTTATCGAGGCTTTCTCACGATGTGCGCTACATTCACATGCAGATCTCTGACCTGCTTCATCAAAAGGAAAAAAAACCGTAATCAGCATGATCCTCGCTGGATCAAGGTGAGCGGCAGGAGCACTCTATCTTTTTGCGGTCCTGTCTTCATCAGTCTCGCGGCGAGCATTTCCCCAGCCAAACGACCCAGATGTATTGAGTCTACAGCGACCGTTGTAATTCCAGGAGGCAATTCCTGCATCAATGCACTATCTCCAAAGCCTGAAATAGCGATATCTTCAGGCACTCTTAGTCCGCGAGCTTTTGCTTCAAGCAAAGCACCACAAGCCAAAAGGTCATTTGCGCAAAAGACGGCATCCGGTTTGTGCTGGCGTAACAATTCAGACAAAGCAACTCGCCCGTCTTCTTTTGAGCGAACCGTCGGTAGAAGTATGGAGCCCGCGGCCTCAAGCCCAAGCCGGGCGCATTCATTTTGAAATGCAACATGCCGAATATGTCCGCGACCATAAGCACGTCCGATGAAAGCGGGACGCCGATAACCGCGCTCAGCCAAATACTGGACCATTGCGGTAACGCCATCGGTATTTGAAATTCCGACTAGCATATCAATCGGCGTATCACAATAAGCCCAACTTTCGACGATCGGGATTTTAAGGCGACGAAACAAATCCCGATTGAGTTCCTGTTCAAGCATGCCAGTGATGAATGCTCCGGCCGGTCGGATTTGCGACAAGCTGCGCGTTAATCGCACCTCTCGCTCGTAGGAGTAAGAAGTACGGGCCAAAACGACCTCAAACCCTAGCGCCTCCACCACGTCCGAAAATGCGCCGGCAGCTTGCAGAAACTGTTCACTTGCCATGGAGGAAATAAACACAGCCACAACATTTGAACGGCCGGAACGCAGAGCGCTCGCGTGAGGATTAAGGCTAAATCCCGTCGCTCGAACAGCTTCAGCAACTTTGACGCGGGTACTCTCTGCAACGACTTCCGGCTTGTTCAATGCGCGCGAAACTGTGATCGCCGACACCCCGGCGAGCTTCGCTACCGCCTCGATACGAACTTGTTTGCCATCCTGCGGAATTTGGTCACTATCGTCACCCGGAACACGAACAACGGGATCCTGAGTAACGGTAGGGATCGTCATATTCTGCATTGAGGGCCTTTATGCCGATATCTTACGGCTTAATAACGAGTGAATCGGATTAAAAGTACGTTTATTGTTGAACTTTGCAAACAAGGATCAACAGATTGTGGAATCATCGGCGGTTGAGATCATCACTGCTCGATATTTTCGGATAACCGCATGTATCGGCCATGAATGATTTTCCTCAGCAGTCGCAGCGGTAATCTAGATGAGAACGATAAAGTACGAATCGCAGTCCAAGATCGGTGAAATACTGTCCGCGTACGGAATATGGTAACGTTACCATAATCTAAAACTGGTACCTGACGTCAAGCAAAAATATAGAACAACGGAAAACGTTTCCAAAATAGCGCGGACTGAGGTTTCGAGCTGCTCAGAAGCAGTTTGGTCGACTGCGCGGGTTTGGGCGGCACTTCTCTATGCCCGAACGGATATGATCTCTATCTGCTCATCTCGCTTGAAGAGGAGAATGGCGCATCTTTCCTTGCCGCGCATCCTATCTGAGGATCAGGCTTAGGTGGCAGATATTCACTATCAACTATGTGGATATTTATTCGTCAGGAACAAGGTCTTTAAGAAGTGGCCTTACGTGTTGTTGAAAAGTTAGGCAATCCGAATAGATACCATCATTGACTCGCTGTCTGCCAATCTTCTCCCAAAGGGGGTTATATTCAGCTTTCCAATCAAAGGACTGTGATATCAATCTTTCTTCGTCAAATGCCAGCGGATCTTGTTCTAGTATTCTTCGAGCTTCTTCAGCTAATGGCGTATAGCTTTTGACAGACATAGTTTTTCTTGCACGCGCTTCTGCGTTCAACTGAAGAGAAACTTCAACACTGCCTTGCACATTCGTTGTTGCTGCTGAAGCGAGAAATGGCAAGGCCGTTGCGTGTTGCGCAATTCGATGATGGACAATTTTGCCGATAAACCATGCCATATCGTGCATCGGGTTATAGCCGTCCAAAGCATCAGCAACAATTTGAACCCTACAGTTTTTGGGAGCATCATCAACGATGGTTTGAATGGTTTTTGCGAGAAGATCATTTTTACCTGCCATTATCGACGCATACCAGTCCTTATCTGAAATCTCGCCAAAAACAGCACCAGACCTTGCACCACATCGATCTATCAGGTCCTTTGAAAAATGAACCCTTGAAGCCATCTGACCGCCCGAACCATCCGTCAGCAAATAGACTGTGGGCGTGTTTATCTCTAGCCAGTGATGAATTCTCAGCTCATGTCCCGGATGGGCTAAAATCAGAATATTATGGTCGCCCTGAAGCATCTAGACCTCTATCGCTTTTATCATCTTCATGTATCACAATATTGCTAGGAATTGGAGGATAACAAGACGTGCGAATTTTGATAACGAATATGTTTATTTCGACCAATTCGGGCACTGAGACTGTCTCAGCTTTGACCGCAGTTGGCTTGCGCAGAGCGGGTCACGAAGTCCTCTTGTACGCCCCTCGGATCGGGGAATTAGCCGAACGTATGAGAACCCAAGGCTTCCAAGTCTACGACAGAATTGCTGACATCAAAGAAATGCCAGACGTAATTCATGCGCACCATGTAACGCCGACTTTAATTGCGATGGCTCGGTTCCCCAACGTTCCCGTTGTCTTTACGTGTCACAGTTCAGTTTTTATGGTGGAAGCACCTATTGTTCACCCTCAAATTAAGAGATGGGTTGCCGTCGACGAGGCGTGTAGACGGAAGAGCATTGCATGTGGCGTTCCAGAACAGAAACTAAGCGTCATCCATAATGCAGTCGATTTAACACGGTTCATCCCACGCAGCGTTCTTCCCACGAAGCCTGTGCGTGGCCTTATGTTGACTAAAAATCATCATCATCAAAAGGTCGTACGTGAAGCTTGCTTAAAAATGAATATTGATCTGGATGAACTAGGTCCAGCAACTGGAAGAGTTTCCGATGAAATTGAAAAAGAACTAATCAGGTACGACGTTGTGTTTGCGACCGCCAGAATGGCAATTGAAGCTGCTTCGGTTGGCTGCGCGGTTGTTGTGTGCGACGCTCGCGGCTTCGCAGGTTTATTGACTTGCGAAAATATGAATAATTGGCGCGATTGGAACTTAGGGGTAGGTTTACTATCCCAACAGACAAACGTAGAAAATTTAATAGAAGCAATTGGCGCATATAATTCAGAAGATGCTTTTCGAGTATCTGAATATTTCCGCTCAGTTGTGGGCCTTGATAAATACACCGAAGCTTATCTCGTTGTATATCAACAAGCGATCGATGATCATTTAAAATCTGCAAACAATGATTACGCATTGGATAACTCAAGGTGGATTGAAGAACTTTCAGTAACAATACCTGAGCGGAAATGGTTCAATATTGCTACAGAGCTAGGAATGATCCAGAAGGGTAATGATCAAGCTCTCTTGGTCTCTCGCTTCGATGCTATATCTGATGCTCTGCAAAATTATGAGAGCATGGCGAGAATTGGACAAGCGAGTGCGGAGCAAGCAGTTTTGCAATTGAATGCGACTAATCAATCGTTACAGACTTTGGTTGAAAAAGTTACAGAGATTGAGAGGTTCAACAGTCAAATCAAACGTTTTTATCACTCAATATTGCCAACATTCATCAGGAAGTATCTGTATAAATTGCGGAAATAGACAATTAACGAATTAACAATTATTTATTTTAAACCTCGAGCCTGCTTGCGCCCTGAAATAGGGGGCGCAGAAGCCCCACACTTCAAAAATAATCGATCTCAATGGTACGGAGACGGCGTATCCTGCAGTACCTGTCCAACCTGAAATGATTTCCCTCTGCTCGTTTCGCTACAGGGGAACAATGCGCGACCTTCATTGCTGCGAACCTATCGTTCATATCCGGTTGCGGTAGCAGCGCTTCCATCTCAGCGTAATCCCTCGTAAGCGTCTCGGGTTTAAGACAGGGCTGAAGTCTTCGCCTTTCTTTTGCAGCAAGCAAACGTAATCAGACAGCCTCACTTACGGCATTTTGCGCTCAGGTTAGCTATCCATTATTTCGGATGCGCTGTGCCAGTGGGAAAGGCAAGAGAGCTCGCCACCACGGGGTATATTTCGCAGGAGCTTCCACCAAGACAGGAATCTGCAGTGGTGGAGCATTAACTTCACCGAACCAACGAACCCCTTCCTCGACCAGATCCACTTCTATAATGGTGGACCCTATGGTGTTGGGTACTCTGATACTAAGTGTAATAGCGATTTTTTCTCCAGGTTCCAAAGGACCGCGTAAGGGCTCGCGACCATCTGACCAGATCAATATCTCCCCAGCCGTCGAAAGCCAGTGATTGCCGACAGCCAGCCCGCTTTTCTGATAAGGCGCCCAGACTGAGTTGCCCGTATTGGTCAATTCCAGTTTTAGATCGTAGTCCTGGCCCGCAATTAGCTTCAGGTTTTCCTGAGACGATGTAATCGTACGGTTATAAAACCCACTTTTCAGGGGCAAGGGAGCTGGCAGTCCCTCGGACTCAGGTACCAATTTGCTCCACTCTATTGCTTCAAATACTAAATCGGCCGCCGATTCATTATATGGCTTTTGCCAAGTCTCGCTATAACGGCCGGGCAAAATCGACAACTTTAGTCCCTTGGGTGCGATTTTCCTCAGACCGACAACTGGGTCTTTGAACCAGCGCTGAGGGTTGAAGCGGCTTCCACTCATGGCAATCAAGGCCACTGGCATGCCAAACGCCTCGTCTTTACTCAGTCGCGGAAAATCGGTGTCGGCTATGATGAAAAGACAAATCTCTCGGCCCGCCCTTTGCAGGAGCGGGATAATCTCGTTCATCATCGTGGCGCCTTGGCAGTTACCACCGAGAATGAGCGGACCGTGAGGCGCAAGTCTTTGAATTTCATTAGCATAATGTTCAGCGGCAGCCTGCGATTGTATTGTGTCGTAATGAAATAAATACGCGCCCGAGCGCAGTATGAAACTATTAACCTTTGTACCAAGCGTCTCTTGGAGATTTTCAGCTTCGATAGGGGTCTGCGCGCACCAGAAGAGATTAGCGCCTTTCGAGAGAGTTTCGCCGCCGCTCAGTCGACGAATTAGCCCACCCTCCAAGCCTGGTTTTCCCGGCCAGGACTGCATCAGATTTTGCATCTTCTCAAGCCAAGGGTCGGGCGAAGGGGTATAGCCGACATTGACGCCGTTTAAATACAGCGAGACATTTCGCAAACTTAAGGTTTCAGCAAAATCTTGGAGATTGAGGCTTGTGTTATAGACACGCTCGACTTCAACGATCAGGTCCAGCGCCATCAACGAGTCTCCTCCTAGAAGGAAAAAGTCCTCGTCAGCATCAAAATCCCCTTCAAGCTTTAGAATTTCCCGCCATATACCTAAGAGGGCTCCAAACTCATCCAGCGTGCTGGTTTTGGCTTGGCTTCGATAAGCGATATTGGGGCTCGACAGATCAGGCAGATGCAGTCGGCGTATTTTCCCCAAGGCTGTTCGGGGCACTTGGTCGGGACTTATAAGTGAAACCCGCGCGGGAACGAAATTGAAAGCCTTGGCCATGGTGAGTGCGACGTCTTTTGCGACCCTTTCAGGATCAGGACAAACGGTGCAAACAATGAAAATTCCGCATCTCGCGCCCGAGGACAAGGTAAACTCGGGAGATAAGGGAGCCGCATAAATCTCTGAACAGCCCGGAATTGTAAGTAGTTGAGCTTCTATCTCCTGGCATGAATATTTCTTAGCATTTACAACGACAAGTTCCTTTTCGCGCCCTGTTACCGTTAATTTTCCCAGGCGGAGCTTCCCTAAATCTCCTGTTCTGAGCCAATGGTCGGCAGTGAAAAGCTGGGAATTTGCGTCGGGATCGCCAATATAGCCTGAGGTCATGGTTACACCACGAACCTCGATTGCGCCAATTGCGCCCTCAGATAACACCACACCATCAGGATTGGTTATGCGCAGAGCATGTCCAGCTGTTGGCCCGTCCAGTTCTAGCCCCCCTTCGCTGGCTTTTTGCCCAGGCAACAAAGAGGTGCCGCCTCCGACAACAGGGCCACATTCAGAAAGTCCGTATCCCGCAATCAATGCATCTTCGCGCAGACCAAGCGGAACCAGTGCGCGCAACGCCGCTTCGACTGTTGCAGGCAAAACGGTTTCCGCGCCTATACCGATACGTTGGATGTGCTGCAAATCCCACCTCCGGTCAGGGGTGAGAGCTAAGGCACGGACTACCCGGTCCAATCCGAAATTCGTTGTAGTGGCATGGGTCGCGCCGGTTGATACTAAGGCATCCAGCCATGTCAGTGGGTTTGCAACAAACCGTTGAGTTGCGAGATGGACTTTGACGGCAAGATCGGGCATCGCTAGGCCTATGCCCATGACGTGATCGAAGGATGTCCAAGACAAAAACCCTTTGGCTTGACTGGCTTTCGGCACTCGAGGCCACCAGCGCGCCAAAGAGGCGCTGTCCGAAAGGCCAACGAGCCTAGACGCACCGGTTGTTCCCGAAGTTGGAATACCGAAGCGCAAATCCGTCGGTGCTCCCGTAGACGGAGACTTGCAGCTGGCGTCATCACCTTGGGTCAATCGATTGAATGCAGCAGCGTCGATATCGACAATCCGCGGAAATTCCGCAGTGACCGCTTCTGGTAGAAGTTGTTCGGGCCGGGCGGACATTGGTAAGATCACATACCCGCCTAAAATTCCGGCGTGGATAGCAGTGACAATCTCCTCTGCCTCCCGCAAACGCAAGACTATCGCGGATCCCGCGGTGACACCATCGCGCCTTAACGCGGCGACGATCCTCCAGGCACGCAGAAGGCTTTCGCCCCAAAGCATTTTTACCTGTCGCCCGTCCGGCTTGATACTGAGGAAGTGGCCCTCCTTCGCCATCTCGCACCCAACAATCAGTGCTTCAGCTAAAGATGGGTAAGGGGAGAGGATATCATCTCCGCTAGCTATAGCGGGTCTCGGGCTACTGTCGTTCACAGCTGCGGCTCCGGGACCAGATAATACCGTTGGATTTTGGCGGCTTCATTTGCCACATCCGACCGTGCGCGGTTAGATTGGCGCCAATTCTCCGCAGTATAGTGACGGCTATCATAGCAGCTCCAACCGCTGGTCGCCCTCGGGCCGTGCCATCGCGCTACCGCAAGGCGCGCGCGTCGAAGATGAAAGTGCACGGTGACGAGCAGCAATCGGGGTGGCGGGGTTTCTTGGCGTAAAAGTTGCGCCGAAAATTCGGCATTCTGATCAGTATGACGGGCGCGGCTCTCAACCAAGATTGCCTTATCGGGAATGCCAGCCTCGCGAGCCAAGTCAGCCATGACTTCAGCCTCGATAGCACCTAGCTGAGTATTGAAGCCGCCCGTAAAAAGTAACCGGCGTACAAAGCCTTGATGCCACAGATTGATGGCATGATTTGCGGGTCGCTCTGGAGAGTTCATCCCGAATACTAGTGCGATATCCGCCTGAACAAGCCGGTTTGCCGGAAAAAGATCATCATCACATTGCGATCCCCCAAGAGTTATCACGTTCCGCCACCCCGCTGCGAACATCTTCAATTTCGAAAATTTAATACCTTGGCCAAGCTACATAACGAAAGCTGGCTCTACAACTGATTTTGGGAATATTGGAGGACACGAAAACCGTGCCAGTGCTGACAATGAAATCGAGTAGACTTTTCACACGTCGCCACAAAGTTCAGTTAAAAAAGCAAACCTGGGTAGTGTGCACAATTCAAATAGGAACGTGGCAACACTCATTGAAGCATGCCACGTTATTGATTTTCCATTGCAATTTCTAGCCAAGCCTGGCGACGACGTCCCTTAGCGACGATTGCCAATGAGGCACTGTCCAGTGGAAGGTCTCTTGGAATTTTGTTGTCGAAAGACGCGAATTGGCTGGACGAACGGCCTTGGTCGGGTAATCAGCCGTGGCAATGTCTGCAACTGTAGCCGTCGGTCCGCCGCGTTTTCCACTTTCAGTGAAAACGGCGCGTGCAAAGTCACTCCAATTGGCGTCACCGCTACCGACCAGGTGATACACACCGTACGACGCAAAATCAGGCGTTACCGACAGATGCTGTGCCACCGTGATGATCGCGTCGGCGATATCAAGCGCACTAGTTGGGTTCCCCCACTGATCAGAGACCACGGAGAGAGCGTCGCGTGTCTCAGCCAGTTTGAGCATCGTTTTGACGAAATTCTTGCCAAAGGGGCTATAGACCCACGCAGTGCGCAAGATTATGTGCTTTGGATTGGCTAATCCAACCAAGCGCTCCCCTTCAAGCTTGGAACTTCCATATGCGCTGCGAGGTCCTGTTATATCGGTTTCTACATACGGTTCACTCGAGTCCCCCGCAAAAACATAATCGGTCGACAGATGGATGACGGGAACGCCACAAGTCTTAGCCGCCTCGGCGACTGCTTCAGCCCCGGCGGCATTCACTGCAAAGGCAAGTTCTGGTTCGTCTTCAGCCGTATCCACTGCTGTATAAGCAGCGGCCGAGACAACAAGGTCCGGCTTGATCGCCTCAATGGCATCGCGTACTGCGTCCGGCTTTGTCAGATCAAGCTCCGGACGGCCGAGCGCAATCACCTGGAGACCAGGGTATTGCGATGCCTTTTCGAGCAGGCTCTGGACCACCTGCCCCTCCCGCCCGGTTATTACGATTTTCATGCCCTAGCCTCTTTAGCTGACGTGCTGCCAAGACGATGGCCAGCATAGGTACCGCTACGGATCGGCTGCCACCACCAAGCATTATCAAGATACCACTGAATAGTCTTTTCGAGACCTGACTCAAAGGTCTCTAGCGGTTTCCAGCCCAAGTCACGCTCAATCTTCGACGCATCAATCGCATAGCGACGATCGTGACCAGGACGATCTGTTACAAAAGTTATCAGATCGGCGTAACTCTTACCGTTGGCGCGCGGACGCTTCTTGTCAAGAATAGCGCAGATCGTTTCCACGACGTTTAGGTTCGTGCGCTCCGCACGACCTCCGATATTGTAACTTTCACCCAATTTTCCTGTGGTCGCAACTAATGCCAGAGCGCGGGCATGATCTTCGACATAAAGCCAATCACGCACATTCGCACCTGCGCCGTAAACTGGCAGAGGCTTCTCGTCTAGTGCATTGAGAATGACCAGCGGAATCAGTTTTTCCGGGAAGTGAAACGGTCCATAATTGTTCGAACAGTTGGTGAGCACTACCGGCAGTCCATAAGTCTCATGCCATGCGCGAACAAGATGATCTGATGCTGCTTTAGACGCAGAGTATGGCGAAGAAGGCTGATAAGGCGTTTCTTCAGTGAAAATGCCGCTATCAAACGGCAAATCGCCAAACACTTCATCTGTCGAAATGTGATGAAACCGAAACGCAGATTTGCGTGGCTCTGGCAGTTCGCGCCAGTAAGCCAATGCTGCGTTTAAAAGACGGAACGTACCGACAATATTTGTTTCAATGAACGCACCTGGCCCATCAATGGAACGATCAACATGGCTTTCTGCAGCCAAATGCATGACCACATCGATTTCATTGGCCCGCAAGGCTTCTAAAACACCTGTATCATCACAGATGTCAGCCTGAAGGAAGCTGTAATTAGGATGATTTTCAATCTGGCGCAACGAGGCGAGATTGCCCGCATAAGTTAGTTTATCGAAATTGACGACATTAATCTTAGGATCGGATGCTAGATGCCGGCACACTGCCGAACCAATGAAGCCAGCGCCGCCAGTAACGAGAATATTCATATCGTTTCCTCAAGCAAATATTTCGGCATCGGCAAGAAGCGGCGCCTTTTGATCTTTATCGGAGAGCTGAACGCCAGATGTCGGAAGTGGCCACTCGATGCCAATAGCCGGGTCATCAAATCTGATCGAGCGGTCATGCTCGGGAGAATAATAATCAGTCACCTTATAAATAACTTCAGTGTTCTCAACGAGCGTCATGAAACCATGGGCGAAACCTTTTGGCACCAAAATCTGGTTCCATTTTTCAGCCGAGACCTCCAATGCAACCCATTTTCCGAAAGTAGGTGAGCTTTTACGGATATCGACAGCCACATCGAGAATTGCGCCACGAACGACACGGACGAGTTTATCCTGTGCGAACGGCGGAAGCTGATAATGCAGGCCTCTGACCACCGATTTCGCAGCCGAAAACGAATGATTGTCCTGTACGAAGTTGAGATTAATACCAGCCTCTGCCAGCGCTGAAACCTTGTAGGTCTCTGAAAAGAATCCTCGATCATCTCCGAACTTTCGTGGGACAATCTCAAAAACACCGTCTAGGGCTAAAGGGCGGACTTCCATCAATCTTTTCCTAGTTCATCAACACGCCGACGTAGATAAGCCGCATATTCAGTTTTGCCGAGCTTAGCCGCTCGCTCTAAGACCGCTTCACTGTTGAGCCAGCCTTTATCCAAGCCGATTTCTTCTGGACAAGCTATCTTGATACCCTGTCGCTTTTCGATGGTTTGAACGAAGGAAGACGCTTCATGGAGACTGTCATGCGTTCCTGTATCCAACCAAGCGTAACCACGTCCGAACCGCTGAACGTTTAATTCACCGCGTTCCAGGTAGACATTATTGACGGTTGTGATCTCTAACTCACCTCGAGCAGAGGGTTTAATCGAACGGGCGATGTCGACGACCTGATTGTCGTAGAAATATAAACCTGTAACCGCCCAATGCGACTTTGGCTTCTCAGGTTTTTCCTCAATGGAGATTGCTTGACCTGTCTTACTGTCAAATTCAACAACACCGTAGCGCTGCGGATCATCCACGCGATAAGCGAAAACCCTGCCGCCTTTCATCGGAGTCGACGAAAGCTTCGATAGCTCTGAAAGTCCATCTCCGAAGTAGATATTGTCACCAAGGATCATAGCAACACTGTCATCGCCTATGAATTCTCGACCAATGATGAACGCTTCAGCCAATCCGTTAGGATGTGCTTGTTCAGCATAAGAAAAATTGATACCGAATTCGCTTCCATCGCCAAGCAGCTTTTGGAAAAGTGGCAGATCATGCGGAGTGGAGATCACCAGGATTTCTCTAATCCCTGCAAGCATAAGAACACTCAGCGGGTAATAGATCATAGGTTTGTCATAGATTGGTAAGATCTGCTTAGAAACCGCAATTGTCAGCGGATACAGTCTCGTACCACTACCACCGGCGAGAATAATTCCCTTCATACGAATTCACTTCCTATCATCTTACGTCCCTCGCTTCCTTCATGTAGATACATCATTGACCAACATGATGGCTTCGTTTTGACAACACCTGCATAAACGCAGAGATATAACTAAATTACTCAGCGTACAGACCCATCGAAAACACAGGGATACATTTCCCACCTAACCCTACCCAGTGAACTGAGCATTAAATAATGACTAGTACTGTTTCAACCGCGGATCAACAAACCAATAAGCAGCCATTGCTGACAATTTCAATTGTCACGTACAATCCGAATTTTATTGAACTCGAGAACACCCTGAATAGTCTGAAGGTCGCACTGAGCGGATTCTCGATTGGATCATTTTCAGTCACTATCATAGATAATTCTGACAGCGAGGAGGTTCTCTTATTCCTGAAAGACAGATTTCAAGATTTTCCAATCAAACTGATCTACGGGCAAGGCAATATCGGTTTCGGGAGAGCCCACAATCTTGCAAACAAAGAGATGGGAGAATTCCATCTTATACTCAATCCGGACATCCAACTCGCTCCTGATGCTCTAGTAAATGCCCTTGCATTTATGAAGAGTAACGACAATTGTGGTTTATTAAGCCCCCATGCATCTTGGCCAGATGGAAAAAGACAGTATCTTTGCAAGCGTTATCCGGCTGTATTTGATTTAATACTCAGGGGATTTGCACCTGCTAGAATACGCACGCTTTTTTCTTCGCGTCTGGCCCGGTATGAAATGCAAACTCAAACACAAGACGAAATTTACTGGAATTCGCCAATTGTAAGCGGATGTTTTATGATGTTCAGAACAAGAATACTTATAGATTTAAACGGTTTCAATGATGATTTCTTTTTATACTTTGAGGATTTCGATCTTTCTTTACGATCCCGAAAATTGGCTGACACAGCTTATGTTCCCAGCGTCAAAGTAATCCACTCAGGCGGACATGCCTCGAAGAAGGGATTTTGGCACATTAAGGTCTTTATCCGGTCGGCTATTACCTTTTATAGAACCCACGGAATCAAGCTATTCTAGTATTCGTCAGTATACACTCATTCCAAATCGCGATAATATGCCTGCCACCTGACGTCAACTAGAAATAACATGCGTAACAAGGACCAGTATTTGATCTTCCCCTGAATATTTGCTTCAGAATGAATCCGCCCCCTACTCATCGGGATGGTAGTATTAAAGAGGCGATTTTCGAATCGATCACTCCCGCTTCCAGCTTAGCTTGCAAAGCTGGAATCCAGGAGTTGCCCTTCCAGTGTTTAGTCTGAATGGCATGTACGTCGAATTGCTGGGGTAGTTACACACGCGTCTGGTCGCAGCGAGCGCCAGCTTTGCCTGGAAAAACAGACTATGTTACCCGCGCGGACATCTGTTAATAGCCCCGGCAATCAACATGGTTCGAAAATAGACTTTTCTCGGCATTTTGATCGAGGAGTTCTTTGATGAAGAAGAGCAGATTTAGCGAATCGCGAATTCTTGCGATTCCGCGAACATGGAATGAGCAATACTTCATTTTACATCTATGGGCTGCTCCCCTTTGCAAGCTTGATGGTGAAGCGGTCTGACGCGAGTCGATTGCAAACATCTATACGGCGTCATCATTTTCGAAGCGTCCAAATGGGGTATCCGCGCGCATACGCCTCAACAAATGGAAGACCTTGTCGGCCATTATAGAATACAGGTTCCGTATGTGCTGGTTCGACCGTTCATTCCATTTCAACCTTCAACCTGCAATTCGCATCCTCTCAAGGATTGGCTCGTTATTCACCAGTGTGCTGAAGCACGGCCCGCATCTGAGAGATTAGGGCGACACGATGATTGACCAACCTCTGCCGAGCCCTGTGGAGGCCCTGAATGTCCTGCTGGATGATCTATTTCTTCGGCAGGAAACGCATATGTGGCTGTTGAACGGCAATACATAGTGCCTGAGAATTGTTGCCGTCATTCTTCTGGTCCTTTAAAACGGCTTCACATACTGCGGTGCTATTTTCTTCACAGTATGCCCTTGAGCCGCAAAAGCAGCTGCCGGTGAAAGGCACCGGTGCAAGCTTCGATCCCGATCAGGCAAAGTGGCATAGCCTCGGTGACCTGCAGCAGTTGATTGCGCATCACGCGCCGTTTCAGGACAGCCTGACCATCAGCGTCTACACCATGGGCCCATTAAAAATAAGGGATTCCCATGGTGACTGAGTTATCCCGTAGGGCCACACGAGGAGCAGCTTCTTTCCTCCGGCCAATGGGCACAGCCAGCTCAGCGCCACATGCCCGAACTAATGCTGTAATACTTATAACACATCCCCCCAGCCGGAGGCAGATCACTCCCATAACATCGTTCAACTGCCCACAGTGAGCCAAGGATGTCGCATTCGCATTTCTACGATGAGGTCATTCTGATTATTCACCGTGTCGGTCCTCAACATGGAAGTTCCATGTACTCTGTAGCGACAAAGAATCTGAGGAACAAAAATAGATTCTAACCCGTTATCCACGAACTTGCACCAGAAGTCATAGTCTTCCCAGCCACCTTCCATATGGGTATAACCGCGCACGGCCTGCCAGGCTGAGCTAGAGATGAGTGCCATCGCATCAACATAATTGTTCTCTCGAAAAAAGTCAGGTGACCAGTAGTCGGCGTGTCCAAGTCCTGACACATCCCCGAAAAACTCGAGTTGAGTGTAGGCTGCTGCATATCCTTCCTCTAATACCCAAGGCGCAAGAACTTCTATTGCTCGTGGATAGATCATGTTGTCCGCGTCCATGATAAATAGCGCGCGGCTATCGCTGACAGCAAATGCAGTGTTCCTGGCTTGTGCAAGTCCCTGATTAAATTCGTGACGAACAACAGTGGCTCTCACAAACTTTTCACTGTTGCATTTTACCCACGAAACGGCCTGCTCAAGCGAATTGTCCTTTTGAGAACAATCGTCGACGATGATAAGTGAAAGGTTTGGGTATGTCTGATTTTTAATGGATTCCAGACAATCCACCAACTCTCTTTCGTAATTGTAAAGACTCACTGCAACGGTAATGGTGTCGTCATTTGACGCGCGAGAAACATGATCAAATTGCACATTGTACTTTGAGCGATAAATTCGGTTAAGCATCGGTGTTCTCTGCGATGAAGTCCACAAGGGTTTCAGCATTCGAATGCTCGAACTTGTTGTTATTCAACAAAGTCCGATTGGCTCTACGGATGGTTGCAGCCCGTCGCTGACCATCGTGGTCGTTTAGAACCCAGTCAACCGCATCTCCAACGTGACGAGCATTAACCTGAATATAGTGGATCCCAGGCTTGTAGAGAGGATGCTCAAGGCAATGATCACTGATGACTACACAATCATTTCCGATGCCCTGTCGAGCAATTCGATGCCACTCAAAATATGGCATCACATCTCGGTGTATGTTGAGATATATCTTGGATTTTTGCGCAATTGTTTCAGCTACTTCAGTTAAGCTCCTATCAAACCCAGAGGTCAAAGGGGTAGACCTGCGTCTATAATAAATAAACGAGTTAAGGCCAGCGATTCTCGGTGCAATTCTACCAAAAGCCTTTTCACGCCGAGGGCTTTGCGCGCCAAAAAACGATAGATCTATGGGGCGGTCTTGCCAGTCTACCTTGTCGTGGATGTTTGGCACCGCCTTGAGAAGAGGATGTTCCTCAATAGAAGCAAGGTCCACAGTGGTTGGTTTGATTGCCGGCTCCCAATGGAGCGTCCGCATGTTCGCCGAACGAAAAATCGATGCGCTCTGATAGCATATATCTATAATTGCAGCTGAACTCAGCATTTCTGGAAGAGCCGAGGAAAACCACTGGGTCTGTAGCTGTTCAGTATTGTATGCGATACAATTCTTCATGAAAGTGGGATTGAAGTATTCCCGGCCGGCGTTTAATAGAAAAAACTCGTGCGGAGCAACGACAATTTTGGGTTTCGGATTTAAATAATCTCCATCCAATTCGCTCTTGAGATTAACCTTCACATTACATAAATTGATCGCATCACAGACCCCTCTGGCAATCTCATCCATGAAGATATTACCAATGGAGGAGACGTATACATCTACCGATCCGAGCCTTTTGCCAAAGCCGTTTATAGGTTCTGTTACCGGTATGCCCGAAATGCTTGTCGCAATTTTAATTGGATCGAAAATACAACGCCCTTCCTTGGCGCCGTGGTAAACAACATGAATGGCTGGATCTATGCCGACAATATCAGGGTTTTGCTTTACGTACCAATCCGGTTGAAAGATGGGGAGAGACCGGAGACGTTTTGCTGCTAATGTTAACATTTGATAGACGACCGTGGATGTCAAAAGAATGAACGAATTTTGCGGAAAAGCTTCGTGTATCGCCAACTCTTCGATGACTGGAAAGCTTTCAATTTTTCACGAAGCGAAGAAAGCTCAGCCTCTAGTAAAGCATTACCTGGCGGCGCGCTGTCATTCGCTTGGCTTTTAAGATGCTGGATATCGTTCTTCAAAGAAGACAATTCTGTCTTCAAGAGATTGGTGTCCGAATTATACTGATCGGTTAGCTGCTGTATCTTAATTCTAGATTTTCGCCGGGTCGAGTTGTGCAGATCTCTCTCTCGATCCAGTTTTCTTTGAACGCTTTGGGCATCAATTGTCGGTGCTTTCGCTAACGCTCTGGCTCCGGCTGGAGAGGCTTCTCGTTCCTCAAAAACTACATTATTAAATCGTTCTTTAATCGAATGATCGAACACGGCTTGGTTCTTAAAATAATTGTTTGGGTGCATAGCGACTTCTCGGCCAAGCAAAGCTGACATGATTGCCACGTGTAAACGATCAGTTTTAACTTCCTTGTACTGGGAGACAAATTCGGCCATCGACAAAACAGCGGCTTTTACGAACGCAGGTGTTGTCCAAACATCGCCATTCCAAGCCAGCGATACGTCTATATTGTTCTGATCGCGCTCGCCTCCCAGCGACTCTCCATCTGTCCTCATTGCGCTTAGGCGACCACTTCCGACCGCTTTCGCCTGTTTGAAATGTTTGGAGTTGAGGTACAGGGCAGCATCTTGACATAAATGGATTCGATCATTGCGACCACCGGCTGCAGAGCAATGATCGAATGAAAGCTTCTCCCGACAAAAAACAGTGAGATTGTTGTGGGTTTCCTTTATGATATCATCATATCCGACAATAGATTGCGGGAGTAATATTACTCGGTTAGTTTCTCGATGTTCCCAAATCAGCTTAGCTACGTCTTCGTATCTACCCTCGACCATATTGCCGCCGCCGCCGACGAAGATTATCTCGCCGTCAAACCGCTCATCCTGCCGATGTGTAGTGTAGTTTATTCCAAAGTGGTCGAGCAATTGCATGGTGGCATATGTGATGAGCCCGTCGCCCAAATTGCCGGAATGTGGGAAAAAGCGTACAGTAGACTGCGAATAATTACGAAGCTCTGAAAGAAGAGGGTCATTGTCGGGTAAGTAAAGGTTCATGATAGGTCTGACTCAATTTTTTTGGAAAACAAATAGGTGAATTCGAGCGGAACTAGAAAAATAGGATCTTAAATTTACCGCCTATTCTTATTCATATTGTCTTCAAGATAGGTATCGTTACTTCTTTTGAGGGTCGTAAAGATCCCACTAAACCCGCTAGTAGTGTAAACACCGCGAGGGAAAAAAACACGCTGTTAAAGATTATCATCTCCAGTTCGCTCATTAATGCCATCAGCTATTTGTGCAGCTTGTGCTGACAACTTTCTCCAATTTCTTTGCATCTGCATTGTTGCAATGGCCCCGAAGAT
This sequence comes from Brucella sp. NBRC 12950, assembly GCF_030268145.1. NCBI lineage: Bacteria > Pseudomonadati > Pseudomonadota > Alphaproteobacteria > Hyphomicrobiales > Brucellaceae > Brucella > Brucella sp. NBRC 12950. The sequence goes on from NZ_BSQC01000003.1 coordinate 257,380, forward strand.
GCGGCCCTCCATTTTTCTATCTATGTGACAGTTTGTACGCGTTTGACGTCACTGTTCTCTTCGAAGCAGAAAGATTTATGTATAGTGCTCTTGAGAAGAGAGGATATAAATCTTGAAATCGGCACAACCCATTGGGCCGATTTGAAACTACAGAAGATGACTACAACGAACAGCGCGAAGTAGCCAATTTCGTTGAATTCTTTGATTGGCATTGTTCCTACGGCGGTATCCATGAATCGCCGATGTATAAGGATCGCCACAAAAGAAAAAGGGGCCAGACGAGAAATCGCTTTGTTAATGGTCTCGGAATGCCAGATGCGGGATATCTCGTAGTATATGACAACAGTTGCCGCTGCAAACAAGTACGCAGTAAAACCTAGTGTCATTATATTCAATCCGTTGATTATGTAGATGACAATTAATGTCGCCACATAAATGCACGATGTTAAAACAATGTAACGACGAAAACGTTCGGTCGAATATCCATTGTACAAGTATATACCAAACATGAACTCGAAAATTCTTGTTGCTGGGTTCATCGCTTTATTTGTGGATGGCGATATCCAACTAAAGATTCCGTTTATCTGATCAGAATGGTAGCTAATGAAACTTAGACATAACCCACCGATTACAGCTACAAGTCCGAATTTTTTTATGGTCGCGCTACATAGGGGAGCGATAGCAAGGAAAATGATTATGAAGCCGGTGAACCATTCACCGACGGTGAGATATCCACGCATTTCGAGCTTGGAAACCCAGAGATAGCCATCAAATCCTACGATGGTTGCCAATAGATGGCCAAAGTTAATAGGCTCGTCTGTGATTAGTTTGAAAAAGTTTGAATATGTCGTGAGGCCGAAAATATGTTTGAAAACTAGAGCTATACATCCAGAAAACACGAAGGCAACCCAAATCGGTGGAAGCAATCCAGTGATTCGATTTATGTAGAACTGGCTAGTTGAAAACTTAGATAGAGCGTTCGCTGCCAGAAATCCGGAAATTATAATGAATATACTTACGCCATATTGACCAATAGTGGTGTGAAGGTAATATAAAATGCCGCCAGATACTCCACCACTCTCAAGCGAATATACGGTATGCGAGATCATCACCATAATGATCGACGCCACCCGTAGATGGTCAATGAAGAAGTGGCGTTCCATTTCGGCAGACATCGATTCCCCGCATTGCACTGGATGTACAGTGTAAGCGGTTGGGTTTAACCTGCGCACCAGAAAATGCAACACGGTTTTGACATAATTGTTAACTTTTCGCCTTTTGCCTAGAGGGATCTGAAGATGCAGATCGTCTTAGCCTGCAACTGGTTAGACTTGCCGTGAATTCTCGTTCCGAGGGATTATCCCACCATCCCATGCTCTTTTACCAGCGATGAGATACTTAAGATCGTCGACCCCGTTGGTGGGACCTTGTGTACTATCTTTGCTGCCATATGGACATAACGACTTGAGAGGCACCGTAGAAGCGTCCTGTTCCGTCGCCTTAAAGATTAATCCCGGACGCTGCCTCAGCGGCTCAGAACTCGTTAACACAAATGGATGTTAAACTTCCAATAGATCGCAATTCCAAGTGATTTTGAATTTGGATTTTTTCGAAGTAAAGTGATTTCTCTTTTTTTATCTCCTACTGTAATTTAAAGAAGGAAGACAGAGTTAAGTACATGACCTTCAAAGACACTGGAAGAGCAATGAAGATACTTGTATTGACTAATCATCTTTCCGCATTTGGCGGATCTGAAATAGTAGCAGTCGAAGTAGCCGACGTATTCTCCCGAATAGGCTGCGACGTAAGTATATACTCTGCGTATATAAATAATCCTATTCGCAGCTACATGGATGAGGTAGGCTTAAAATATGGCGCGATCGAAGAATGTCCAAATCCAGAGACTTTTGACATCATATGGTCACAGCACCACTTGCTGCCATATCTTCTTGCAAAATACGGAACAGAAAGCGTTAGAAGTGTTTTTCTCGTCAATGCAAGTTTATCACCGTACGAACCGTTAGAAATACCGGGCGCCATCGCGGAAGTAGCGGATATTATCGTGGCAAATAGTCCCGAAACGGCAGAAAGACTGACCGGTTTGGGTATAAGTGGTGATAAGGTCTTGGTATTTTATAATTCTGCGCCAGAAATATTTGATATAACTCGCGAATCTGCGCCCGAATTAAGGCGAGCATTAATCATTTCGAACCACATGCCCGATGAAGTCGCGGGCGCTGCCACCATTTTAAGAGAGCGGGGTCTTACAGTGGATCACATTGGACTTCCGTTTCAACAAAAGAGAATAACACCCGAGATCATAACATCATACGATTCCGTTATTGCCATCGGTAAGTCTGTCCAATACTCTATTCTCTGTGAAACACCCATATACATCTATGACCGGTTTGGGGGGCCTGGCTGGCTGAACGAGGCAAACTTCTTGGAAGCTGAGGAGTATAACTTTTCTGGACGGTGTTGCCGTCGCCAGATATTACCCCAAGAGATTGCGAATGAATTATTATACGGATATCCAGAGGCAACATTGTCTATTCGGGCTGTAAAGCGAGCACACTCAGAGAAATACCATCTTCAGAAATATCTCTTGCAAGTTATTGAACGCGCATCAAATAAAATAGATAACGAGTATATTCGCCACATCAAGAGAAGCGTATCAAACATCATCTACAGAGAAGGATCGATGTGTTATAAACTGATGGCTTTGTACAACACTACACAAAATCAATCATCCGATATTGCTAGGCTAGTTTCAAGGATGGGCAAACTATCGTCAGAAGTAGAATATCTCTCTCAACAGATTTCCGAAATGGAAAGTGCCCGTGAAGATACAATTCGTTTCCACCAGGAAGTATGTGTTCTAAAGGAGAAAGAAATAATAGATAAGAATGCGAATATTGGACAGCTAGAAGAAAAATTGCTGGAAATTGAGAATAGTAGATCTTGGAAAATCACAAAGCCATTACGAGAAATTAATAAAATATTATCACGTAAGAAAACAAAGTAAGTGTTGGTTGTACTCCAGCTTTCTCTCTTATTTCGGATGGTCTCGGTTGAGGCGTATCATAATTAGGGCTAAGTTTCTCCACACTTAGTACATTGGAGGCTCTACCTGTTGGTGTCAGAAGCTGCGCAAACCGAAACTGGCCGGCTGAGACGAAGGCGCGGAATGTGGCAGAAGAGCTTCTGCCTCGTGTTACCGTGAATGATGCGGAGCGTCGTCACGGTTGGCCTGCAAATCATTTATCGACGTGTCGAACGGCTGCAAAAATGGGATTAACTGTCATTGCCTGCATCAAAGGATAGGATGTGAGCGATGGAGTTTGCAATTTTAACGGTTGTCGCGTAGAGATCAACTCCAACAGATTTGAAAATCTCACTCGGCCCATCGCTCTCAACCGGAAGAACGCGCTTCTTGAAGGTCGCGATAAAGAGAGAACTGCGTGGGGTCGTGTCGCTTCGCTGATCGAGACTGGCGAAATCAACGGTATCCAACCCTTTGCTTATCTTATGGCAATACTGATCGGCATCTCAGTCGGACCATCCCAAAGCCGCTTCGACAACCTACTCGCATGGATCTTTAATACCTCAACCTAGATCACAGGTGCTACGCTCTGTGAACGCTTACGTTGAGAGTAGTTGCCAATTCGATCAATTGACAACTACCATAATAATGTCTCCATCAATATAAATTGAACCTCGTGCGGGCCAATGCGGCTTCGTAAGTGACCGATTTATCAACTGCGCCCTCTCTGAGTCGTCGGCTCGGACGAACCTATTATCCAACAAACGGAAAATCCACTCTTGCGACCAAGGGCTATATCTAGCAGATAACACTTGCCCTCTCGGTCCGGCATCGATTGGTTGATCAAAACGGACTGCAATTTTCAACGCCGGTTGGGAAGCGAGAGGGGTATCCTGAATTATATCATCAATCCTTGAAATCATTCGATTGATGGTCATTCGATCTTGTTGCCATGCCATAACGTTATCATAGGCTAACTTCGACGATTGAAGTGCGCTGATTAAGACTATAGCACCTCCGCTCATGAAAAGGATGCCGCAAGCCCTTTCTTGGATTCCAGCACTGGAACCTAGATCCCCGGTATTGAGCCAATGTACTGCACTACAAATATAGAATGCATGCACTATCGAGAATGTTATTAAGGAACGCGGTCCGAATTGATCAAGTGGAGACGCAATTGCGAGAAGAAAAGGCGAAACAGATAAAAGGAAAAAAAGAAAAAATCCAAAAACAATCGAAACTGCATTTGCTTTGCTTCGCAAGCAAACCAATAAGAAGGACAATGAACTAGAGATAAATGCGAAGCTTACGATAAATCGGAACGCCCATGGGAAATAATAATCGTTAATGCCTGCCCTGAATGGCAAAGCATGATTGAATACCAAGTCTATTATTCTGTGAAAACTAATAATAGCTGCAATTATATCGACTTTGCTCCTATCCCACAATGGTATTCCACTGAAATATGAGGCAAGCTTTGTTGATATTATATAAGAAAACAAAGAAATTACAAGTATAAAAAATCCTATTAAGAGCTGCCTGAACGTAATAGCAAAACCTTTTACGGGTATGTTTATTATTGAATGTGCGATTAAGATAGCCACATATACTTGAATTGCTGGTTGATAGAAGGCTGGCGATGTAGCCAAAAGAATGCCACATAACACATACCGTTTGTTCCTCACAAAAAGGAAGGCACTGCTGGCTGCTAATAAAATTCCGATCGGATAAGCAATCCAAACGCTATCAAAAATCAGGAGGTGTCCATAATATATGGACACAGACGACACCATCGAGAACAAGAGGGGCGTATATCGCCCATTCAGGCCGATCGCTTCGGACGCGATAAGTCCTGACGCAAATATGCAAGATAAACCCAGAAATAGCCCGAATGGTCCAGATGGATTTTCGCCCTGCAGAAAATGAAATACTAAGTAGTATCCCCATCGTCCCTGCCCCATAAACGTCATGCTGTCACCAGATACGCTCTGGGTTTGTATAATATCATCTGCGTTAAATATCGGATACCAAGCATTGCCCCCGAATGCCAAAAGACAGATTAGGAGACAGAATAATAAGTGCGACGCTTTATATTTTGATGCTAATATATCAATCATCGGGAAGTTCGTCTCTTAGGATCATTCTTCAGAACATACCTGGGTCTCTCTTTGACTTCCGAGTATATTCTCCCAATATATTCGCCAAGCACACCAATACCAATAAGTTGAATTCCGCCAAGAAATAATATTGCTACCATAATAGACGTATACCCACTGACAGAATTACCGAATATTAATGTCCTAGCAGACGTCACTATTGCAAAAAAAAGGGAAAATATTGAGACAAATATTCCGGCGTAAGTCCATATTCTTAGCGGCACCGTCGAGAATGATGTGAGCCCCTCGAGAGCTAAGTTCCATAGTTTCCATCCATTAAACTTTGTTTTTCCAGCTACTCGTGGTGCTCGAGAGTATTCTACAATTGTGCTTGTTCCACCCACCCAAGACAATACGCCCTTCATAAAAAGGTTTCGTTCTTTTAAAGTAATTGTCGCCTCGACGGTTTGTTTCGATAGTAGCCGAAAGTCACCCACATTCGGCTCGATAGTGGGCCTACTTATCACATTGTGCAATTGATAAAATGCTTCCGCTGTTCGGCGTTTGAGATATGTGTCCGATGTTCTATCAACACGCTTTGCTAACACAATGTCAAAACCATCCAGCCATTTTTGAACTAGTTGCGGAACAATTTCAATCGGATCCTGTAAGTCAACGTCAATTGGGATGATCGCATCGCCTTTCGCGTGCTCGAGACCAGCGAAGAGGGCCGCCTCTTTGCCAAAGTTGCGTGTGAATGACAGCACTGTCACGTGAGGGTCGATTCTTTCGAGTTGACGTAGAATAGCTTCTGTCTGGTCAACGCTTCCATCATTAATAAAAACAATCTCGACAGGTATATCATTTGGCATCGATGTGGATCGAACTGCCGCGTGAAATACGGTGATTGACTCTTCTTCGTTGAAGACCGGTACGACTAAGCTAATTAACATCTCACGCTCCGAAAACGAAATATCGAGAAAAAGCGAAGCCGGCAACTAAGCTCAGTGTGGTAAAACTAATAAAAACTATCATCGGGGATGTTTTCATTATGTCTCCAATGAACCCCGTGGCATAAGCTAGACACCCCATGAAAGAGACGAATAGCAAGTAGCGAGTCCACGAAGGTTGCGACATGAACGTCCAGAGCGAGTTGGCAAAATAACTAAATGTCACTGCACAACCAAATGCTGCCAAATTTGCAATTGCTAGGCGAAACCGGACACCTCTAACCAATAAAGCCATGATAGCGCCGTGTATGGCAGTATTTGCCAATCCAATCAGCGCATAACGCAAAAACTGTCCCGAAATTTCCATAAACGGCCCGTGTCCCTCTGGGCTAGCAGCACTCATCCGGTCGCTTTTCTCACCGTCTTATCCAATTTATGGACAGAACTCACAGATTGCAGAAGCAATAAGCCTTCTTTGGCTGCAATGAATTAAGCGACAATTTGCGATTGTATATCAGAACAGTGCATTCACGATCCACCGCTAAAACGTGCGTTTTTTGAGTAAAATTCGCTGACCCGTACCTCTCGGATGATTTTCGGGAAGTAGCACTTGCTCCGTTCGAAAACTTCGTCCTAATCGACGAGACCGTGTTCCTCGTCGGCGTGAATCGAAATGCGTCGGCGCAAGCGGCGGCCATTCGGTGACTGGCTTCACACCCAGCGTTACAGGGTTATCCGCTAAATCCCGTCTGGGAGAAAAGCCCACTTATATCCATAACCAATGGGACGGCCTGCAAACCTTTCTGTCAGTTGTTCGCGTAGAGATCTACTCCAATAGGATCGAAAATCTCTTGCAGCCCATCGCCCTCGATGGCAAGAACGCGTTCCATGCAGTTCACGAGGAAGACGGCATCGAATCGAGTCGCATCGCTTCGCTGATCGAAACTTGCAAAAGCCGCGTGACAACCTGCTCCTCCGGAACTTTAATACCTCAACCTAGTTCACAGGTGCTGCGCTGCGAACACGTCCAGACGGTTAGCCTGATGTTTCTGTACTCGAGCGTATGGACCACATAGACTTGTGGATTGAGGCAATCCACCTTGATGGTCTTCATTGTCGTTGCGACCATGTCAAGAATCTCGCTGTCATCCTCTCCAACAAAACCCAACTCGCCTTTGAACGCCGGCATGCAACCACCAGATACAGTTCTCGCCGTCTCAGACAACATTTTCAGTTCCACGCGAACAGCAATACACTCTCCCAAGCGAGGAGGTCTCCTCCACGACGCAAGCCCTATCGTCTTTATGCTTTACGGCCGGCGCAGTCTCGGGTTCAGTAAAGACGATCGCTTGTTTCAGCTTCAATTGCGCAAGGTCTGGCTCTATTTCTGCAACCAACCTCCTTTCGCAGTCGAAAAGTGTTAGGATGATCGCCTAGAATATGCACGCAAGTCTGCGATTGATCTTATGCATCCGCGAACACCGCTGGATCTGATTGCTGACGTTAAGTTTTTCAGATTGGCTACATAATCAGCTGGGTGCAATAGAAACATTACAAGACCATGGATGAAACGAGAACTTGCTATGCTCTTTCTATCCAACCAAGAAAGATGCGCATTCTGTTGGCCTACAATATGTGAGCCGTTAGGCCCTATGCGCGCAGAAAAAGCTTCTCCTATGGAGAGCGCCACATTGTTGCTGGTATTAGAGCAAAATTGGTGGGCGAGCTCAGCCTGAGATTGATTCCACCTCGTTCTATCCGCAACGTTTACGGTATTGGCGAGGCTACCTCCTGCATTTCTAATAGATATTCCGGATAACAACTTGGGCAAGCTAAAGAAAATAGAATTTTTGTTTAGTAATGCGAACAATGATAGAGTATAATCCTCGTAGAATGTGATCTTTTCAAACGTTTCTTTCGGCTGCTGAGATATAATATATCTACTATAGAACGCCCCGCACATAGGAACGTAATTGTTTCCCGTGAAGTTTAATGGCCAGTCTCGTGATTCAAATCGCCTCTGTGGCCGAACAGATGAGTTACGCCAATCCGTTTCTCCTGGAACCAGGATCGCTTCGGAGAAGTGCTGACTCTCAACAATTAAATGCGCGTTGGTTGGCAAACAGGTCAGAAGATTGGTTATGTAATTTGCTTCATTGGGGAACACCCAATCGTCATCATCGAGAAACAAGATAAAATCTTCGTCAACTGATCTAATGGCGTGTTCAATCAAATGATTTCTTGAGTCTGATTCTTGCGAATGATCTGCTGCAATTACAGAAATGTCGTCCGGCAAGTGTTCGATCACATCACTATGGGGATACTCAGTTACAATATATGTCTTAATTGATCGGTTCTGCGTGGCTGCCGCAAAGGCCAATGTACTATTGATAGCCCGAAGAAGCAGTGCGACCTCGCGAAACTGGGTCCTGATAACAAACGCAATCCTAGCTTCTGGCCGACGAAGCGAGGCGTTCTTAAGTGAAGTATCGCAAATATCAAGCTGACCTCGTCTTTTCCCGCTAAACGGCAATTTGAGTATTCCGTTCAGTGAATTAACTGTACGATTTGAGAGTTTGTTAGATAAGTATTCTATCAGTGCCTTCGATCCGAACGCACGGTCGAATTCGGACTGGTTCCCTTTACTGTCATGATAAACGGCAAGCTGAGGGGCCAATAAGACGGCAAGTCCGGCCGCGAGTGTTTCTACTGACAAACAGATATCATAGAACTGAAACCCTTCGAAAGAAGGCAGTCGTACCCCAGCGGCTCTGAGGGCTCGGCAATTCAAAAGAATCGTGTTGCCATCTACGGTTTCCGCAGGAAGGATGAAACCACTAATCGAGGGGCCCCCGTGCGGATCAAATAGGAAACGACAGACTCGCGATCCGCTAGCAAGCGTGGGAGCAATTATTCCCGCATTTCCGCAAATTCCCCAGTTCGGCCAATCCTCATTAAGCATCTCTATTAAATCTGAAAGGTAATCGTTGATCGACGATGGTAGAAATACATCATCGTGCACGAAAAGGGCATAATCGTCTTCACCGTCTATAATGGTTTGCAGTAACGTAAAAAGAGATTTGGCGCCACGGTGCAGAACCACGTCTTTAGCATCTCTATTATTTTTTGAGAACTTCTGCACATACTCTTCACTTCTAGCAGCGACGTGAATCCTCATTGGCGAACCTCGTGGAACTGATTAATGCCTGTCACCTTTATCTGGGGAAATTTCATCAGATCGAGGTCTTTTAGGGGTTCGAATGCTTCGAAATTGTCTCGAATGTCCCTCAGTGATGCAGAAACGACTTCTTGGTCAGAAAAGTTCCTAAGCATCTTTATCGCTTTTTCCTCCCCTTCTTTGCCAAAAAATTTGCGCGAAAGGAGTATGAAGTTTCTTATCGAATAGAACTTCTCGTTCTCGACAAGGTCATCCCGATAGAAATACCCACCCGTGAAATGCGTTGCGACGGCTCGGGGCTCGTAGATTACCGAGGCTCCCTGTAGCCACATGCGCCAGCTTATATCCACATCTTCCAAATATAAAAAGAAGCGCTCGTCCATCCCTCCGATTTTTCGATATTGTTCGGCATCAAACAAACAGAAAGCGCCACTTGCCCACGGCGTCGTGAGGTCTAAAGGATCGTATTCTTTTGGATGTTCGAACGGCCATTGGCGCCCTTCAACAATTCCCACAGGCTTCTTTGTCGCATTATAGCGCTCAATAAGCATGTCGATAGCCCCGTCATGAAGAATACAATCCGGGTTTATGATTATAAAAAGCGGTTCCGCAATTCCTTTGGCAAGAATGTTATGCGCTTCCGCAAAACCAATTGGGCCACCAGTTTCTTGGCGGCTCAATAATATCTCCACGGTAGGCGAGAAACCCGTGAAGATGTCTAGTTCGGAAGGGCCAGCGTAATTAATGACATTGAAGCGAACCCTTCGGCGGGTCGCTTTGACCAGACTAGGAATCAAAATCTCGTTAAGGTGCCGATGGTGATCGCGCCCAAATACGCAATTTACGTCAATTACATCATCCAGCATTTTTACCAATCTCGTCGCAACGGTGTTAAATTTCCGTGAATGATCTTCACGTCTTCGACTAGTTGAATTGACTAAATCAATTGTGGAGAGGAATTGCCATGAATTTGCTACCAAAAGAAAAGAGTATCATTGTAGAAGTCGACCCCAAGAGCGGAATATTTCAAAATTGGAGAGTTTTATACGTTACCGAAGATGTTGATCTCGACCTAGTAAACCACACGAACTCGGTATGCTGCTATAAAATCATGGCTCGTGGTGCTTTGCCAGTGCTTGCGAAACAGTCGACTCTAACAATCAAATGATCCTGCCAAGCCCCCGACATTTCAGACTAGTGGTTCTGTTGATCTCGGATCAAATCTTCAATCTTTCGCTGCGCCTCTGCAATCAGTGGAGTATACCGCTCGTTTTCAAATCCCCACAGCGTAGAGGTAGCATCTTCTTTATGACCAACTATAAATGGCACAACGACAACGACCCGAAGGTCTGGCTGGCACTCCAGGTACCTATCAATGGTATTTGTGACGGCATCTGTATTGTCCGGATTCCATTCCGATAGAAGTTTCAGAGCACTATGGTTATATATATTGAATACAGTGCTAGTCATCTTGTCGATAGTGACATAAGTACGACCCTGGAATTCGTCCACCGATAGAACCTTCGCGTCGGGATGGACATCGGCCATCAATCCTGAAAATATATCCCAATCTTCTTTCCGCTGGTCGAGGTAGCCGTCTACCTCATGCAGAATTGCGTTGAAATTTTCTGGAAGGTCAGCATCGTCTTCGATAACGATCAGCTTGTCTAATCCATTCCCGAGAGCAAAACGCGAAAGGGCGTTAAAGCTGCTACCACAGCCGATCCAACCCAATCTGTGTCGGATGCCGTCAAACAGTTCGCACCCAACCGGTAACGACTTAGCCAACGACCGCCGCCTATCTATCGTCTCTGGTAACGAAAGGGCGAAAAAATCACTTTTGCGAGCCACATAGATTGGTCCATCTAGAATCACATTGGCTGGAACGACGCCCATGGCGACGAGGAAGCGGTCGAACATAAAGTTGAAACGTGCAGTGCTAGCAGAGACTGCGGGTGCAATCGTTTTGCTTATTTCTTCAATGTTATCCAGCATTTCAGAAGCGGCGGCCATCATAGCGTCAATCGAACCCTCATCGAAAAATGTCACCGCGCCGTCCAGTTCGGGATATTCATTTTGGTCTGCCGTACCTTCTGACAGAGCCGGTACCCCTAATGAAATACATTCACACAAGCGTGGCATCTCTAATAGAGCTCCCTCATAGTAATGAATATTAATGACAGCCTTAGCTTGCCGAAGCTCCTCGTATAACTCCGTTTCAAACAAGTCATTACAAATTTTTACTGTGTATTTTTCTTGGAGCTTATTAAGAAATGAGCGTCTCCTTTCACTACTTAAACTATCTCCGTAGAAAATAAAATCATACTTTTTTGGATTTACATTACTCGAAAATGCATCTTCATTAACAGATCCAATGGGAAGATAGTGTACATTGGGGTAACTCACACCATTTTTGGCCAGAAAATCGATATTCGTTAAAGAATACTCTAGAACTCCCAGAGACTCTTTTAATGTACTCATGTATTCCTGCGTAAACCATCGCGAGTTTACAGACTGCTCAAGCTGGAAAATTACACGCTTGCTTGCTGGAGGAAGTCGCTTAAACATCTGTGCGCATAAAACAATGTAAAAATCATGGTCAAATGTCTTGAGCGAACCGGTGATGATTTCACTCTCAATTCCATGTTTCGCTAGACGTTCCGACACGGCCCTCGCGATGAATAGGGTGTGCGGCGTGCAAAGGATTCCCCACACGACACCGTTTCCATTGGCGAGATGGCGACGCAATTTAACGTGGGAATACTCTCTCTGGTACCATTTTAGACGCTTCCACAGGCCTGAGAAGTCACCTCGACCTAGGTATCGTAGTGCGTTGTTTAGCTGTCTGAGGCGGCTATAGAATTTTGGCATTATGAATTCATCCTGAACTGGTAACGAAAAATCGTACGCCGCAAACTTTGGTGGTTGCCGTTGCCTCGCCTATAAACTTAGACCTCCTGACTTCGAGGCCAAACGAATTAGCTTGCTTAGAACAAACGCCAAAAAAATATCCGCTTTATCGCACAAATTGTTTCCGTGTTAGAGGTTTAGGCAGCGTCTCATCATTCTCCGAAGTAAGTCGCAAGGACCTCATCAGGCGGGCCGTCCATTTTAACTTTTCCGTGTTCAAGCCATATTATTCTATTGCAGTTCTTTTTCATCAAATCTTTCGAGTGGCTCGCCAGAACGAGTATCTTTGTGGAGTCCACAAGCTCGCGCATCCGTGCATTTGCTCGCTCTTTGAAGTCTTCGTCACCGGTTGAAAGCCACTCATCCATGATTAAGATCTCAGGCCGGACAGCGGTCGAAGTCGCAAATGCTAATCTTAACTGCATCCCCGTCGAATACGTGCGGAAGGGAACGTCCAAGAATTCTCCAAGGCCGGAAAACTCAGCAATCTGATCGAACTTCTCAGCAATTTCCTCGGGCATCATACCCATCATTGCGGAGCGCAGACGAATGTTTTCTTTGCCTGTCGCATCTGGGTCGATGCCAAGATTGATATTAATCAAAGAAACGCAATGACCGTTGATCACAGAACTTCCGTGCGTTGGCGTATAGATACCTGAAAGGACACGAAGAAGCGTAGTTTTCCCAGATCCATTATGGCCGATCAGTCCAACACGGTCTCCATCCCTGAAGGTCAACGAAATATCATCGAGACCGCGTACAATCACCAACCGATCGCTGCGGCGCTCTATTTTCCCGCCAGTTGCGATGCTAAGGACCCTGTTCTTAAGCGAACGGCTTGTTGAGTTGTAAATGGGAAACTCGACGCTGACATTTTGAAGCTGAATCAAACTCATTTTCTATAACCAATACGCTACGCGCCAACGATATCGACCGAAAAATACGATGGCAGCAATCCACCCAATTACTGCACATGCAACACCGTATGTCCAATCGAGCGGAGATGGCGGTGACCCAAAGAGTGGGGCTCTTACAAGCTCGATAAAATGGTAAAATGGGTTAAAATCAATAAAAGCCCTTGAAACGTGATCCGGGAGAATTTTGACCATCCACATAATCGGAGTAGCGTAAAATAGGACTTGTAGAATATTTGTTACAACTTGGGTCATATCCCGGAATCTAGCGCAAACAACGGCTAGTATTAACATCATCCAAGAAAGATTTAGACACACTAGAATGAACCCGGGGATCGCCCACAATGCATTCAAGGTAATCATCTTTCCGAGAATCAGAAGTAAAACAGGGAAAATTACGATGTTGTGACCGAAAATTATTATATTTCTCCATACTGCGCGCAAAACATGCGTGAAGAGTGGCATCCTGACCTGAAGGATAATCCCATCTGATGCGGTAAAGGTTGTGCACCCCTCGCTCAGACAAGTTGAGATAAAGCCCCATGTAATCACGCCAGCGCAAAGATACGGCAGAAATTCACGCATCTCACTTTGAAAAAGCGTTCCGAAGATCAGTCCAAGAGCACCGATGAATACGGCCATATTCAAAGTCAGCCAAAATGCACCGACGCGTGAGCGGCGATATCGTTGAGCAACATCCTGCCAGCCGAATATCAAGGCCAAGCGATATTTCGATAGAGCTTCACAGATGTCGCGAAGAGCAACCTTCGCTCCCTTCGTCGGCTCGGCGATTACGACCTCGTGGGTGACATGCGCTGTCGAAATGTCGGTACTCATGATTTTATCTGGGCCAATCTTTTTTTTGTCACGACTGCCATTTTCTCGAATTTATTAGAATGCGTTATAGCGTAATTGAAGAACTAGCGCTGTTAAGTCAACTGCGTCATTATCTTTGAATAAGGCCCTTTTGAGGGTCTCACTTTGTATTCTTTACTAACCACGCAGCAATTTGCCAAAATCATATTGCAAGCTGCTTCCATCCTTAACACGAGTCTGTTGGTCAGCAGCCCGCGATCAAAATCAGGGCGTGTTTTGAAGGGTCAACAGTGATCAAACTAGAGTTAACGCCCTCATCATAGGAAAATTAGCTCTCGGCAGAACATACAATCCGCTTGTCGTCACGTTGGTCGACAATTTTTTAAAGTTTGCCGCTGGTACGCACGTAGGTCAGCGCCCAGCGTCCCTTACTGACTCCTGACCAGTCCTGCCGTCTTGTTGCATGCCTGGCGATATTCACGCAATCGAAAGTATTATGAAGAATCTGTCGCCCTCGGCCTTATAGAAGCCACTGTGCACCTTAGGGGGTTATCCTCTCGTAGATCAATTATTGCCGAAGAAACTCAACAACATTCCGCAGTGGCTTCGTAAGTCTCCAACAAGTTGAATTACGCAGTTGGTCTATTTCCTCTTTATTGTCCCTTGCGTCTTGACGCGACTTCGCCAATGCCACTAAACCCGTCGCATTTTCTGCCCTTTGAGCAGCCAGTTGCTCTGAAAGTACCCGATTTAATTCAGCCATTGCACTGTTAGATTCAGCTAGTGCACTGTTGGATTCGGTCAGCACGCGTAAGTCTTCCGATAGCTTTTCTATCTTCCTCGCGTCGTCACCCAAAACTTTAATGCGATCCCAGGCAATCCTATTCACTGTATCCGTTGTGGCACGTCGCAGTTTCGCAGGCCAAACGACTGGTTCCTCAAGCAGCTTGGACGCGAACACGCTCTGTTCACTCATTGACGCAGGTATGGTCGGCTTGAGCGTGTCCGGCCACCAGTCCGAATTGTCTGCGATCTCAAGAAAATTGGCGAGCTGAGGCATGCCGGAGTTCCGAGACTGCTTCCAGCGAGCAGAAAAATGAAGAACCGTAGGCACAGGGCAATAAACTAACGGGCTATCTGGATTCTTCTGAATGATTTTGTGCCATAGGCGCCAATCGGCGGCTGAAGAAACATCTTCAGGCCAAGCATCCCTTCTCGACAATGCGTCCGCTCGATAAGCAAAGCAACTGGCTGGTATCGAGTTTTGATGCAGCATGAAAACTTCACACTCATCAGCAAATTCAAGATTTGTCAGAAAAGGCGCCGCAATTCCATCAGTTGAAATCCAAACGGCCTGCGAATACGCAAGCGCACTGCCGCCGTTTAATGCATTCTCTAAAACCTGTAGATGATCCGGCAAAACCAGGTCGTCATCCGCCATGAAGGCTATGAATTTACCCCGCGATTGCTTCAACGCAATGTTACGATTTGCATAGCCAAAATAAGGCGCCTTCGGCAGATCAAAGAAGCGAATTCGGGGATCATTAAACCCCTGCAAAACAGCAGCCGTTTCCGAGGGGCAGCCGTCTCCGACAACAAGGAGCTCGAAATCCATAACTGTCTGATTTAGGACTGACTGTACCGCGTGCCCAATCACATCAACCCGGCTATGAGTAGGAAGCAATATAGAAAACAGAGGACTGCTTACCATCCTTTTGCTGCTCCGAAGTCATAAGGTATCAGATCCGTGTCCAGAGGAAGTCGATATTTATCGGGTTTGGAATGATCATATTGGATTGTTGGGAAATTAAGCACTACCAATTCAGACGTACCAATATTATGATCTGCGTGCCAAACAAATTTTGGAACATTTATAAGCCTCGGCTGGCTTCCAGACAAATATACTTTGCAAATTTTATTATACGTGCTCGATTCAGGTCTTGGATCGAACAAAACTAGTTCTAACTCTCCGCTTAAGACAAAGTATCTGTCTTCATGCTCCTTATGCAGTCCCCAGCCCTTCACCTTGCCTGGGCGTATCGTGAACATGTAGGAAAAAACCATCGGATCGGGATGCCAATCCCAGCGTGGATCATATATTTCGGTTACGCTGCCTCGGTCGTCATTGTGACGGACGCTTTCATAGAAAGACATTCCCTCTAGGAGAGGGGCTATGCTGCGGCGATCCTCATCAACGGTTCTTTGATCCTGTTTCGCTGCATCCAGAGTTATGTTCAGCAGGTTATCCATTGCGCACCTTCGGCAGTGATGTTTGCGGAGGATTTAATACTGTCTTTGTATATGTTATTGTATTCGGACATTAAAGAAAGATTTTAGCGATCAACGGGGCAGCGCATTCCGTTGATCGCTAAGAGATACTTTCAACTATTTGCAGGAACGATGCACTATTGCATCAAAACTCCAGTCTTGGGCATTGCTCGCGGTTATAAAAGGCGCGCGAAGAGCCGTGGATGTAGATTTTCATAAAATGTCTTTGGCAAAGGAAACAGATTTGCCAACCAGCAAGCTTTAGCGGTGCAGACAATCTAGGTCCCGGAGTGCCTCTGCCGCTTAGTTGTTTCGCCTTCGACTGTCAGAGCCCCAGCCCCCAACCTTTAGAGGAAGCGCTCGTCCACTGTAAACAAGGCTTGTGGTTCCAGGTTCCCTGTAATGACAAGATAGTCGCCGGCTAACTTTTCATCACCTTAAGGCGGGCACTTTTCGTGAAGAAGGCTTCTCCTCCATGCGGCTCACATATTCGAAGTTCCCTTCGAGCCTGAAGAAGAAATAGTAAAATCAACAAGATTTGGAATTTTCTGATGATTGATGGCTGGGGCGCCTGGATTCGAACCAGGGAATGCCGGTACCAAAAACCGGTGCCTTACCGCTTGGCTACGCCCCAACAAATCGGATCAAAGTGATCGATTGCGCGGGCTTATAGCCGCTCCTCGCGCCCAGTGCAATCGCCTATTGATAAATTTGCTCAAGCTTAGCAACAAGCTTCGCAAGCTCTGGGGATAACCGCCAAGCCAACAGCGCGTTTCATCTTAGCGCAGGATTTGCGCTAAGCCTGAAAGCTGGTATTCCAATTGAGGAATTTCACGCTGATTGGTCGCCGTCATGATCCTGCTGCTCGTCTCTTTTCTTTCAAGCGCCATTCTTTGCGGCGCCGGCCTTTACATCCTTTCGAAAATCCTGCCTTCGAGTTTTCTCGCGGCTGGATTTAATGCGCGTTCGAACCACAGCGTAGCCGCACGCCAGATTGGTGGGCTCGCTCTTGTCCCCGCAATACTGATGTCACTTTTGATATTTGCGACCGACTTTGGGCTGACCATCGATCTCGTTTTGTGCGTCTCAGGTGCGTGCTTCTTACTTTGGATCATTGGCGGGCTGGACGACCGTTTCGATCTTTCTGTTTCAACGAGATTTGGCTCGCAATTCGTTGCGGCTTGCCTTGTTGCGTATGGCTTGGGTCCAGACTTCCGGCTGCTACCTGATCTGTTACCGCATTGGTTGGAAATCACGTTGATCGTAATTTCGCTAGTAGCAGCTATCAATGTTACCAACTTCATGGATGGCTTGGACTGGATGACCGTCGCGGGCCTTGGCGTGCCTCTTACGGGTATAGCGCTACTTACTGCTTTTCACCTGTCAGGCGTTGAAAGCGGCACAATTGCTGCAATCGCGGCAGGCGGGCTTTTGGGATTCGCCTTTTTTAATCGTCCTCCAGCCAGTATTTTTCTCGGCGACTCCGGTAGCTTTCCACTCGGCCTCATGGCTGGCACGGTTCTATTGTTATTGGCGCGCGAAACACATCTCGTTGTAGCACTCATTCTGCCACTTTATTATGTGCTGGATGCTGGCACGACGATCGTTTTGCGGGGGCTAGCGGGCGAAAATGTTCTCAAAGCGCATTCAAAACATGCTTATCAAGTTGCAAAGCGCTCTGGCCGAAGCGTGCTTAACGTTGTTAGCCACGTCGCGATCCTCAACGTCGTCCTCATAGCATGCGCGGCCGCAATTCTGGTTTTCGACCACCTGCTTTCGCAGATTATATTTCTGCTTGTCGCGTTGGTAGCCGTTTTATTGCTGCTGCTTGATTTCCGCGGCCGATTTAGAAAGTTATAACTTCGAAAAGCACTTTACGCACGGCAGCCTCATCCTCAGTCTCCATCGCAGCCCTTAGTGCATCGAGGCCTTTTGGAACGTCGACGGCCACCTTCTGTCCTTTTGGCGCACGCATGATCTTTGGATGTCGGGTCGTCTGAGCATGAGAAGGATCGTAGAAGAGTTCTTCGTACATCTTCTCACCCTCTCGTATGCCCGTCACCTCAATCGCAATATCGCCATCCGGATTATCAGCACCGCGCACGGTGAGACCGGCAAGCAGGATCATGTTTTCTGCAAGATCACGCACCTTAACTGGATCGCCCATCTCAAGAAGTACGGTATCGCCTGATTGAGCAATCGCGCCGGACTGAACGATGAGCTCGGCAGCTTCCTTGATAGACATGAAATAGCGCGTCATGTCCTCATGCGTGAGCGTCACAGGGCCGCCATTGGCGATCTGTTCGCGGAAAAGTGGTACAACAGAGCCGTTGGAACCCAGAACATTGCCGAAGCGAACAGAATAGAACGTCTTATCGCGCCCAGCTTTTTCAGCAAGGGTTCCATAATAATAGACGACTAGCTCAGCCCATCGTTTGGTGGCGCCCATCACATTTGTTGGGCGCACGGCCTTATCTGACGATATAAGCACCATGCGTTCGACATCTGTCTCGAAAGCTGCTGCGGCCACGTTCAACGTTCCGAACACATTGTTATAAACGCCAACGAGCGGGTTTTTTTCAACGAGCGGCACATGTTTATACGCGGCACAATGATAGACAGTATCAACGGAGTGAGCGCGGATGGAATTCTCGACACAATGCTGGTTTGCGACTGTGCCAAGTACTGGAATGACATCGCATTGAGCAATCTGGCGTAACTGCCGCTCGATTTGATACAAGGCAAATTCGCTTGATTCGAAAAGCACGATGCAGTCAGGATTCCATTGCGCGATCGTTCGGCAAAGCTGGCTACCGATTGATCCGCCGGCCCCGGTCACCATAATGCGACGGCCTTCGACGACCTCACGCAGAAGATTTACATCGGGTGGAACGGGTGAACGACCGAGCAAGTCGTCGATTTCGACGTGACGCAGAGCACTCACGAGATATTTTCCCGCTGTTAAATCAGCAATGGGCGGAAGAATACGAGTGCTTACCGGAAGCCGACCAAGCAGGCGCGCCAGTTCCTGACGCTGTTTTTGATCAATCTCTGGTTCGGATATGACGACCTGGCTCACACCCAGGTTCTCAATCAACCGTGGGATCGATGCAATGTCATAGACACGAAGTCCGACAATATCCATGCCTGCGAGCTTGCCGGCAGGATCGACGAAGCCAATGACATGCGTATCACTATGACTTCTGAGTGCTGTCGCAAGCTGACGCCCGGGTTCACCGACGCCGATTATAAGAGCGGTGCTCGAATAATTCTTGTTGGACTCGGCGCTGCGCAGCAGCCATTTAGCGCCAAATCGGCTGGCAGAAATAAGTACCGTGCTAAGCAACCAGTAAAGAAGCGGTACCGATCGCGGCAAACCGGAGCCGCCGTAAGATTCCATAAGGAACACCAATGCAACCCAAAAGAGTGCTGCAATGGCGGTTGCCTGGAAAATCGGCCAGATAGCACGTTCGGCCAAATATCTTATGATCGCTCGATAAAGCCCGAAGCGAACGAAAACGGGAATAGCGAGCGCTGGTGCAATGGCGATCAAGAATATCTGCGTTGGCGTTGGGACAAAAACAAAGCCCAGGCGCATTACAAATGCGAGATAGGCACTCACCAAAAGCAATAGAGAGTCACTCAGCAGAAGGATGATCTGCTTACCAAAGCGCGGCAATAATGCCAGTCTCTGCCATGGATATTTGACACTCATAGAACTATATCCTGCCCCCCAAAGGCGAGAACGCGAAAAAACACCGGTGAAGATTCGGTTAAACCGATCTCTTCTTTAAACAACAAAATCAGATATCTAGCTCAGATATCCGACCACGTACCAATCCATAAGTTGCACCGTTAGCATGAGTCCCACTTTAGGGCCATATCAATTGAGATTGCATGTGCTCACGAAGTTTGTCGGAGTTGGTTTAATTATATGTTTTTATTCAAATTCTCCTAAGTCGGCTACCCGATTGCTGCTCGCTCACCTCATCCTTTAGGTCAAGAATTTCTTCGTTGAGGTGCATAATCACATAAACATTTCTTTATGTGAAAATGACAACTTGTTCGATATGCAACAAATTCCGGTTCGTTATGGGTCTTTCGTGGATTTTTGAGGAAAGCGAAGAGGGAACCGGTGCGTCTAAAGCCGTACCGGTGCAGCGCCCTGCAACTGTAAACAGTAAGTCTCGGCCCATCACGCAACTGGAAGAAATCATTCCGGCTCTGCTCGAGCGGTGTTGCCGATGCAACGCAGATCCACACCCATATTTACTATTTAGAATTCAAAGATATCATCGGCGTTATCGAACAGATCCATGCCGACGTGATTTCGATTGAAACTTCGCCCTCATGCATCGAGCTGCTTGAATGACTTCAAACATCCCAGCGAGACTAGCCCACGCGTCTATGATATTCATTCGCGCAGCGTGCCCAATGTTGGCGAGATGATTGAATTCCTGCAGCTTGCGCGCAGGCAGCTTTTCGACGACCTGCTTTGGATCAACCTCGATTACGGTCTAAAAGTCCGCAAATGAGATGAAGTACGCCCTGCGCTCGCTAACATGGTGTCGGAGGCGCTGCGTAAAGCGTGTGGCGGCAAAGTTGAAATTGGTCTCTCCGAAAACGACATGCGCAAAACCAAACATTTAGCCTAAACAAACCAGCTCATGCCGGATTGCATGTCGCATTTCTGGCCACATTTCTGGCCACATTTCTGGCATGGATTATCCGCCGTTCACAAGTGACAGAATGAGCTGTTCAACATTACCGCCCGATCCCATCTCCACGCGGTCGAAATCCCGCCCTTGCTGACGTTGAACGTTTACCAGATCGGTAATGCGAGTGATAAGTTCACGGCGCATTTTCTGGCATTTTGGATCATTCGGAATTGAAAGGCCCACTGTTGTACGGACGATCTCGCGCGTCATGTCTTTGGCAGTCTCACCGTGAACAAGTTCATGCTTATAGATGCCATCATAAAAACGTTCCCAGTTTTCCTTCACTGGAGAGGCGAGCTTCTGAGATGGTTTTGGAAGCGTATAGGTAATTTTTAGCTTCGGCTTTGCTGAAACAATCCGACAACCATTATTGGAATTGTCGAATTTGCGATCCCAGGTCAGCACAAAAGTCGTGTGCGCAATGACCCGGGATTTGCCAGCCTTCGGGCCTCGCTCACCGATTGATTCATAAAGCTGCGGACCCGTACGTCCAGAAATCGCATAAGGCTTTATGACTTCAACGGCTTTCCAGTCGTCTTCCGCATGGGCTTGCTCTGTAAGAGCCAAGCCCGAAAACAGAAAACCGCAAACAACACTCAACACAGCTATACGCACGATGACTCCAAGCCCGACCAGCCAAAACAATGGGCGCAGGCTACAATATGATGACGGCGAGCAGAAGCCCTTTCAATATCGGTGATAGCGAACCTGTTGATCAGAACCAAATTCCCCCATTGGCATATTTTTTAGTAATATTGACTATATCTTCATATTTTCGTAGATACGTATTTATGAACAAAACTGACCCAATCGACCCGGGCGTACAAACCCACCTTGCGGCCGACGAGGCAAGTCAATTCCTCAAATCTATCGCCAACAATCACCGGCTCATGATCCTTTGCCGGTTGCACGGAGGTGAAAAGTCTGTGGGAGAACTTGCCGAGCTGATCGGCTTAAGGGATTCCACAGTCTCACAACATCTGGCTTTGTTACGACGCGAGGGCATTATTGCCGGACGCCGTGAGGGGCAGACGATCTGGTATCGTGTTCAAAGCGATATAGCGAAGCAGGTGATGGCGGTTATCTGCAAACATTTTCAGATGCCAGTGAAAGATTAGCTGGAGACTGAATGCAACTGCATAAGCGACGATGAAGAAGTATAGAAGATGACCGACCAGACTATCGCCAGACGCAATATTTTTGTGCTGACTGCCGCTCAGGCACTGGGTGCTGCAAGCCCTCCAATCATTATTTCGCTAGGCGGTTTGGTCGGCCAGCAGCTTTCTTCTGATCCAGCGCTCGTCACCCTGCCAGTCAGTCTGTTCAATCTTGGTCTTGCAGCAGGCACCCTGCCGGCAGCCTTTGTCATGCGGTCCTTCGGTCGTCGCAACGGCTATCTGCTGGGCGCTTGTTTCGGCATGGCTGCAGGTCTCATTGCAGCGCTCGGCATTTTTTCGGCGTCTTTCGTCATCTTCTGTTTCGGCACATTTATTGCGGGCTTTTATGCTGCCTATGTTCAAAGCTATCGGTTTGCTGCGACCGACGCCGCCACAGGTGCACTTAAAGCACGCGCCATTTCTTGGGTGATGGTTGGTGGTTTGATCGCCGCAATCATCGGACCGCAGCTTGTCATCTGGACACGAGACTCATTGCCAGCAACGCCCTATGCAGGCAGCTTCTTGAGCCAGGCAGTCCTTGCGCTGCTGGCTATTCCTGTTCTCATGTTATTTCGTTCACCAAAGGCTGAAAAATCCAGCAATACCGCCAATAATGGCCGCCCCCTCAAAGAAATATTACTGAGCCGGCGTTACATACTGGCTTTGGCCGCTGGCGTCGTCTCCTATGGTCTGATGACATTTGTGATGACAGCCGCGCCTATCGCCATGGTTGGTCATGGTCATTCGGTCGATCATGCAGCACTTGGTATTCAGTGGCATGTGCTGGCAATGTTTGCTCCAAGCTTCTTCACGGGCATGTTGATCACTCGCTTCGGCAAGGAACGCGTCACCGCTATGGGCTTGCTGATCATTGGCTTGTCGGCAATCGTTGCACTCTCGGGCCTTGATCTTACTCATTTCTGGGCTTCGCTGATCCTGCTCGGCATCGGGTGGAATTTCGGCTTTATTGGCGCAACCGCGATGGTTGCTGATTGTCACACTCCGGAAGAACGCGGCAAGGCACAGGGTGCGAACGATTTCTTCGTCTTTGGAACGGTTGCATGCGCATCGTTCTTTGCCGGATCACTGCTGCATTCGTCTGGTTGGGAAACCATCAACTGGCTGATCTTCCCGGCTGTCGCTCTCATTCTTGTGCCGTTGGTCTGGCAATCTGCACGAATGCAGAAGGCCAAAGCCACAGCCTAACAAAAAGCCCGCCCTAATTGCTCAGGGCGGGTTTTTTCAGATCAAAGCGCATCCCAAAACTGGAAGCCCGTTTCTGGAAGAAGATGCACGTAAAGACCAAAAATACGATCTTACTTTTCGATCGTGCGGTTCCAGCGGCTGTTGAGCTGCTGACGGCCTTCGTTAACAGCATCCCAATCAAGCGTGTTGGCTGTCTTCATGTAGCCATTAAACGCATCGAGCTTTGCCTGTGCATCTGGCGAACCGGCTTTTGCCTTCAGGTTCGATGGAATGACATTGCCATGATCAAGCGCTTTGCTCTGCGCATCAGCGGAAAGCAGGTAGTGGGCGAGCTTCTGGCTCAATTCCGGCTCGCTGTTACCTGCAAGCACGCATTCGGTCACTGCGAGAATGACGGAGCCTTCCTTTGGCTGAGCATATTCAACCGGAATGCCCTTGTCCTTCAGGTTGTTTACGCCGGTTGGGGTCAGCGGGAAGATCGCTGCCTCGCCGGTCTGGACCATCTCCGAAATCTTCGCCGATGACGGAATGAATTCCAGAACGTTCTTGCCAATCGTGTCAGGGAATTTTTCAAAACCTGGTTCGAGGTTCTTGTCGTCACCACCCTGAATGCGATTGAACATCAAGAATGCATGCAGACCGAAAGTCGAGGCCGAAGCCGACTGGAACACAACGGCGTTCGCATATTTCTCGTCAGCGAAATCCATCCACGATGTTGGAGCGGCCCAGCCCTTCTCGTCGAACAGCTTCTTGTTATAGGCAATACCGGTCATGCCCATATCGACGCCGATTGCCATATCGTCCTTCAGACGTGCGGCTGGCTGAATGTCAGCGAGAACCGGATCCTCAGAGATTTTCTGGCAAAGGCCAGAATTGATTGCACGCACCATGACACCATCGTCGAGCAGCATGACATGCATCTGTGGCTTGTCTTTCTGCGCCGTTGCCTTGGCGAGAATATCAGCCGAAGTGCCTGGAACGACGACAACCTTGACGTCGTTGGCTTTTTCGAATTCCGGCAGAACGTGCTCGGTATAGGCGCGTTCCATGTTGCCGCCATTCATGCCGATATAGAGCGTCTTGGCCTCAGCCGATGCGCCCGATACAAAGGCTGCCGATAGGCCCAGTGCCATTGCCGCCATAGCGGTAATATGTTGATTTTTCATGCTTAGTTCCCTTCCATGTTAAGTTTGGTATTGGTTGAAGTAAAACGGTTGATCGAAAATGCATCGATCGGTGTTTCTGTCTCGCCTTTAAGCGCCAGATCTGTAAGCACAGCGCCGACTGCCGGCCCGGTCTGGAAACCGGCACCGCAAAAGCCGAAGGCGTGATAAAGGTTCTTGACCCGACTGCTTGGGCCAATCACCGGATTATCATCTGGTATTTCAGCTTCCGTTCCGGACCAGAAACGGATCACCTGTGCATGTTGGAGATGCGGAAACAGTTCGATTGCACGCAGCATCACCGAGGAAGCTGCATTGACCGAAGGCCGAGAAAAATCTGGGTTCACCAGCCGCGTACCACGTCCCCCACCCATGACGTAATTGCCGCGCGTGACCTGACGGCCATAAAAACCGCCGCCTTCTTCGCCAAGGCTCATCGGCAAGCGAAACGGCATTGGCTCGGTCACGACCATCGTCGGATAAATCCGCGTTAACGGAACCGGCTCGCCGAACGAGGCCGCAAACTGATCCGACCAGGCGCCTGCGCAATTGAACAGAAGGCGCGAGCGGATTTCGATGGTGTCGCCCGCGGGATTGCCTCCCGCCAAGATAGCAAAACCGTCACCCGTTTCACGCGCTTCGATGACCGGCGTGTTTTCCAGAACGGTGGCACCTGCAGCTAGTGCGGCGCGGGCAAAGGCAGGCGAAACCAGACGCGGATTGGCATTGCCATCTTCCGCACAAAGAGAAGCACCTGCAACATCGCCCGGAAGCCATGGAAAACGTTCGCGCACCGCATTGCCGCCGATCAGCTCAACATCTAGGCCGAGCGGTTTGACTTTTTCTGCATAGGCCTCAAGCTTGGCGAAATGAGCTTCCGTGCGAGCAAGTTTCAAATGTCCGCTGCGGTTATATTCGCCGTCGATGCCGATCAGTTCTGACAGACGCGCCCATAATTTGTGCGAACGCTGTGCGAGCGGCAGTTGTTCGGGCGCGCGACCCTGCCTGCGGACACCGCCATAATTAACACCACTCGCCTGCGCACCGCAAAAGCCCTTGTCGAGCAGAATGACCGACAATCCGGCTTGCCGCATGAAAAGCGCGGCCGATCCGCCAACGATTCCGCCGCCAATAATCACCGCATCCGCCTGAAGTTGTCTGGTCATGACGAAGCGCTTTCCTTAGCGGGAGCGCCAAAGCCGAGCGGGATCGGCTTGACCGGCGCCTGTGCGCGGATCCGCCCGAATTCAGCAGGCGTTTTGTCCTGCATTGACGCGAGAAGTTCTGCGGCGGCAGCAGTACACATACGCCCCTGACAACGGCCCATTCCTACACGAGTAAGCGCCTTGAGCCGATTGATCTCCCGCGTATCACCAAGACTGATGACTGCCTTTGCATCACGAACGGCGATTTCTTCGCATCGGCAAAGGGTGACATCGCCTGCAATCGTGTCGAACCAGTTTCGCGGGAACGGGAAGGCTTTTTCGACGATGAGGCGTTCGCGATAAATATGATCGAGTTTTGTGAGAAGCCTGCGTTCGATGCCTTCATCAAACGGCAGGTCCATGTCGCGCAACATTGCAATTGCGGCCAATGACCCACGAATTTCAGCAGCATCCGCACCGGCAATGCCTGCACCGTCACCTGCCACATAAACACCTTCGCGGCTTGTCCGCCCAAGCTGGTCTGCGGCAGGAAGCCATGCGCGGTCGCGCTCTTCAAAGCGGAATTCGCAACCCGCGAGATCGGCAAGCTGGCTTTCAGGACGCAGCGCAAAACCATAAGCCAGCGCATCACACTTAACCTCGCGAACGCGGCTGCCCGTGCGAAAGCGAATGCCTTCCACATGACCTTCGCCCAAAACCTCATCCGGCCGCACATTATAATGGATCGGCACGCCACCAAGCTTGAGACGCAGACCATAATATGCGCCGAGCGCAACGATGCGCGGCGCATAAAGCGCAAGATGTGCCAGATGAAACTTGGAGGTAAAAGGTGCTGTGTCGAGAACCGCCACGACCTTCGCACCTGCATTATGATACTGCCAGGCCACCAGATAGAGCAGCGGACCTGACCCCATGAACACCACGCGTTCGCCGACGGTACAGCCTTGGGCTTTGAGTGCGGTCTGCGAAGCGCCGAGCGTATAAACGCCCGGCTTGGTCCAGCCTTTGAACGGCAAAACCCGGTCGGTCGCACCTGTCGCGAGAATGAGATGGCTATAGGCCAGCTGGCTATGCGAACCGTTGGTCAGCAGATCGAGACGATCGCCCTCGCCGCGCGTGATATTCCAGACGAGCGTTTCCGGGCGATATTCGATTGCGCTGCGCAACGCGTCGAAAGTGGTGTGCAGCGCTTCAGCCTTATGCGCCTCAGAACCATAACGGCTGCGATAGCTGCGTCCGTCATCAAGTGGTGGCCGTCGGTAAATCTGACCGCCCGCGCGAAAGCCCTCATCGATGACGAGGGGTTTAAGCCCAGCTTCAACGAGGATTTCGGCTGCACGAATGCCGGCAGGTCCTGCGCCCACAATAACCGGATTGAGCCGAGTGCTCATAATGCAGGCTCCGTCACAAATGACATACCCTCTTCAAGTAGCGTGGTGCAGGCACGAAGCTTGTAGCCCTCAGTCGTCATCACATGACAATCCTGACACGCGCCGATCAGGCAGAAACCGGCACGCGGTTCTCCGGTAAATTCGGTATGACGCACCTTGCCCTGCACCGAAAGGATAGCAGTCAGCACGGTATCGCCACGGCGTCCCTCAAAGGAGACGCCATCAAGCATGAAGCTGATCGGCTGCTCAGTCAGCCGATACCGTCTGCGGAACTGGGCCGCGGCAGGCGAAGCCGGGAATGTCATGATCTGCCTGCTTAGCCTTTACCCACCAGCAGTCGGTCGAGACCGAACATGCGATCGATAATGATCATGGTCACGGTGGCAACTAGGATCATCAGGGCGGAAACAGCCGCCATCATCGGATCGATAGATTCGCTTGCATACATATACATGCGGACCGGTAGCGTAACCGTGGACGGCGAAGTGACGAATATCGACATGGTCAATTCGTCAAACGAATTGATGAAGGCGAGAAGCCAGCCACCCGACAGGCCGGGCAGCAGCAGTGGCAGTGTGATGCGACGGAACACAGTCCACTCGCCTGCACCCAGGGTGCGTGCCGCGTTTTCCGCATTGCGATCCATGCTGCCTAGCGAAGCAAGGATAAGGCGGAGCGCATAAGGCGTGACGACAATCGTATGTGCGGCCACCAGCCAGCCAAAAGTGCCGGTGAAGCCCATCAGCGTGAAAAGACGCAGGAAGGCAACACCCAGAACCAGATGCGGAATGATCAGCGGCGACAAAAACAGCGCGTTGAGCGCATCGCGGCCACGGAACGCATATTGCGCGATTGCAAGACCTGAGGGCACGGCCAGCGCTGTTGAAATGGTTGCCGAGAACAGAGCAAGCTTCAGACTGTTGCCAAAGGCGGTCATGAAGTCGTTATGCGCGAAAACGGCCTGGAACCAGCGAAGTGAAAGACCGTTCCACGGCATGGACAGTGTGTTTTCCGGCGTGAAGGCAACAAGACAGACGACAACCATTGGCGCCAGCATGAAGATGACGATAAGCGTGTGAAAGAAAAGGGCGAAAGGACCGTTCTTGACCATGGCGGTTACCCCAGCTTCTTTTTCGCTTGCCCTTCGAGCATGCGATTATAGGCGATCATGATCACAAGATTGGCGACCAGAACGATGATGGCGATGGCAGCACCCAGCGGCCAGTTCAGCTCGATTAAGAATTCGTCATAGACGACGGTTGCCGCCATTTTCAGACGACGTCCGCCAAGCAGACCCGGAATGGCAAAAGAGCTGGCCGAAAGCGCGAACACGATAAGGCTACCCGACAGGATGCCAAGCACTGCCTGCGGAAACACCACCCTGCGAAGTGCCGTCAGTCGCGATGCACCAAGCGTCAGAGCAGCTGCTTCCACCGAAGGATCGAGTTTCTGCAGAACAGTCCAGACCGGGATCACCATGAATGGCAGCATGATATGCACCAGACCGATGACAATGGCCGTTTCGGTGTAAAGGATCTGCGTAGTCGGCAGGCCGACCATGTCGAGCACGCTGTTCACAAGGCCATTTCGACCCAGCAACATGCTCCAGCCGAATGTGCGAACCACGACCGAAACCAGAAGCGGACCAATGATGACCAGCAGGAAGATCGAGCGCCATGGCTTGCGCATGTTGGACAAAATATAGGCCTCAGGCACACCGATCAGCACCGTGATAACGGTTGTGATCAATGCCAGTTTGAGCGTGCGCCAGAAGATTGCGAGATAATACGGGTCTTTAAGAACCTGCGTATAATTGGCAAGTGTGTAGACGTCCTCGATACCCTTGTCGTAGCTATAGCTATTGAATGAGAGCAGCACGGTGAGCCCAAGCGGCAGCAGCACGAGTGCGAAGAAGAGAAGCGTCGAAGGTCCGACCAGAAAGAGCGGGAGTAGATTGCGCCGATCTTTCTCCGAAACGTTTTGATCCTGTGAGGTGACAGCCGACATGCTTAGTTCACCCCTGCGGTGAGGATGCGGCAATCGTCATGATTCCAGCTTAGACCAACTGCTGTACCTTCGGCCGGTGGCGGGTTGCCGAGATTAGGCAGGGCAACCGAAAGCTGACCTGCTGGAGTTGTAACACCGAGCAGCCATTGCGCACCCATGAAATAGCGCGTTGAGACTTCACCTGCGATGTGGCCTTCTTCCGCTGCAACAAGCTGCACCTTTTCAGGGCGGATGAAGACAGAAAGCTCTCCGGATACCTTCTTTCCGCCTTCCTGCACTGGAGCGGGAAACCGGATAGCCGTATCGGCCAGCGAAATGACGTCGCCCTCAGCGCGCGCTTTCAGGAAGTTCGACTTGCCGACGAAATTGGAAATGAAGTGGTTATGTGGGTGCTCATAAAGCTTATAGGGCGCATCGACCTGGGTGATGATGCCCTTTTCCATGACCACAATGCGATCGCTGATCGAAAGTGCTTCTGCCTGATCATGGGTCACCATGATGGTGGTGATACCGACAGTGCGCTGGATGCGACGCAGTTCGAACTGCATTTCTTCACGCAACTGCGCATCAAGATTGGAGAGCGGCTCATCGAGCAGCAGAACCGGCGGATTGATGACCAGCGCACGCGCAATGGCCACACGCTGGCGCTGACCGCCTGACATTTCACGCGGATAACGCTCCGCCAGCGCGCTCAGGCGAACCAGTTCAAGTACGTCGCGGACACGTTTTTCCCGCTCTGCTTTTGGAACCTTGCGCATTTCAAGGCCAAAACTCACATTTTGCGCGACTGTCATATGGGGAAACAGGGCATAGCTCTGGAAAACGACACCGAGTTCTCGCTTAGCTGGGGCAAGACGGGTGATCTCGCGACCATCAAGAGTAATTGCACCCGATGATGGCGGTACCAGACCGGCAATCATCTGCAGGGTGGTGGTCTTGCCACAACCAGAAGGGCCGAGAAGCGAAATGAACTCCCCCTTATCAATCTCCAGATTGAAGTCATTCACGGCTGCAAACTTGCCGTAATAACGGGAAATATTGGAAAGGGTCAAAAAGCTCATTGGGTCTCCCTCTCGGCAAGACCTCCGCCAATCAAATGGGGGAACGGAAGCGCCGTGATGTTGTCTCACGTCGCCTGTTAAACAGGGCTGGCTGGCGGGAGCGGCCTGATCGCGCAATTTGAGCGCTGATCACACTTGGATTTTTTGAACGCATGACCGTCCGGCCACTTATGCGACCGCAGCGTTCCCCATACTTCAAGTTAAAACCGCCGATCCGCTTGCAGCATTGATTGCAATGCCTTGCCGGACCTTCCCATTGGCGACAGTTTTAGATGGCAGAAAAATTCGAACGATTACAAATTATAATTTTCATATTCGGAAGAAATTATATATTTCTTTCAAAATGCAGAATTTGGAAGCAATAATATGGATGATATATCAGAGAATATGAAATCTGGTGCCGCGCTTAACTCAAGTCTGGTCAAGGCAATTCATATTTTGAAAGGTCTCGCTGCCAGCACGGACGACGGCGTGCGGCTGATTGATCTGGCGCGCGCACTTGAGCTCAGCCAGCCATCGGCTCATCGTCTGCTCAAAACACTGATCGCAGAAAACCTTGTTGAACAGCTGCCTGACAAAAAAGCCTATCGCCTGTCGCTGGAGTTTTTTGCCATGGCCGCCCAGGCGCGCCAGCGCGATGGGATACTGAGTTTTGCTCGCCCATCACTTTTAAGGCTCTCAACCACCTTCAACGATACGGTCTTCCTTTTAGTGCGCAGCAATTTCGACGCCGTCTGCCTTGATCGTGTAGAGGGGCCATTCCCGATCCGCTCTTATACCGGCGATATCGGCGGTAAGGTTCCGCTTGGTATTGGCCAGGGAAGTCTTGCCATTCTCGCTTTTCTACCCGAAGAGGAGCGCGAGGCGATCATTCGCTTCAACATGCCACGCATTCTGGACAAAGCGACCATTGATGAGGTTGACCTTCGTATCATGATTGCCGAAGTACGCGAGACAGGCGCTTCCACCTTCAACTTTAACATGATTGACGGCATGGCGGGTCTTGGTGTGCCTATTCTCAATCGAGAGGGTGAAGCTGTGGCAGCACTGAGTATTGGTACACTTGCCTCGCGCCTCACCGAAAAACGTCAGCAAACCGTGACGGAGTTGTTACGCAAGGAAGCGGCGACCATTGCGCAAAAGCTCAATCCGTTTGACCCAACATTGCGACATCCGAACCAGGCCTTGGTGAAATAATCGGATAGTTTTGAAGCTCTCCGCGCAACAGGCTTACCTGTCCACAGCGATAGCTTAGAGCGCCTTTCGATCCGAATATTGAAGATCGACGCTCTAAGTCTATGTTTTTACTTATTTACTTCCAAAAAACTCATTCTTTTCATCTCGGTTTAGATCCAAAATTGCAGATTGACTTGCATCATGCGCCGTCGTTTGATCGGGCAAGTGTGGGGGATCTGTCGAAAGAGGCGAAAAGCCCGGAGCAGAAAATCCATCTCTTTATTGATGTAAAAATGGAGTTCTGTTGTGTTCAAGTTCACCAGACGGGGAATGTTTCATCTTGCTCTCGCTCTCGCCGGATCCACGGCGATGGGCACGATTGCCACCACAGCGGCCCAGGCGCAAGACAAGATCCTGTTGATCATAAATGGCGCGCTCGGTGATAAGTCCTTCTTCGATTCCGCGGCCAACGGAATGAAGATGATCAAGGAAAAATATGGCGATGACGTTGAAACCAAGATTCTGGAAATTGGTGACGATCCGACGAAGTGGGAACCGGTTTTCCTGGATGCATCGGAACAGGATTGGGATCTGATCATCGGCGGCACTTACCAGATGTCAGAAACCGTAGGCTCTGTCGCCCAGCAATATCCAGACAAAAAATATATCCTTTACGATGCAAGCGTTCCTTATGAAGAAGGCGGATACGACAACGTTTATTCCATTCAATATAAGCAGAACGAAGGTTCGTATCTTGGCGGCATGCTAGCAGCTTCGCTGCTCAAAGAAGGAAAGCTCGGCGACACTGGCAAGAACCTCGGTTTCCTTGGCGGCATGGACATCCCGGTGATCAACGACTTCCTCGTAGGCTATGTTGCTGGTGCACAAGCTATTGAGCCGGATACAAAAATTTCGATTTCCTACGCAGGTTCCTTCATGGATGCGGCAAAGGGCAAAGAGCTTGGTCTCGCACAGTATCGTTCGGGTGTTTCGCTCGGCTTTGTCGTAGCTTCGCAAACCGGCCTAGGTCAGCTTTCGGCGGCCAAGGAAACGGGCAAATATGTTCTGGGCGTGGATTCCGATCAGGAAGCAATCTTCAAAGACAGTGACCCAGCGATGGCCAAACAGGTCGTAAGTTCTGTCCTTAAGAATGTCGACGTCAGCCTTCTGCAATCCTATGACCGTTTCAAGGAAGGCAGTCTGCCATTTGGCAAAGCTGAAGCGCTCGGCCTGAAAGAGGGGGCTGTCGGCATCGTGCAGGATGGCAATATGGCCTCAATGGCCACACAAGAAATGAAGGATGCCATCAAGAAGGCTTCTGATGAGATTTCCGAAGGCAAGATCACGGTTCCAACGGCATTTGGCATGAGCACAGAGGATCTCAACGCGATCCGCAACAAGGTTCGTCCATAATCGTGGAAAAACAAGTCGAAAGCACAGAAGGCGACGATGCAATCGTCGCCTTTCGCGATGTGAGCAAGATCTATCCGAACGGCACTGTCGCCTTGCGCGATGTGTCGTTTTCAATCCGTACCGGTTCGATCCATGCAATTTGTGGCGAAAACGGTGCCGGCAAATCCACGCTCATGAAAATTCTGTTTGGCATCGAAAATGCCACTGCGGGCGAGATCGTGATCGACGAGGAGACGATTTCTTCCTGGTCGCCAGAAGACGCCAGCGCGAAGGGTATTGGCATGGTGCATCAGCATTTCTCGCTGGTGCCGACACTAAGCGTTACTGAAAATATCATTCTCGGTCATGAGCCTATGAAACACGGCTTTATCGATCGTGCAGCCGCCCGCAAAACCGTCGAAGAGCTGATGCGGCATTATGATTTGCATGCCGATCCCGATGCGATCACCGGCACACTCTCGGTCGCAGCGCAGCAGAAGATCGAGATCCTAAAAGCGCTCGCGCGTCGCACACGCCTTCTGATCCTCGATGAGCCCACCGCCGTTCTTTCTCCGCCCGAAATCGAGGAGCTGATGCGTCGGCTGAAGGCACTGCGCGATGAAGGCATTACCATTCTCTTTATTTCTCACAAGCTCAATGAAGTGCGCGAACTGGCAGAAAGTGTAACGGTTTTGCGCGCTGGCGCTGTTGCAGGCACTGAGAAACTTGCCGATGTTCCAGACGACGCCATCATGCAAATGGTGATGGGCCACGCGGTCGAAATTCCCCAACGCGCGCACAAGCGAAATGCGCCGCACAAAGTTCTTGAATTGACCTCGGTTACTATTGAAGCCCTCGACCCTGCTGACCGTATCCGCGATGTGAGCCTCACCATTGGGGCCGGCGAAATTGTCGGTGTTGCCGGTGTTGATGGCAGTGGCCAACGCGGGCTTGTGTCCGCCCTCTCTGGCCTCATGCGCGCAACCCACGGTGCGATTGCCCTCAATGGCGTTGATATGCTTGCAGCCGATACGGCCAGCTGGCGCAAACAAGGCCTTGCATATCTGCCTGCCGACCGTTTTTCGCAAGGTGGCGCGCCGGGTCTGTCGCTGGCTGAGAATACCATTGCCGGCACAGATGGAAGCCATGAAACAGATTTAGGACCCTTCCTGCGCTTCAACGCGATCAAAGCCCGCGTTAGCGGAATGATAAAACAATACTCGGTCCGCGCCGGGGCAATCACAGAGCGGCTCGACTCGCTTTCGGGCGGCAATGCACAAAAACTTATTGCCGCGCGCGAACTTGCGACCAATCCGAAATTTCTGATCGCCGATCAGCCGACTCGCGGCATTGACGTTTCAGCAGCAGCCTTTTTGCACCGCCGCATAGATGAAGTAGCGCAACGGGGCTGCGCCGTTCTTCTCGTAAGCGCTGATCTCGATGAACTGTTGCGGCTCAGTGATCGGATTGTCGTTTTCTTCAATGGTCGAATTGTTGCCGTTCTGACGAACGGGCCCGACATCACTCCGGCGGTTCTCGGCCCGTATATGCTTGGCACGAGGACTGTTGCGTGATGCGTAGACTTATTTCCCACCTCATCCCGTTTTTCCTGACAGTGCTTGTCATCGGTATTATCATGGCACTGCTGATTGTCCCTTTGGCCTTGATGCAGGATAATCCGTTGGGTGTGCTCAAGACCTTCTTCCTCGGCCCGTTTGGCAGCATCCGTCATATGGGCAATGTGGTGGAAGCTGCAACGCCGATCATGCTGACGGGGCTTGCCATCACAATTCTTTTCCGGTCGGGGCTGTTTAATTTAGGCGCGGAAAGCGGCTTCTACCTCGGCGGTCTCGGTGCTGTT
Organism: Brucella sp. NBRC 12950; assembly: GCF_030268145.1. Taxonomy (NCBI): domain Bacteria; kingdom Pseudomonadati; phylum Pseudomonadota; class Alphaproteobacteria; order Hyphomicrobiales; family Brucellaceae; genus Brucella; species Brucella sp. NBRC 12950. The sequence continues at coordinate 291,853 of NZ_BSQC01000003.1, forward strand.
GCGGGTGCCGTTCTGCTGCCATCACTGGGATGGTTCTCCCTGCCTGTTGCGATTTTGTGTGGGGCAGTTGCGGGCAGTTTTGCCTGTACGATACCTGCAGCTTTGCGTCTTCGTTTTGGCGCATCCGAGATGGTAACATCTCTGGTTCTAAACTACGCCTTCCTGTTTTTGGGGCTATTCGTACTCAATTATGTCATCCGCGACCCGGCCGCCGGCGGCATGATGTCGATGCGGATCCCCCCCGAAGCCAAGCTTGATCGCCTTTTGGCGGGAACGCGCCTTAACAGCGGGTCGATCATTGCCATTCTCGCCTGTATCCTGGGCGGTGTCTGGCTCTATTGGACACGTTCGGGGCTCAATATTCGGATTGCGGGTTCAAGCCCGGGATTTGCAAACCATCTCGGGCTTCCGCTCACAGGAATAATCATGCGCGCGCAGATCGTTGGTGGTCTGGTTGCAGGCATGGCAGGTGCGCTGGAGGTACTTGGTTTGCATAACCGCTTTGCATGGCTAGACTTGCCGGGCTATGGATGGACGGGTCTGGTTGTCGCCATTCTGGGCCGTGAGAATCCATTCCTGCTCATTCCGGCCGCTTTGTTCTTAGGCTTCGTTCAAGTTGGCGGCGACCTTCTCGCCCGCAACATGAATATCCCCACCGAAGTGGTGGGACTAGTGACAGCGGCAATCATGGTTGGTGCAACCGCAAGCGTAATCCACAAACATCCGACTGTGCTGCGGCTCATTCGAAACCTGCGCAATCGGGAAGGAGAACAAGCATGAGCACTGTTCTCACACAAATCTTCGATCCGGCATTTATTGCAACCATTCTGCGCGTTGCCACGCCTTTGTTGCTTGCAGCGCTCGGCGTCATGATCTCTGATCGGGCAGGTGTGTTGAATATCGGCATGGAAGGCATGATGCTGATTGCAGCATTGATCGCGGTATTGGCAAGTGCTGCAACTGGAAGTCCGGCGATTGGCTTGCTTGCAGCTCTTATAGTCGGCGCCTTTCTCGGTTGGCTCATGTCTCTGTCGGTCAACAAGCTCGGCACCGACCTCATCATGACGGGCATTGCCCTCAACATTGCAGCAGCAGCCGGTACAACGCTCGGACTCTTTCTTGCAACCGGTGACAAGGGCATGTCGGGAGCGCTTAAAAGCGGGGCGTTACCGAGCCTCAGCGTTCCCTACATTGGCAATATCCACATCCTAAGCTTTGCCGCTTTGCTCGCGGTTCCTGCCGTCAGCGTTCTGATGATGCGGACGCGTTTCGGCCTTCACGTGCGCGCAACAGGGGTTGATCCGAAGTCTGCGCGTGCGGCTGGCATTCACACCGGACGCGTTCAGATGCAGGCGCTGGTCCTTTCAGGCATCTTTGGTGGTGCGGCTGGTGCTTATCTTTCGCTCGGTTATGTCACCTGGTTTGGCCAGAACATGACCGCTGGTCGTGGCTTCATTGCCATTGCAGCCGAAGTGATGGGACAGGGAACCGCATGGGGAACCCTGGCTGCAAGTCTGGTCCTGGCCGCAGCAGAATCGCTCGCGATCACCCTGCAAAGCCTTGGACTGCCATTCGAGCTGATGCAGATGATCCCTTATCTCGTGCCCGTTGTGGTGCTGACGGTACACGCCGCAAGAAGACAGCGGCGTGCAAGACAGTTGAAGAAATCCTGAAATGCATGAAAACGAGAAAAACATGAAAGCTTGGGAGCTGACACGCGATCTTCTGCGCAACACGAAGCCTGTGGTACGCACGGCAGAAGAGCAGACATGGGATGCAAGCGCTGTCATGAAGGCGCAGGACGATCTCATGGCGATGTTCTGGAAAAGCAATGTACCGGGTTCAGCAGCACCCGAATGCCTGATGGCCGGCGCACTGCAATCACTCGAAAACAAGGGCTATAGACTGGCGCCCTATACAGAGCTTCTCAAGGATGGACTAGCAGCGCTTGAACGCTCTGATTTTGAAACGCTTTACCGCATCGATATGCGGTTGCGCATATTGATGCGGGCGGCAAAGCCCGATCCCGAGCATCCCTCGCAAAAAACCACACGCTTTGCCTCTTGGGATGCATTTGATGCGTCAGTGAACTGGCCGGACGATGTGCCTTATCCTATCCAGTCTGATGATTTTCGCGAGCGCACAGCGGGCGCTTGGATGGCGCAGCTTGTGGGAGCTGCGGCTGGCACAGCACTTGAAGGCTATACGGCCGAGAACATCATGGAGGTTTTCGGTCCGATCCGCGATTATGTGCGTGAGCCCAATACCTATAATGACGACATCACCTTTGAAATCGCCTTTCTGGAAGCCTTTGGCGACAAGGGTTTTGCTTTAACCAGCGCGGATATTGCCGAGCGCTGGACGTCGCTGATACCGCTTGGTTGGTCAGCTGAGGCAATCGCGCTTTCCAATATGCGTCGTGGTCTTACCGCACCTGAAACCGGTACGTCCGACAATCCCTTCGATGAATGGATTGGTGCCCAGATGCGCGGCACAATCTGCGGCATGGTCGTGCCGGGGCGTGCGCGTGAAGCTGCGCGTCTTGCCTTCATGGATGCGGAGATTTCGCATGCAGGAAACGGAATCCTGGGCGAAGTGTTCAATGCTGTCATGGCGGCCCGCGCCTTTGCAATCAAAGACACCCGCGAATTGCTGGTTTCAACGGCAGAGCTTTTCTCGACTGAAACGGAATATGGGGCGGTTATCGCTTTCGCCCTTGATGCTTGCCGTGCGGCTGGTCGCTGGCAGGATGCATGGGCAAAATGCGATGCGGAATATGCCGAGTATAACTGGATTCACGTCACGCCAAATGCCGCCGCGCAAGTTGTGGCACTATGGTTTGGTGAAGGCGATTTCGATCAGACGCTGGAAATCGTCTGCGGTATCGGCCACGATGTCGACTGCAATGCCGCGCAGATTCTGAGCATACTTGCCATCCAGCACGGCCCCGGCATTATCGCAGACCGTTGGTCAAAGCCGCTCCTTGCCGACGACATTGTCACCTATATGCGCCGTCCGGCGAAAATCTCGTTCGACACACTTGTCGACCAGACGGTCAACGCGGCGCGCAACGCACTTTAAAGTTTTTCACGCTTTTCCGAACGCCAAACCACTTCACAGTTTCGCTGGACAAGCTTTAACGCAGGAAACCTATCATGGTCCGTAAAATCATCATCGATACCGATCCCGGTCAGGACGATGCAGTCGCCATTCTTCTGGCGCTCGCAAGCCCTGAACTTGACATTTTAGGCATCACCGCCGTGGCTGGAAACGGCCCGCTGGCCCGCACTGAAATCAATGCACGCACCATCTGTGAAGTTGCAAAAAAGCCGGACACAAAAGTATTTGCGGGCTCTATCCGTCCATTGGTACGCCCGCTCGTGACGGCGGAAAACGTCCATGGCAAGACGGGCCTTGATGGTTATGATTTGCCACAGCCGACAATGCCGCTTCAGGCGCAACACGGCGTTGATTTCATTATCGAAACGCTGATGAACGAGGAAGCTGGCACCGTCACCCTTTGCCCGCTTGGCCCTTTGACGAACATCGCCTCCGCACTCATCCGCGAGCCGAAAATCGCTGAACGCGTCAAGGAAATCGTCTTGATGGGCGGTGGCTATTTTGAAGGCGGCAATATTACGCCGTCGGCTGAATTCAACATCTATGTCGATCCACATGCGGCCGCAGTTGTGTTTAAATCAGGCATCAAGATCACCATGATGCCGCTTGATGTCACCCACAAGGTGCTGACCACCGAGAAGCGCATTGCAGCCATTCGCGGGATCGGCACGCAGTTAGGCGAAGTAGTGGCTGCATGGCTTGAATTCTTCGAGCGTTATGATGAAGCAAAATACGGCACCGATGGCGGCCCACTGCATGACCCGAACGTCATCGCCTATCTGCTGAAGCCTGAACTTTACTCAGGCCGACATTGTAACGTGGAAATCGAAATCAATTCGGAACTGACAATCGGCGAAACAGTCGTCGACTGGTGGGAAGTAACCGATCGTCCAAAGAACGCCCTCTTCATCAAGGATGTCGATGCAGATGGTTTCTTCACGCTACTGACTGAGCGCCTCGCAACGCTCTAATTCTGACCGCACGATCTTTTCGCAAACAGTTTCACACCTTGCGAAATGTGCTCATTCATACGGACTCTATGAAAAAAGCCGCAGGATTCACGATCCTGCGGCTTTTGCAGTTTTACTGATTATTCTGCAAAAGTTGCACGACTTCCTGGGCCGTTGGCGCAGCAGATCCGGCGCCGGCGCGCGTTACAGCAATTGCACCGGAAGCCGAGGCAAAGCGCACGCAATCATGCAGCGACTGACCTTGCGAATAGGCCACGGCAAAACCACCATTGAAACTGTCACCAGCGGCAACCGTATCGACCACTTTCACCTTGAACGGCTCAAAGTGCTTGACCTCGTCAGCGGTCACAAGCAATGAACCGCGACCACCAAGCTTTACGATAACGATCTTCGGACCGCGCTCAAGAAGTTTGCGTGCAGCAGCTTCCGCCGATGCAATATCGGTTGGTTCAATACCGGTGATTTCAGCGGCTTCGGTTTCGTTTGGTGAAATGATCTCGCTCAATGAAATCAGATCGGCCATGCGGCTTGCGTCTCCCACAGGTGCAGGATCGAGCAGTACCGTGCCACCGGCAGCTTTCACAGCCTTTGCGACAGCAAGATTGGCTTCATGCGGGACTTCACGCTGCAGCAGCGTGATTTTGGCTTTCGCTATATCGGACGCATAGGCATCAATATCAGATGCCGCCCAATTCGCATTGGCACCGGCGCAAACAACAATCGTGTTCTGCCCGGCTTCTTCGACCTGAATGATCGCAATGCCGGTATCGACACCATCAATCACTTTAACACCGCCGGTGTTAAGACCAAACTGCTGCATTTCCTTGACAGCCAGTTGGCCAAAGGCATCGTTGCCGACCGCACCCACGAAACGAATATCGCCACCAAGCTTTGCCACCGCCACTGCCTGATTGGCACCTTTGCCACCAAGACCAATGCCATAGCCGGACGCATTGAGCGTCTGCCCGGGACGAGGCAGTGCTGCCATGCGGGCGCTGACATCCACGTTCACGCTGCCAAAAATGAAAATTTTCAATGGAGTTCTCCACGATTGCAATTGCCGCCGAACATAGCGTCGGTTGGGCTAAACTTCCATGCCACCGCGCACACCATACACAAATACGAAAAATCAGGCTGAAAAGCCCACCTATCAAGCTTGACCATCAATACTTTGCCCTAACATAAATAGGAACTGACAGTGATTGAAATAAATTGGGAGGTTTCGGCATGGTATCAGACAAGCTGCAGAACATGATTTCGCGTGTTCATCAGTTCCTTGAACGAGATATCAAGCCGCTGAGCGGAAAGACCCCCCCCTTTATTCTTTTCTTTTCTTTCACAGATGGGCAATCGCGCGCGCAAACACTCAGCGTCACCGCGGGAAGCTTTAAAGACTGCTGGAATGCAGGGCTCGAGAAACTTCGGCAATCCATCACCAAATCAGGAATTCAGCCCAAATGGTTGCGCGTCGATTGGGTGGAAAGCACCGAAGAAATCGAAAAATCAGAGCTCATCAAAAAACTTCAGCAGGTTAAGCGGAACTATTTCCGGTACGGCATCTCCCTTGACGCGCGGTTTCAAGCGGCTTTCCTTGAAACAGAACTCAATGGCAATGCCATGCTCTACGGTGGCCCGTCGATTGCCGCTGCGAGCCTTAACGAAGCCAACTTCAACCGCTATGCAAAACGCGCGCGTGGGTTAGAAAAAGTCTCAGTGTCTGAGGTTGAGCAGTTTCATGTTTTCTCGACACAGGCACTTTTCACCACCGACAGCGACGATGCGGTCCATTCGATCCCCGGAGCCGGTCCCAACACGGGCCGCAGAACGATCGAGATGTTGAATATCGCCGATATTGACGGGCTAATCGAGCGCGGCAGCCGTTTTCTGGAAACTCAGGTAGGCGAAGATGGACGCTTTATATATGGCTGGCATCCGTGCTTCGATAATCAGATCAAAACCTACAACACGCTCCGCCACACAAGCACGCTTTATGCGATGCTCGAAGCCTTTGAAATCACCAAAGATCAAGCGTTGAAAGATGCTATTGAGCGGGGGCTTCAACACCTCACCAGTAAGCTCATCAAGACCGTCGAACAGGAAGGCCGAGAGTTGGCTTTTCTTACCGAAGACAATGGTGAGATCAAGCTGGGTGGCAATGCCGTCTGCCTGCTGGCACTGGTCAAATATAGCGAACTGACCGGCACCGAGCGCTATCTCTCATTGCTGCAAAAACTCGCACTTGGAATTGTGTATATGCAGGATCAGGAGAGTGGCAAATTCAGCCATGTGCTCAACTATCCCTCGCTGAGCATCAAGGAGCCGTTCCGCATCATCTATTACGATGGAGAAGCAGCGTTCGGGCTGATGCGGCTATATTCATTGACCGGCGACGCCCGTTGGCTTGAGGCGGTGGAAAAGGCCTTTGACTATTTCATCGAAGCTGATCACTGGCAGGCCCACGATCATTGGCTTTCCTATGCAGTCAATGAATTGACCCGTTATCGTCCGGAACAGAAATATTACGCGTTTGGCATTCAGAACTTTGCCGATTATCTGGATTTCGTCAGCAACCGCATCACGACATTCCCCACGCTTCTCGAACTGATGATGGCCGCACAGCAGATGATCAGCCGGATCAAGGCTGATCCGGCGCTCGCACCGCTGCTGGAGAGGGTGGATCTTAAAAAGTTCTATTTTGCGTTGGAAAGGCGCGCTCATCATCTGCTCAATGGCCATTTCTGGCCGGAACTTGCGATGTTCTATGCCAATCCCGCGCGGATCAATGGCAGCTTCTTCATTCGTCACCACGCGTTTCGCGTGCGGATTGATGATGTGGAACACTATCTTTCGGGCTTTGTCGCCTATCGCAAATACCGTCTTAAACAAGGCTTAGCGGAAAGCCAGACTGCTTCCCGCGAGACAAAACTGCAGGCCGAACTCTCCTAAGGCCTATTCGCTCACACCTGGGCTGCTCGGATCTGCAAGCGGGAAGCTCTTGTCCGTCAAGCACGTCTTAAGCCAGTCATAGTCGTCGCTATCGATGACTTCACCGTCCAGTTTGAGCACTGGTTTCGAACTATAAATTGTTGGCTGGGCTTTAGGCTTCACATTCCAGCTACGCCCTTCTCCGCTCGTGCTCGGACACGTGTTGTCGTCGCCATTAAATGAGCAACTGGCGATCAGCTTTGGCTGACCGTCGACGATATCGGCAATGTAGCGTTTGAGATAACCGGTATTGGTCGCCCAATATTCCTCGACGCTGCATACGCGATTGCCATTCTGATAATGCCGCGTGGGAAAGCAATTATAGGTCTGGTCTGGCGGCAACATATCGCAGGATGTTTCATATCCCGCATAGTCACCACCGCTGAACTGCTTGAGAAAGGCCCGCTGGGTTGTGGCGACTGCAATAAGGCTTAATTTGCCCTTTTCCTGAAGCTTCGCTGTGCGTTCGGCAATCATGCTATTGGCAATCTGCTGCACGGTTATATCATCCGGCACGCTATCGGGTTCGCCAATGAGGCCATCTATCGCCCTGTCACGTGCGGCGATCCAGCGCTTCTGGCTTACCACCAGCATCGAGCGGATTTCCTCGTCGGGCGCAGTTTTGAGCGTTGCCGAATAGGTCTTGTTCAACTTGCTATCAGCATTCTGGAGCGACTTGCTCGAGCAGATCAGCTTTTCGCTTGGCGTTTGTGCCTTGCTGCAATCAATGGCCAATGCGGGTGCGGACAAAGCGCACAGCGCAGCCAATAGTGAAAGACGCAGAGCGGAGTGTTTCAAATTCATATCAAATACCCGAAATTAATGATCGACCGATTTCATATCGCAAGTGGTTTCAGCATTGGAGCACAGTCCTCTGAACCAGGCGCGTCCGGTGCGTTGATCCTTGCTGGCAAGCTCTACAAGCTCTTCGCCTGCCATACGCTTGCGCAGCACCGTGTAATCCAGCAAAATCCAATCCTCATTGCAGGCGAGGATATTGTTGATCTGGCCCATTTCGGTTAACCAGTCACTGCCAATATCAAGGAGGCGCTCACTTTGCGGATCCGGCTTTAGAAAACCTTGTCCGGATTGAACGCCAACTTTCGCTTCGTCCGATTTGATCCAGCCTTCGCCATTATAGACCGCGCGCGGGACGTAATCGTCGCTCTCTTCATTATAGGCATCGCTCGCATTGGCGATCTTCAGCCAGCCATCGCGCGCTGCAAGCACATCAAAGCCGATGCTGTAAGCATATTCGGCTTCTCCGGAACTTGAACCGGTTGGTATATGGCCCAGAAGCTTGGCATCAGCAGATGGCGCTTCGCGCACCTCTATCGAGGGCTTTTCACCATTCGTCCATGCACCAAATGCGCATGATGTGGTGCCTGCAGGAACTTGCGGCTCACTATCGGCAGCTAAGCAAGCGGGAGTTAACGTCAGAACAAGTGCAAACGTGACGATGAATGGTTTCTTCATGAGATGGCTCCCCTCAATACCGTTCAGGCCGTTCAGGAAAACGGGTCTGAATATTCGAGCACTTCCTGGCCCATCAAAACGCAATCTCCTGCGATTTTCGCATAATAAAGGCGCAGTCGATATTCTCCCTTATAGACATAGCCCAAGCCTTCGATAACATCGAATTTTCCCTTGCCGCGCAGAGCTTTGATCGTACCGCTTTTCTTGAAAGTTGGTTCATCGATTTCTGCACGATCGTCATTGTTGCTGTGCAGAAGCAGGAGCTGCTTTGCCTTTATGACCGCATCGGCAATGCACTTGTCGGCAGCTTGTGCAGGAGCGATTTGAGACAGAACTGGCAAGGAAAGAGCAAGAGCCAGAAGAAACGGACGAAAATGCATTAAAATCTTCCCTCATCATTTATTCTTCTTCGAGCAGACTGGTGATCAGCCTCACTCAATGAAGACCTTTACGCTGGCAGCGCGTCCGCCAGCATCAACAACGGTCAGTGTGGAGTAGCCGGTGCCATCCGGCAGCCATGTGGCCGTGCGGCGGCGATTGGGTTCAGAAATCGGTTTGCCGTTGGCAAGCCAGCGAAACGGTGCCCGCCCCCCCTGTAATTTCAGCACCAGTGGCGATGCATTGTCGCTGAGCGCTTTCAATTCGACATGCGCGCCATCAGGTGGAAATACGATGCGAGGTGCTGGCTCTATCGTGGCTTTGAGAACCGGCAGAGGATCGCTTGCAGACGAAAAGCGTATTTGGGTGACCGGAAGATCGGCGCGCGCCGTACGAAACGCGCCAGCGGGCGCGCGCGGTAACGGCACGGAAGCAATGCCGGAACGCACAAATGCTTCAAACAGAATGGGGGCCGCCGAAACATAACCCGCAAGGCCCGGCACCGAGCCGCCATCGGCACGCCCGACCCAGACACCCAGCACATAACGCCCGTCATAGCCGACCGACCATGCATCGCGGTAGCCATAGGACGTGCCGGTCTTGTATGCGAGACCGAGGCGTTTCGCGCCTTGCGGTGGCACGACACCGGCCAGAATATCGCCGATCTGCCATGATGCCTGCTCGCTCAGGACAGGGGCCGATGGTTGCACCGGTTCGGAGCCTTCAGTGCCGTCACGAAGGGCTGCCCCTCGCCCGCCATTGGCAAGCCCAGTATAAAGCTGCACCAGATCGCGCAGGCTGATGCCCGCGCCGCCCAGGCCGATAGCCAGCCCCGGCGCTTCACCTTTCGGCAATTGCAGATTGACTGCCGATTGACGAATGCGTGTGGTTAGTCGTGCAGGACCGACGGCATCGAGAAGGCTGATAGTCGGAACATTCAACGACATTTGCAACGCCTGACGGATGCTGACATCGCCCTGATAGCTCATATCGAAATTGCGCGGACGATAGCCGGCAAAATCCTGCGGGCGGTCCTCGATGATGGTTTCCTGTGCGATTAGCCCCTGCTCGAAGGCCAGCCCATAGATGAACGGTTTGAGTGTCGAACCTGGCGAGCGCACCGCACGGGTCATATCGATCCAGCCCTGCCGCTTGCCATCGAAATAATCAGCCGAACCAACCTCGCCTAAGATATTGCCGTTTCGGCTATCGGCCAGCACCATGGCGACCGATACTTTTGGCCCGAGTTTGCCAGCCGCTTCCCGTGCGACTGCTTCAAGTCCTGCCTGCACCGACTTTTTAAGTGTGAGGTGATGCCGGGGCTTAGTCGGTGCCTGCTTCAATGCGAGATCGGCAAAGTGGGCAGCCAATGAAGGCAAGGGATGACGATTAGCAGATATGCGTTCACGCGATGCACGCTCGGCTTCTTCGCTTGTGAAAACATCAGAGGAGACCATGCGTTTTAAAACACGATCCCGCGCCGCAACCGCGTTCTCCATCTGGCGATCCGGACGGCGGCGCTCTGGCAATTGCGGCAGAGCCACAAGCAATGCGGCTTCCGATATAGTCAGACGCAACGGCTCCTTGCCAAAATAGGCAAGTGATGCGGATCGCACGCCTTCCAGATTGCCGCCATAAGGAGCAAGTGTGAGATAACGTTCAAGAATTTCAGACTTGCTCAGCCGTCGCTCGATCTGAAGCGCGCGTGCGAGCTGCCGGAACTTTGAACCGAAACTGCGGCTTTCCCGCGGCTCGATCAACCGGGCAAGCTGCATGGACAGCGTCGAGCCACCAGATACAATGCGTCCACTGCCTGCAAGCTGGTAAGCGGCGCGCAAAAGTGCTGTAAAATCGATGCCGCCATGATCGTAAAAACGCTTGTCCTCGTAAGCGATCAGCATTTTCACGAATTTCGGATCGACATCCTCGATACGTGTATTCAGGCGCCAATAGCCGTCCGGCGTTGCATAGGCGCGCAGCAGAGCGCCGTCGCGATCCATGACTTCTGTGGAGATGGTCAACCGTTCCGGCAAAGGCGGCGGAAAAGCGCTGTCGAGCCAGTCAAGCCCGACCACGGTTCCGATAGCAGCGATTCCACAGAATGCGGCACCGCCAATGGCTATTTTCCAACGCCTTTTCATTTGTATAACCATGATCTTGGCCGAAAACCGGTTCCCATTTTTCGGGCTCATGGCTTACGGTGCTGCCACCTCCATCATGCTTGTCGCCGTGCGCGCTGCAAATTGCGGACGATACATATCTTCAACCGTTGCTGCCGGATGGGTATAAAGACCCGGCGTCACAGCTCGAACCACATAAGCAAGCGTGATCGGTTTCTTTTCGCCGGCCGAGCGGTCGAACGCGGCGACAAATCGATCATTGCGGAATTCGAGATGCGCTGCCTGTGTACTTTCCAACCACGGGAAATTGCCAAGATCGGCACTGGAAACAAGGCCCGGATTATCGATCTCAAAACCAGCTGGCAGCAGATCTGTCACAAGGAGACGCGACTGCCATTCCTGCAGATCGTCGATTTTCAGAACAACAACATAGCGCTCATTCTGATTGACCCCGGTAACATTGGCCGGTTCGCCATCAAGCGTATAATATGTCCTCTCGATATTGAAACCTTCTCCACCCGCAGGCAGTGACTGAGCGGGCGCTGCAACAGCCGTTACGACCGCATCAACTGAACCCTGACCCTTATTGGTGACGACCAGCGGCTGCGCTTCAAGGGCTGCACCATTGAGACGCTCGGAGAACGCGCCTTGATGCGCAGTTCCATTGATGTCGAGGTTGATGGCGCCATTGTCATCCTGCAAACCGCGTGCTGCAAGCAGCATCCATGCCTGATCCTGTGTGCTGAGATAACGAGCCTTTTCACGCTGGAACTCGACCAGCGTAATCAGCGACGGCAGCACTTTCGGCGCAGGCTTGGTTTCCGAAGCAAGAGCCAGCATTGCCGCACCATCACGCAGTGGCGAACCATAATCGGAGCGATTATAGTCATAGCTGGACTGGCTGGTTGCGAGCTGGAGCGACGAATTAAACACGCGTTCCGAACGCGGCTGATCACCATAAAGCGCTAATGCAGCACCGAGCTGGGCAACGGCCATCGGGCTTGCAAAGTTTTCGAGCTGGGTATCGGCAAAGTAACGCAGATCGCCAACAGAAGCCTTCTTGTTGCGTGCCAGAACATAGAGCGCATAGGCAATGTCGTTGCCGCGTTCCTTAACATCGGTGGTATAGCCGAGCGCATTCTGCAGATTGCCAAGGGCGGACAGCATAGCCTGCTGTGGCACGTCGTAGCCCTTTTCGCGGGCACGCGTGAGGAAGTCAGTCACATAGGCGTCCATCCAGAGATCACCAGACCCCGGAGACCACAGGCCGAACGAACCGCTCGAAGACTGGTTGTTTAAAACGCGGAAGATGGAATCCTGTACGCGCTTTTTAAGTTCTTCCTGGCTTTCCAGACCAGCAGCCGCTTCCGTACCTGCCGCCATTTCGCTCAGATAAAGCAGCGGCAGTGCACGGCTGGTAGTCTGCTCTGTGCAACCATAAGGATAACGGTCGAGCGCCATCAACAAAGCTGGCACATCAAATGCTGCACTGCGCGTCACACCAACACTGACAAATGCGCCATCAAGCAGGCTCTCAGACAGAAGGCCGCCGTCGACTTTCAGGCTTCCGCCATTGGCGCTAAGATTGACGACATGACGGCTCGTGACCGGCAGATCGACTGGACGCACCGGTAATGCCAAAGCCTGTTCAACATTGAGACCCGCATCGTTGGAAAGTCGGATCGTCACACCACCGGCACCCGTGGCTATAGCATTCAGCGGAACGGTGATCGACTGCCGTTTGCCACCTGTAAGAACGATGCTTTCAGGGTAAGAGCCAACCTCGACACCGAGATTATCGGTGGTCTCAAGGCTTACCCGATAAGTGCCATCCGGTGCGTCCGTATTGGCAATATCGAAGCGGATATTGGCCTGATCGCCGGGGGCCATAAAGCGTGGCAGACCAGCGGTGATGACCACAGGATCACGGATGATGACATCTGTGACCGCGTGACCAACGGCCTTCTTGGTCCATGCAACAGCCATGACACGCGCGGTGCCGTTGAACTGCGGTATGTCGAAATCGATGCTCGCTCTGCCGTCGCTATCGAGTTCAACAGGACCGGAGAACAGGGCAACCAGCTTTTCGGTGGGCGGGCTACCTTCGGCTGCCATATTGCCACCATCGCCACCCGTGCGCAGCTTGCCGGTGACACCAAGCGAGCCGTCGATCAGGCGACCATACATATCGCGCATTTCAAGACCGAGCTGACGCTGGCCGAAGAACCAGTTTTCAGGGTTCGGCGGCTGATAACGTGTCAGATTAAGAATGCCGACATCGACTGCCGCAACCATGACATAGGCCTGTTCGCCACCCGCATTCTCGACCGAAACGGGAATAGTAAGTGTGGAACGCGGCGCAATCTTTTCAGGCGGGGTGAGCTTGACTGCAAGCTGCTTGTCGGCAGGATCGACCTTCAGCCATTTAAGACCAATAGCACGCGCAGGCATGCGGCTTTCGATGGCCTCACCTGGACGGAACAGAGTTGCCGTAACATAGGCGCCTGCACCCCAATCCTCACCCACCGGAATATCGATGGTCGTGCCATCTTCCGGCACGCTTGCGGTAATTGTCTTGAGCAGCTTTTCCGCACCAATGGTGATGAGCAGCTCACCGGCAAACCGAGGGCTGACCTTCAGTTCTGCCGTGTCACCCGCCGCATAATGTTCCTTGTCGAGCGCGATTTCGAGCCCATCGGGTGTTTCGGTCGAGGTTGAGCTGACAAACCAGCCTGCATCAAATTCGTAGCTTGTGGCCGGACCCGAAGCATCGGCTGTTTCGATTTCCAGACGGTAACGACCCCAATCGACAGGCAGACTGATTTCAGCCTCGCTGTCGGTTTTCAGATCGATCTTGCCGTTGGCAATCGCCTTGGTGAACGTGACCGGTTCGTAATTCCAGCTGTTGCCACTGCGATACCACTGATAATTACGCTCGATCTTGACCAGCGACCATTGTGCGCCGTCAAGTGTCTTGCGATCACCCTTGCTGTCAGAAGCGATCAGGCTGAACTTTGCGGTACCGCCCTGCGGAACCTCATCGCCAGAGAAATCTGGGCGGATGCCTATAAGATCGGTTTCCGGCTGAACGGCAACATCGATCTTGCGCTCGACGGCACGGCCGCCGGTTTCCCGCATACGAACGGTAACAGCTGCATTCACCAGACGCGATGTTGACGGCATTTCATCGACAGCGACCGGGAAGCTTGCCTTGCCGTTCTCATCCACTTTCGACAAGTCATCAAGCGGAAGACGCGTGGCTTCACCCTGTTCTTCATCGGCAAGACCAAAATAATAGCCCTTGAAGCGCTCCCATTGACGCTTGGTTGAAAGTGTTACTTCGCCTTCAAGCGCGAGGCCAGCAGCTGGCGCACCATAGAGGAAACGTCCGTCCACAGTGATATTGGCTGTCTCTCCCACCGCGATTTCCGGCTTGTCAGACGTCAGATCGAACTCGATCCGGTCGGGCACAAAATCCTCGACCAGAAACATCTGTGTTGCGATGGCTGGTTGCTTGGGATCGGTATAGACCGAAACATTCCATGTGCCGCGCATGGCGTTGGACGGCAAAGTCAGGTCAATGGCATGACCACCGGCCAGCTTGCTGTCGGAGACGAGACGGCGATCTTCCACACCATCGGGACGCGCGAAGATAAAGGTGAGCGGCAGATCATCGATTGCGGTTGCGGTGTCGTCACGTGCAAGGGCGCCCACATGCACAACTTCGCCCGCACGATAGATACCGCGCTCCGTCCATGCATAAAGATCGAGCGCCTTCGGCACTGCACGGCCCGTCACACCACGATCGGAAAGATCGAAACCAGCGCGCGCCATGTCGAGGAACGTGAAATCATCATCATCTCCACTCGCCATCAGTACGGCTGGCACCATGCCGTCCGTGCCGCGTGTCAGTCCCGGCGTGAACGTCGCCCGTCCATCGCTGTCGGTGGTCGCTTCCCCCAGCACTTCATTGTTGCGAGCAAGAAGGGTCAGCTTCACGCCTTCAAGCGGTTCTGCACTCTCCAGCGAACGGGCAAACACATTGATCCCGTCCTGTCCGGTGTAGGTCGAAAGCCCGATGTCGGAGACCACAAACCACTGCGTTGCCTTGGTTCCATATTCATCATCGGACTTTTGGACCAATGGTTCAGCGGTCAGAACATAGACACCCGGCTTGCGTTCCGGCAGCGCTTCATCGACCGGGAAACTGGTCGTCGCTTCTTTGTTGAGCTCATTGCCTGCAACCTCGATCTCGCCTTCCCACACAGGCGCACCCATCTGATCAGAAACCGTGCTGATGTCGTAGCTGTCGAGCTGGCGCAGGAACTGGTAACCGGAGAGGAGCTGGGCCAGCGAACGGTCGCCGACGCGGTAGAGCTTGACTTTGGCGGTACTCAGGTTGACGCTGACCAGCGGAATGCCGCGACGCGCCTTGGCAGGCAGAACAAAGCTGTCGCCAGTAAAGCGTACCGATGGCGCGCGATCCTGCACATAGATCGAAAGATTGACCGGAGCTGGCAACACTTCGCCAACAGCTGATGGCAGGCCTTGACGGAACGTCACCGTATAATTACGGCCATGCTCGAGACCTTCAACGCAAATCTGGCGATCTTTGGCGTCAACGGCTTTTGGCGCGCCATTATCGAGCGTAACGAAGCTCGAATAATCGACACCGCTTTTCACCAGTTCTTCTGAGAACTGCGCGCAGATGCGCGGCGCAGCATTATCATTATCGACCGTGTTGTTGACGATGCGGAAACCTTTGCGGGCTTTCAAATCTTCATAGGTTTCTCGAACGGACGCGGAATTGACGAGATCAAGGCTCGCTTCATAAGCCTGCAAAGCCGGGCGCGATGCATCACGCTTTTCGAGTGCCTGCGCCATGACGGCAAGCGCTTGCGCGCGCTCATCCTTGGTGCGGGAAGTCTGGTAGGCAAACCACGAGGCCGAGGTCGCATCGCGCTGGAATTTGGAACGTTCCTGACCATTGGAAGGCTCGGTCGCAAGCGCTGACAGCGCATATCCTGTCCAGATCTCGCTGTCGTCCGGCGACATGCTGGCAGCCAGGCGGAACTTTTCCATGGCCGTGCGCGGATCGCCATTCATGCCAGCAGCGCCTGCTTCATTGCGAAGATCGCGCAGGCTGTCAGAGCTTTCAAGGCCGCTGATCTCACGCTTGAGACGACGGGCTTCATCAACCAGATTGGCTGCAAAGAACGAGATAGCAGGTGCAGCGCCAAGATCTTTGCCCTTGGCAGCCTTTGCTTCCGTCACAACCTTGCCGGCAATGGATCCGACAGATTCATTGAGCTTGTTGAAATCGGCTTTCAGAAAGCACCATTTGACCTTGGGATTATAAGTGAAGGCCAGACAGGAATTATCGCCCAGGCAAACGCTTTTGCATTGTTCGAGCGAGACATTCTTTTCAGTTCTCAGATCAAAGCCGAAATAATCGGCATTCTGTGTGGTCTCAATGCGCCGTGTTTCGGCGGCATTTGCCCCTGAAGATGATCCGAATGATGTCGCAAGGCAGAACGCAGTCGTAAAGGCCAGTACCAGCCGATTAAACCGATCAGACATGAGTGTCACTCTTCTGTAGTTGTCCCTCATCCCGCGCGGTTGTCGTCGACCCTCACCCGCACGCTCTTGAGATCAGAACTTACCAATTTATCCAAAACTGGATAGCTGGATTCGTATCTGAACCTCCGAATAGACTCTGATACAGGACAAACCTGATCAGACAAGGCTTCTTTTAGCTTGAGCGTAATCGGCAGGCCAGAAATTCATGCCAATTTTTAAATTTCTTAGAACGATAATCTAATTCGATCTCAACCAATGGAAATCCGTTCGTCGTAAAGAGGGTTCTACTTCCTGTAAATTCGCGCCAGCTTAATCGAAGGAAGTCCCCCATGATCCTCAGCGTCAAAAACCTCTCCAAGACTCTTATTGCGGGCTCTCTCATGGCCCTTGCCGCGTCGGGTGCGGCCCATGCAGACGCAACATTGGATCGCATTAAAGCCAAAGGCAAGCTGACCGTCGGCGTCATCCTTTCAGGTGCACCATTCGGCTATATCGACCCGAAGACGCAGGAACAGAAGGGTCTCAACATCGATATCGCTAACGAACTGGCGAAAGGCCTCGGCGTTGAGCTCGCAACACAAACCGTCACGCCGCCAAACCGCGTCCAATTCCTGCAGCAGGGCAAGGTCGACATTCTGATCGCCAATATGCAGTACACTGAAGAACGCGCCAAATCGCTTGGTTATGTGAAGACACCTTACGATCGCATGGGCGGTGCTGCCCTTGGTCGCAAAGACAGCGGCATCAAGGAATGGAAAGATCTCAAGGGCAAGATCGCCTGCGTTTCGCAAGGATCCAACTACACTCAGCCGCTGATCGAAGAATATGGCGCGAACGTAAAGGCGCTCCCAAGCCAACCGGAATCACTGCTGGCACTCAAAGGCGGCAATTGCGATGTTTCGGTTCATGTCAGCGGTACACTGGGTCTGATGCTTCAGGATCGCGCCGACGAGTGGAAGGATTACGGCATATTGATTCCAACCGACCTGATACCTTCGGATTCAGTCATCTGGTTGAAGAAGGACGAGAACGACACCGAAGCCGCTCTCGACAAGATCGTTCGCGATCTCCACGCGTCGGGCAAGATGATCGAGATCGCCAAGGCAAATCGCCTGCCAAACCTGAGCTATCTTGAAGAAGAGCATAACAAGCTCAAGTCTCAGTAATTGAAGGCTTGATAAGCCATACAATATGCAAATTACAGAGCATTTGCGGACGGCTCATCCGTCCGCAATTTCAGAGCTTAATTCGACCGGAGTGAAACGACGCTCGATAAAACTATGCTCAATATAAAGGATTTGGAGCGCTGATCTGATGCACTCAGACTGGAATCTGCTCTAACCGCAATGGATCATTTCAATGAAAGAAGCTCTGATTTCGCGCTTTATTGAACTCACCAGCGCAATCGGCCTCAACTATGAATTTCTCAATAGTGGCTATGAGCTTGATATGTGGCTCAATGGCATGGTCACCACGCTTAAGCTGGTCGCGATCACCATTCCGCTGAGCCTGTTTTTTGGCGTTTTGTTTGCTGGCGCACTGACCTCAGGAAAGCGCTGGCTAGCCATTCCTGTGCGTGGCTATGTCGAACTCACTCGCAATACGCCAACGCTGGTGCAGCTGATGTGTGGGTTTCTCGTTCTCAATATGCTGATTTCCAACGCAATCGGTGGCGCGCAGAACAATCCACTCACGCCATTCTTCTGGTTGGTCGCGATTACCGGTCTTCATATTGCAGCCCTTCACGCAGAAGCATTGCGCGGAGGCATTGAAGCTGTTCCCGGCACAACGATCGAGGCTGCGCGCGCTATCGGATTCAATTCGTTTCAGGTGCTCATTTATGTCGAGCTTCCGCTGGCAATCCGCACCGCACTCCCTGCTGTGGTCAACAATCTGGTCAATCTGGTGAAGCTTACGACCGTTGGGTCGGCCATTGCTGTTGGCGAGATTACCTATGCCTCGATTCTGATCTGGACACAGCGCGATAATGTAGTCGAGCTGATGCTGGTCATTCTTCTGTTTTTTAGCATCATCAACCTCATCGTGGCACGCGTTGGTTACTGGTTTGAGAAGCGCCTTGCAATTCCGGGATATGGCCAATGAACATCGCTGTTGAGCAAAAGCCGGGCATCTGGATGTCGCCCGCAACTCTCACATTCACGACCATCATTCTCGCCACGGCACTCTGGTTTTATCTAGATCCGTCACTTGGCCAGATTTGGCTCGAATGGCTGCCTTATCTTGGCAAGGGCTTTGCCATGAACGTGCTGATCAGCGTTTTTGCGATCACGCTGGGCACTTTTGCCGGCGTTTTGCTCGGCATCATGGAACTGGCCCCCTACAGGATAATTCGCGCACCGGCCGTAACCTACGTGCAGATTTTCCGCAATGCGCCGCATCTGGTACTGATTTTTGCTGCGACCTATATTTTCCCGTTCGAACTGGTGATATTCGGCAATTACATTGCTTTCCCCGACTGGATTAAAGCAGTGGTCGGCCTTGCGATCCCAGCAAGCGCGCATATTGCAGAAATTACTCGCGGATCCATTCAATCAATCCCGACTGCCCAATGGGAAGCAGCACAGGGCCTTGGTTTTTCACGCCTGCAATCGTTGCGCTGGATCATCCTGCCGCAATGCGTCAAACGTTCACTGCCGCCCTGGATGAACCTTTATACATCCATAACCATGGGTACGGCATTGGCATCACTTGTGGGCGTGCATGAGCTGCTGCATTCGGCGACCGATGCAAGCACCGCAGTCCAGCGCAATGACTTCACCGTCATCATCTATCTGACCGTTTTGATGGCGTTCTTTCTCTTCTGCTATCCCGTGTCGCGCTTCACACAGCGGCTCGAAAAGCGGCTTTCCTCCCGCTGACAAGGATCTGAAATTCACATGAGCGACACCACCAAAACTACACTGGTCGAACTTCAGAACGTTCATCTGTCTTTTGGACAGAACGAAGTGCTCAAGGGTATTGATCTCAAGATCAACAAGGGCGATGCAGTTTCGATCATCGGGCCATCCGGGTCAGGAAAATCAACAATCCTGCGCTGCATCAACGGTCTGTTGATCCCGCAATCGGGGAAAATCACCGTCGGTTCGACGCGCGTGGATGAGCTGAAGACCGAAGCCGAGCGAATAATGCTGCGCAAGCGCATTGGCATTGTGTTTCAGCAATTCAACCTGTTTCCGCATTTAACGGTTCTCGAAAACATCACCATTGCGCCGGTCAAAATTCTTCGCACCTCAAAAATCGAAGCGGAGCGCCATGCAAAGGTGCTTCTGGAAAAGGTTCGCCTGGGGCACAAGACAGATGCCTATCCAGGTGAACTTTCGGGTGGTCAACAGCAGCGTGTTGCAATCGCACGCGCTTTGGCAATGCGTCCAGAACTGGTTTTGTTTGATGAAGTCACATCGGCGCTCGACCCGGAAACAGTGGGTGAGGTACTGTCGGTCATTCGTGATCTCGTCAACGAAGGCATGACCAGCATTCTCGTGACCCATGAAATGCGCTTTGCCGAAGAAATCAGCGATACCATCGTCTTTACCGAAAACGGTCGCATCATCGAGCAGGGCACACCAGAACAGCTTTTCTATAAGTCCACGAACCCGCGCATCGGTGCCTTCGTCAACGGCCTAGGCGGCAATGTAAGCCGCATCAATGAAGGCGGTGAAGGGATCTGATATGACCGATCATGTGACGGAGGCCTTAAGTCGGGCCATCATTGGCTCCAGGCCATCAACTCAAGCGATCGCCATTGCCCGAACAGCAATCGTTGATTTTCTCGCCTGCGCGCTTGGCGGTGCGAGTGATCGCAGCACCCATCTCGTCAGCAAGGTTCTAAGTGTGAGCGGGAATGTGGCACTGATTGGCCAGAACGGGACCGCCGATCCTTTCACGGCAGCGCTCATCAATGCTCATGCAGCGCATGTCCTCGATTATGACGATGTGCATGGCAGCGTGCGCGGACATCCGACGATTGCCATCATCCCGGCTCTTCTGTCAGTCGCCGGGGAGGGTGAAGTCAGAGCCGATGCTCTGATTTCGGCTTATATTGTCGGACTTGAAACCATGGCGCGCCTCGGCCTTGCCATGGGTACCAAACATTATGAAAACGGCTTTCATGCAACCGCAACGCTCGGTACTCTAGGAGCTGCAGCTGCAATCGCACATCTATTGAAATTCGATGCATCAACGACTGCGATAGCGCTCGGTCTTGCCGCCACACAATCGGCCGGTCTTCGTCTGCAATTTGGCTTTGACGCCAAACCGCTTCATGCAGGGTTTGCGGCACGCGCAGGTCTTAGTGCTGCGCGCCTGGCAGAAGCTGGCTTTGTTGGCGCGCCCGATTTTATCGATAATGCAAACGGCTTTTTCAAAGCTTTTGCCTTTGGCGCAGAGGATATATCGCGCGTCACACAAGGTTGGGGTGAGCCTTGGCAGATTGTCGTGCCCGGATTGACCCTTAAAGCTTTTCCTTGTTGCACGGCCGCCCATCCTGTCGGGGTTGGTGCACTGGCACTGCGCAATGAGAAAGCCTTGCAACCCGATCAGATCGCAGCGGTTTCGATCACTTTTCCGCCTGGTGGTGATGCGGCCCTGGTGACGACCACGCCTGTGACGGGCATCGATGCGCGGTTCAGCCCCGAGTATATTTTTGCGGCCGCTTTGCGCGACGGAAAGCTAACGATTGCTCATTTTGATGAACGTCCGGTCGACGGCGATTTGGCACAACTCGCGTCCAAAGTGACGCGACACCACGATGAGAATGCCCCGCGGCTTTCACCCGATCCAAAAACCCGCTTCGTCATCATCAATGTAACGCTCACGGATGGATCCACACTCTCGCAACGCGTCGATGGTCTGCCGAGCATCAGCGACCCGACCGATAAATTCAAAGACGCAACGAAGAATGACCAGCGCTTTGCAGGCATACCCGACCTCGTGCAATCCATGACGACGGTGGACGACTTGCAGACACTGATTTCGTCGCTCAACCAATCCCCGGAGTAAAATAATGACCAAGAAACAGATGCATCTCGGCCTTTTCCTGCAAGGTGCAGGCCATCATGTTTCCGGCTGGCGGCACCCAGATGCAGAAGCGGGCAGCGAAAATTTCGACCTGCTGCGTCGCGTTGCGAAGCAGGCTGAAGATGCAAAATTCGACATGGTATTTCTCGCCGATGGACTGACCAGCGGCGTTGATGCTCATCCATCAATGGTTGCCCGGTTTGAACCGCTGACCCTGCTATCCGCACTAGCCATGGTCACAGACAAGATCGGGCTGGCTGCCACCGCTTCAACCACTTACGGCGAGCCTTATCATACAGCACGCGCGTTTGCGTCTATCGACCATCTGAGCCATGGTCGCGCCGCCTGGAACATCGTCACCACCTCTTACGCTCGCACCGCCAACAATTTCTCAAAAAGTCATCCTGAACATGACGAGCGTTATGCCGTGGCTGAAGAGTTCGTCGATGTCGTGCGCGGCCTTTGGGACAGCTGGGACGAAGATGCTTTTCCGAAAGACAAGAAAAGCGGCGTCTATGCCGATGCCAACAAAGTGCATGTGCTCAACCATGCGGGCAAATATTACTCGGTACAGGGTCCGCTCAACATTCCGCGTTCTCCGCAGGGCCATCCAGTTCTCATTCAGGCAGGCTCGTCCGGTCCGGGTCAGGATCTCGCGGCTCGTATCGCGGATATCGTGTTTACTGCACAGCAGAGCATTGCTGAGGCGCAAACTTTTTATACGAGCTTAAAGGAGCGGGTGGTCAAGGCCGGTCGGAATCCGGACAGTGTCGCAATCATGCCCGGCTTCATGCCGGTGATCGGCGACAGTTTTGAAGATGCTTCCGAAAAACTCAAGGAGCTCAACCGCTGGACGGACATCAAGAGCGCCATGCCACTTCTTGAAGAACGCATCGGCCATAGCCTTGCTGATTACGATCTCGACGGTCCGTTGCCTGATCTGCCTATTTCCGATCAGCTTCGCAGCCGCGCAGAGCTTCTGCGTGATCTGGCGCGTCGTGAGAACCTTACCATTCGTGATCTCGCGCTTCGCGTCGCAGCTGGCCGTGGCCACCATATTGTTCTTGGCACCGCCGAGCAGATTGCCAACCGGATGCAGGAATGGTTTGAGGGGCGCGCTGCGGATGGCTTCAACGTAATGCCACCTTATTTCCCTGGTGGACTTGAAGACTTCAACAGACAGGTTGTGCCTATTCTTCAGGAGCGTGGATTGTTCCGCACCGAATATACGGGCTCGACATTGCGTGAGCATCTCAATATTGCTCGGCCTGAAATAAAGCATACATAAAGACAGTAGCCGCATTGCCCTCCTCCCCCATTTACACGATGCGGCTGCTAGACCAAATTCCCCCAAACAAGAGGCCGGAAGCGCTCCCAACGTTTCCGGTTGGCATGATTGATGGCACATCCCAACAGACTGAACTCTGCAGCGCTCGATTTGATCCCCAATACGGCCACGGCGGATGAATTGAAAGCTGCGATGCGACAGCTTGCTGCCGGCATCAGCGTCCTGACCACAGGAACGGGCGACGCCAGAACTGGTGCAACCGTGACCTCTGCGACCGCTCTTTCGGTCGAACCACCGACAATAATCGTCAATATTAATCTGACTGCCTCGGTCTGGCCGACAATCAATGCCGAACGCCGCTTCTGCCTCAACATCTTATCGAGCGAGCAGCAGTCTGTGGCCGACCGTTTCGCAGGCCGCAATGGTGAGAAAGGTGCCGCGCGCTATGAGGGCGCGGAATGGTATGCGCTTGCGAGTGGCGCGTTGGCACTGAAAGGCGCACTCGCTTCCATCGATTGCGAGGTTGAAGAGATCATCGAACGTCATACCCATGCCATTATCATCGGTCGCGCGCTTAAGATTGTGAGTGGTAACGGTGAACCACTCATCTATCATCACGGACACTATCACACGCTGACACGCTAAATATTGTCAAAGCCACATCATGCGCGAAACACCTGTTGCCCAAACGACGTAAATTGCCTAGCTGTTAGACAAGTTGCATCGAAGTGGGAGAGCCCGACGCCGTGATTGACTGGCTGGCAGATTCAAGCCCGGTAAACCGGAAAAATGCTGCGGAAATCGTCTTTGAAGACATTCGCACCGCTATCGCGAATGGACGCCTGACGGTTGGAACACGTCTGCCCTCTGAAACTCAACTCGCTCAGAAATATAGTGTCAGTCGTCCCATCGTGCGCGAGGCACTACGTTCGCTGCAGACGCTTGGCCTCACCCAAACCCGCACGGGAAGCGGCACTTATGTGCTTAAAACGTCTCCGGGCCCCGAGCTGAGCTATGGTGGCTATTCGGCGCGCGATCTTATCGAGGCGCGCCCCTTCATCGAAGTGCCGGCAGCCGGATGGGCCGCAACCCGTCACACGAACGAGCAAATGACCAATCTCATTGATCTCTGCGATCGCATGGATCGGCAGACCGATCCGCACAAATGGGTACTGCTTGACACAGAATTTCACAGTATGATTGCACTGGCGTCCGGCAATGCCATGTTTGCGAAGATTGTAGCGGACGCCCGGATAGCGCTCTCACGACAGTCCGAACTCGTCAATCTGATGGCCGGTCGACGTGAAGCCTCCAACATCGAGCACCGCCAGATTGCAGAGGCAATCAGGACCGGGTCCGAAGAGCAGGCACGTCTTGCAATGCAGACCCATCTCGGACAGGTCAAACTGGCTGTCACCACCATTATGGCTGAGGAAAAAACCGCATCAGACCAGAGATAATGGAAGCGGGACAAAACGAGGCCGAGAAAGATCATACATAATTAGAAACTGCGAACGCCGCTCGGATCCAGTCCGATCGGCGTTCTTGGTTGTTCCAAGGGCAACTGAGCGATGATCAGGGTTCGACCGCTAAATTGGCAAGTTGCTCCGGTTTGAGGGCGAGCTGCAATTCACCAGGTGTCATATGCCCCTGCGCAAGCACGACTTCTGCTACCGTTTTGCCCGTTGCGAGTGCTTCCTGCGCAACTTTGGTCGCCGCATAATAGCCAATCAGCGGATTAAGCGCAGTGGCAAGACCGATGGATTCTTCCACACGACGAGCCATGATTTCGGGATTTGCGGTAATGCCGTTTACGCAGCGTTCTGCGAGAATGCGGCAGCCAGCACCCAGCTGGCTGATGCTTTCCGAAAGCGAGCGCACGATAATCGGCTCAAATGCATTGAGCTGCAGCTGGCCACTTTCCGCTGCCATTGTGATCGTAATGTCGCTGCCAATGACGGCAAAAGCAACCTGATTGACCACTTCCGGGATCACCGGATTGATCTTGCCTGGCATGATGCTGGAGCCTGCCTGAACGGCTGGCAGATTGATTTCGCCCATTCCCGCCCGCGGGCCGGAAGACAGCAGACGCAGATCGTTGCAGGTCTTTGAAAGCTTGACGGCAACACGTTTGAGGACGCCCGACAGGTGCACAAAAGCGCCCGGGTCCTGCGTCGCTTCAATCAGATCACTGGCGGTGACCAGCGGACGACCGGTAAGACGCGAAAGATGCTCACAGGCAAGCGCTGCATAACCCTTGGGTGCATTAAGACCTGTACCGATTGCCGTCGCGCCAAGATTGATTTCGTGCAGAAGCTTTGCCGATTCAAGCAATCGTAAGCGATCTTCACCAAGCATCACGGCAAAGGTTCGGAACTCCTGACCAAGTGTCATCGGCACCGCATCCTGAAGCTGCGTGCGCCCGACTTTCAGCATCTTCGCAAATTGTTGTGCTTTACGCTCAAACGATGCCTGAAGAATTTCCATTGTGTTGGCGAGTTCATCAATGGCTTCAATCAGCCCGACATTGATTGCAGTCGGGTAGGCATCGTTGGTCGACTGGCTGAGATTAACATGGTCGTTTGGATGCAGCTGCGCGTAGTCGCCCTTTTCAAAGCCCAGCAGTTCCAGCCCTCGATTTGCTATGACTTCGTTTGCATTCATGTTGGTGGATGTGCCCGCACCGCCCTGAATGACATCGACCACAAACTGATCATGCAGCGCGCCATCGCGGATTTCGCGGCAAGCACACACAATTGCATCAAGATGCTTTCGGCTAAGCAGGCCAAGCTGATGATTGGCGAGTGCTGCTGCTTCTTTGACAAACGTCAGACCGCGAACAAGATGGGGATAGCGTCCGATCGTAACCCCGGTGATCTGAAAATTTTCCACTGCCCGGGCGGTATGAATGCCCCAGTAAGCAGCTTTAGGCACCGCCTTTGTCCCGAGCAAATCATGTTCAATGCGCGTCTCGACCACTTTGTCCTCCTGAAACCGAAACGATTAAATCTGTCATGCTGTCAGACAGATTAATACCGGTACTCCTCCTCGTCATGAGCGTCAACATACTTGTGAGCTTGACTAGCCATTTCTGATATGCGTTAAGACTTGCATTAAATCTGTCATGCAGCTTTACAGAAATAGCAACGGGAACAATTGAGCGAGTGAATAGAAGCCTGCGCTAAAGGGCGTAGAGGTTTCCTTTCTCAGCAATGTTTTGATTTAAAATGGTCGATGCATTGCCGCGCCAAGCGCGAGCTCCATGTATCTCAATGATTCAAGAATGCCGTTCTTCGTTGCGGGTTCCGCGTAAAGCTATAGCCTTTATTCAAACTGAGCTCTCAGGGAGGAGCGATGACAACGGAATTTATCAAGGCCACACCGGCTGAACGCGAAGTCTTCACAGAAGAAGACCGCGGCTATCACAAAGCGCTAAAACCGCGTCAGATCCAGATGATTGCAATCGGGGGAGCAATCGGTACGGGCCTTTTCCTGGGTGCTGGTGGACGTCTTGTTCAGGCTGGGCCGTCGCTTGTATTCGTTTATGCCGTCTGTGGCTTTTTCGCATTCCTGGTGCTGCGCGCGCTCGGCGAACTGATCATGCATCGTCCGAGCTCCGGCTCCTTCGTTTCTTATGCCCGGGAATTCTACGGCGAAAAAATGGCCTTTGCAGCCGGATGGATGTACTGGCTAAACTGGGCCATGACATCGATTGCTGACGTTACAGCCGTCGCGCTCTACATGAATTTCTTCAAGCACTATGTGCCGTGGCTTGAAGGGATTGACCAATGGATGTTTGCAATGACAGCCCTCATTCTGGTGCTGTCAATGAACTTGCTATCGGTCAAGGTTTTCGGTGAATTGGAATTCTGGTTCAGCCTTGTCAAAGTGCTGTCACTGGTGATTTTCCTGGCGGTTGGCATTTATTTCGTTGTGTCCGGCACGCCGATTGATGGTCATCAGCCGGGTTTCCATCTCATTCGCGAGAGTGGAGGCCTTTTCCCCAATGGTATTCTGCCCGCACTCGTGATTATTCAAGGCGTCGTCTTCGCCTATGCCTCGATCGAGTTGATTGGCACGACCGCTGGCGAAACTGAAGACCCGCGCAAGATCATGCCAGGTGCGATCCGTACCGTCGTGTTTCGCCTGCTGGTCTTTTATGTCGGCTCCGTTTTACTGCTCACGCTACTTTTGCCGCATACGCTTTACTCGGACGGCGAAAGCCCATTCGTGACCTTTTTCAGCAAGATTGGCGTTCAGGGTGCGGATATCATCATGAACCTCGTCGTTCTGACTGCTGTGCTGTCATCGCTGAATGCCGGACTTTATTCGACCGGACGCATTCTTCACTCAATGGCTGTTTCGGGCTCTGCACCAGCAGCACTTGCCAAGATGAATAAGAGCGGGGTTCCTTATGGCGGTATAGCTGTGACTGCGGTCGTTACTGCAATCGGCGTGGGCCTCAATGCTGTGGTTCCTGCCGCAGCCTTTGAAATTGCACTCAACCTTGCATCGCTTGGCATCATCACAGCCTGGGCCGTGATTATTCTTTGCCAGCTCAAACTCTGGTACCTTTCGCGCAAGGGTGAGATCGCACGCCCTGATTTCCGGATGTTCGGTGCACCTTACACCGGTATCCTGACCTTGATCTTCCTGTTGGGTGTACTCATTCTGATGGCCGCAGATTATCCGGTCGGCTCCTATACAATTGGCTCGCTAATTATCATTGTACCCGCTCTGATTATTGGCTGGTATGGTCTGCGTGATCGAATCTATCGTCTGGCTGCTGAACGTGCAGCTGAGGCGCAAAAAAACAGCTGATTGAGGGGTAGCGTGAACAATTCGCAATTCAAACCATTGGTGGCGGTCATCGCCACCGGTGGAACTATTGCAAGCAAGCGCGGGGACGATGGCGCAAGCACACCGACGCTCAATGGCGACGATCTGCTTGCGACGCTTGGCGAGGTCGGAGCTAAGCTTCGCCCAATCGATTTGATGGCAAAGGATTCATCCAGCCTGACACTGATTGATATGCAGTCCATCTCCGAAGCCATTGAAGCCCAGATTGCAGATCCACAAATCAGCGGCGTTGTGGTGCTCCATGGCACCGATGCAATGGAAGAAACGGCGCTCCTGGTACAGCTGCAACGCAATCATTCCAAACCGGTGATCTTCACGGGTGCACAGTTCACTGCCGATCATCCCAATGCCGACGGTCCATCCAATCTTAAAACCGCCATCGATCTGGCAGCAGACCCTGCTAATGCGCAACAAGGCGTATTGATCGCCTTTGGCGGCCGGATTGTTCCGGCATGGGGCGCGTTCAAATTCAGCAGCGACCATGCAGACGCTTTCAGATCGGTCCGCGAACTCGAACGACCTGAAGCAGGCCGCTTGCCAGCATCTGTAAGCGGTACGCGGGTCGACATTGTGGCGATCCATCCTGGTTGTGACGACCTGCATCTTCAAGCGAGCATTCAAGCCGGAAGCCACGGTATTGTGCTTGCGGCTTTAGGTTCGGGCAATGCCAACGCGACAATTGTTCAAGCTGTAAAGCAATGTGCGCAAAACAATATTCCGGTGGTGGTTTCTAGCCGCGTTCCCACAGGCATGTTGGCCCCAGGCTATGGCGGCGGCGGTGGTGGACATGATCTGGTTGCAGCCGGTGCAGTGCATTCGCAAACGCTGCGACCGGGACAGGCGCGTATTCTTCTGGCAAGTCTGATTGCAAGCAAAAGCCCGAAGGCTGCAATCATCCAAGCTTTTGATGATCGCAATCCATAAATACAACAGCGCAATTTGAAAACCTAAAGCGCGTCGCGGCCTGCGGCGCGCTTTCTTTTTGTTCCCATTGATTATTTCAAATGAGGCTTGCTGCTTCAAAAGTCGCTCAGTCGCCAAGCGCCAGATCCAAAACATATATGAGTTTTTTATTTCTGAGCCCGTTTCTCTCTCTCGAAACCCTATGGGCGACGGCAGCATAATGGACTTTGTGAAGACCGGGCGCCCACGGGCAATCCGGCCAGGACATCGACCAAGGATACTCGAAATGACAATGGATATCGCCGTGCTGGGTGTCGGCATCGCATTTTTTGCAATGCTATTTGGCTATTTGCGCCTTTGCGAGAGGCTTTGAGGAAACGCGATGCTGATCGAATATATCGCAGGCGCCTTCGTAGCGGCCTTTGTCGCCGTCTACCTTCTTTACGCGCTCATTCGTCCAGAACGGTTCTGAATAAGCAATTAATTTGAGCCTGATCTGGGCTTGGGAAAAACCATGACAATCAATGGATGGATACAGATCCTCATCTTCTGCGGGATCATCATCGCGCTCGTGAAGCCGTTTGGCGGTTACATGACTCGTGTTTTCACTGGTGAGCGCACACTTTTGTCGCCCCTCCTAATGCCCATTGAACGGGGGCTTTATCGTTTGGCCGGTACGAGTGAGCGCGAGGAGCAGCACTGGACGCATTACGCCGCCGCCATGCTGCTGTTCAACCTGGCGGGCTTCCTCGCTCTTTATTTGCTGCAGCGTGCACAAGGTTTCCTGCCTTTCAATCCGATGGGCATGAGCAATGTGCCTGCCGATCTCGCCTTCAACACGGCAACAAGTTTTGTGACCAACACCAACTGGCAGAATTATGGTGGTGAAAGCACCATGTCTTATCTCACCCAGATGGCGGGACTTACGGTCCAGAATTTCGTTTCGGCAGCAACGGGGGTGGCGATTGCCATTGCACTCATCCGTGCATTCTCGCGTAAATCTATGAAGACGCTGGGGAATTTCTGGATCGATCTCACACGCTGCACGCTCTATGTCTTGCTGCCGATCTCAATCGCCATGACGCTTGTTTTCGTGGCTCTCGGTGTGCCGCAGACGTTGGGATCTTATGTCGAAGCCACCACCCTTGAAGGTGCTCGCCAGGTCATAGCAACTGGCCCTGTCGCCTCGCAGCTTGCCATCAAGATGCTTGGCACCAATGGCGGTGGCTTTTTCAACGCCAATTCAGCGCATCCGTTCGAAAATCCCGACGCCATCTCGAATATGATGCAGATGGTGGCGATCTTTGCGATCGGTGCAAGCCTTACCAATGTTTTTGGCCGCATGGTTGGCAATGAGAAGCAGGGCTGGGCAATTTTTGCTGCAATGGGCGTGCTTTTTATAGCCGGTGTAGGAATTTGCTACTGGGCAGAAGCTGCGGGCAATCCGCTGATCCATGCGCTTGGCATTGATGGCGGCAATATGGAAGGTAAGGAAACTCGCTTCGGCATCACAATGTCCGCCCTTTTTGCGGTGGTGACAACAGCCGCTTCCTGCGGTGCGGTCATCGCCATGCATGACAGCATGATGGCGCTCGGCGGCATGATCCCGATGATCAACATGATGCTGGGTGAAATCATTATTGGCGGTGTGGGCGCAGGCTTTTACGGCATCATCTTGTTTGTTGTCGTCGCAATCTTCGTTGCCGGACTGATGGTCGGGCGCACACCGGAATATCTGGGCAAAAAGATCGAGGCAAAAGAGGTAAAGATGGCCATGCTCGCCGTACTATGCCTGCCACTTTCGATCCTTGGCTTTACGGCTGTCGCCACAGTCATCCCGACGGGGTTAAGCTCAATTGCCAATCCCGGACCACATGGCTTTTCGGAAATTCTCTATGCCTATACGTCAGGTACGGCCAATAACGGTTCGGCCTTTGCCGGGCTCTCCGGCAACACGCCCTGGTATAATATAACCATCGGTCTTGCGATGCTGATGGGTCGCTTTCTGGTCATCATTCCGGCCCTAGCAATTGCAGGCTCACTGGTTGCCAAGAAGGCAACGCCCCTATCTGCTGGGACATTCCCAACCCACGGACCGCTTTTCGTCGGCCTGCTGATCGGTGTCATTCTCGTGGTCGGCGGTTTGATCTTCTTCCCTGCGCTGGCGCTCGGACCAATTGCTGAGCATCTTGCAATGATCAACGGGCAAACTTTCCAATGATCAGCCCGTCCAACCTCATTCTCCTCATCCTCGCAGCAGTGCTGATGATCGTCGCTGCTGCAGAATTTCTGGGTCCGCTTTTCTGGAGTTCCCTATGAGCAAGTCCCAAACCCCTAAAATAGTTAAAACCGGCATCATTGACGCCCGCATTCTCATTCCGGCAATTGGCGATGCCTTTCGCAAGCTCAACCCCAAAAGCCTTGCACGCAATCCCGTCATGTTCGTGGTGGCAGTGGTCTGCGTGCTTACCACTGTTCTTCTGATAAAGGATGTTGCGACCAGCGGCACCGGTATCGGCTTTTCGTTCCAGATCGTGCTGTGGCTATGGTTCACTGTGCTGTTTGCTAATTTCGCTGAAGCCGTTGCCGAAGGTCGCGGCAAGGCGCAGGCGGAATCCCTGCGCCGCACACGCACCGAAACCCAGGCTAAACTGCTGCATGATGTGGCGCGCACTGATTTCACGGTCGTGCCCGGAACAAGTCTAAAGGTTGGCGATGTAGTGATCGTCGAAGCAGGCGATATCATTCCTTCCGACGGAGAAGTCATAGAAGGGGTTGCTTCCGTCAACGAAGCAGCCATTACAGGTGAATCCGCTCCGGTCATTCGTGAATCGGGCGGCGACCGCTCAGCAGTCACAGGCGGCACGCAGGTTCTGTCGGACTGGATCAAAGTCCGCATCACGGCGGCGCAGGGCTCGACCTTCATCGACAAGATGATCAGCCTTGTCGAAGGCGCTGAACGCCAGAAGACACCGAACGAAATCGCACTCAATATTCTGCTTGCAGGCATGACGCTGATCTTCGTTTTAGCGGTCGTGACAATCCCGAGCTTTGCCTCCTATGCGGGTGGTTATGTTCCTGTCATCGTGCTGGTTGCCCTTTTCGTAACGCTGATCCCCACAACAATCGGCGCGCTTCTATCGGCAATCGGAATTGCTGGCATGGACCGTCTGGTGCGCTTCAATGTTCTTGCCATGTCCGGCCGCGCCGTCGAAGCTGCTGGAGACGTCGACACGCTGCTCCTCGACAAGACCGGCACAATTACGCTGGGCAATCGTCAGGCAACAGCATTCATGCCAGTAAGCGGCGTGAACGAGCTCGCCCTTGCCGATGCCGCACAATTGGCGTCACTTGCCGACGAAACCCCGGAAGGTCGCTCCATTGTCGTTCTCGCCAAGGAAAAATACGACATGCGTGGCCGCGACATGCAGGGCCTGAATGCGAGCTTCGTGCCTTTCACGGCGCAAAGCCGAATGAGTGGTGTCGATGTTGAAGGATCGTCAATCCGCAAGGGCGCGGTTGATGCAGTGCTCAAACATGCGACCTCGGACGAGAAGACTGTTCACGAACTCCAAGCCATTGCCGACACGATTGCCAAAGCAGGCGGTACGCCGCTCGCGGTCAGCAAGGATGGACGCCTGCTTGGAGTCATTCATCTCAAGGATATCGTCAAGGGCGGGATCCGTGAGCGTTTTACCGAATTGCGCCGCATGGGTATTCGCACGGTGATGATCACTGGCGACAATCCGATGACAGCGGCAGCGATTGCTGCAGAAGCAGGCGTCGATGATTTCCTGGCGCAAGCCACGCCTGAAAACAAGCTCGAGCTTATCAGGCAGGAACAGGCCAAGGGCAAGCTTGTGGCCATGTGCGGAGACGGCACCAATGATGCGCCTGCCTTGGCACAAGCCGATGTCGGCGTTGCGATGAATACCGGTACAGTTGCCGCACGCGAGGCCGGAAACATGGTCGATCTCGATAGTGATCCAACCAAGCTCATCGAGATTGTCGAGATCGGCAAGCAATTGCTGATGACACGCGGGGCACTTACGACGTTCTCGATTGCCAATGATATTGCCAAGTATTTTGCGATCATTCCCGCGATGTTTCTCGCCTTTTACCCTCAGCTTGGCGTGCTCAACATCATGGGTCTTGCGACCCCACAAAGCGCGATCCTCTCAGCGATCATCTTCAACGCACTCATCATTGTGGCGCTGATCCCGCTTTCGCTGAAAGGCGTTGCTTATCGGCCCGTTGGTGCAGGCGCACTGCTGTCGCGCAATCTTCTGATCTATGGCCTTGGCGGCGTCATTGTTCCGTTCATCGCCATCAAGCTCATCGATATGGCAATCGTCGCCATCGGCCTGGTTTAAGGAATAAAAAATGCTGAAACATCTGCGTCCAGCACTCGTCATGATTGTAGCTCTCACTGTGATTACAGGGCTGATCTATCCGCTTGGCATGACGGGTCTTGCACAAGCCATCTTTCCGCAACAGGCAAATGGCAGCCTCATCGAAAAAGATGGCAAAGTGATCGGGTCCGAACTGATCGGCCAGAAATTTGCAGGCGATCGCTACTTCCATGGTCGCCCTTCGGCAGCAGGAAAAGAGGGCTATGATGCTGCAAGCTCGGGTGGTTCCAACCTCGGACCAACCAACCCGGCACTGATTGCACGCATAAAAGACGACGCAGCTTCATTGCGGCAGGCTACGGCGAATCCCGAAGTGCCGATTGATCTGGTTACAACATCGGCCAGTGGGCTTGATCCCCATATCTCTCCACAAGCCGCACTTTTTCAGGTGCCTCGCGTTGCCAAAGCACGTGGGCTCGATGAAACAAGCCTTCGCGGCATTGTCGAGCAACAGATCGAGCAGCGCGAGCTTGGCTTTCTCGGCGAGCCGGTGGTCAATGTGCTCAAGCTCAACCTTGTTCTCGACAGGGCAGGCAGTAACTAGAGTAGATCGAAGCACTTTGAGCAAAAACGTGCAGCGGTTTGCGCGGGCTCATGTGCACAAACGAGACGATAGAGCGGCTCCAACAATTCTGTTAAAACCGGAACCGCTCTAACGGCGCGCTTTCCCGCCGCCTTTTAATTTCGAGGAACAACGCTTGGTATCGGATGATCTTCGCCTTAGCGATATGAGGCCTTCCCCCGATGCGCTGCTTGAACAGGCAGAACGCGAAACGCGCGGTCGTCTCAAGATATTTCTGGGAGCAGCACCCGGCGTCGGCAAAACCTATGAAATGCTAATGTCGGGGCGTGCACGAAAAGCAGACGGTATCGATGTGGTGATCGGCATTGTCGAGACCCATGGGCGACAAGAAACCGAAGCGCTTGTCGATGGGCTTGAGATCATAGACCGTAAGCCAGTGTCCTATCATGGCCACCGTCTTGAAGAGATGGACATTGATGCCATCCTCAAAAGACAGCCGCAACTGGTTCTGGTGGATGAGCTCGCCCACACCAATGCACCGGGCAGCCGTCACCCCAAGCGTTATCAGGATGTGGAGGAAATTCTGGCGCGCGGGATCGACGTCTATACCACACTTAATATCCAGCATGTCGAAAGCCTAAATGATGTGGTTGCGCAGATTACGCGCATTCGCGTGCGCGAAACCGTGCCCGACAGCATTATCGACCGGGCCGACGATGTCGAGTTGATTGATCTGACGCCAGACGATCTCATAAAGCGGCTTAATCAGGGCAAAATCTATCTGCCCAAAACCGCAAAGCGTGCAATCCGAAACTATTTCTCCCCTGGCAATCTGACGGCCTTGCGTGAGCTCGCTCTCCGCCGCACAGCCCAGCGGGTTGACGAGCAATTGCTAACCCATATGCGCGCCAATGCCATCCAGGGGCCATGGGCTGCCGGTGACAGGGTGCTCGTTGCGATCGACCAGCGCCCAAACAGTGCTTCACTGGTCCGCTATGCCCGGCGACTAGCCGACCGAATGCGCGCGCCATGGGCTGCAATTCACATCGAAACGCCGCGTTCGGCCGGGCTTTCCGATGAAGCCAAGGATCGGCTTGCGGCAACCATGCGTCTTTGCGAACAGCTCGGCGGCGAAACAATCATAATTCCCGGCCAAAGCATCGCCGAAGACCTCGTGCGTTATGCTTCAACGCATAATTTCACACATATCGTCGCCGGAAAATCGGCCAAGCCACGTTGGCGCGAGGCTATTGAGGGCTCGGTCGGCCACGCACTGATCCGCCATTCCGGTGCAATTGATGTTCATATCACCGCGGCCGCTGACCGCGACAATGCCGGTTCCGCCCGCAACATTAAAACCGTCAGCCATTCATCCGGGTATGACCTCAAGCCATATCTCGTCGCAACACTTGTCACAGCATGTGCACTTGGTGTTGGGCTTTTGCTTGATCAGTTTCTCGACGTGCGAAGCATCGCACTGGTTTTCGTTGTCGGTGTTCTCGGTGTTGCAGTCACACTTGGCCTTTGGCCTGCGCTGTTTGTCTCTGTATTGAGCGCTTTTGCCTATAACTTCTTCTTCCTCTCGCCGCTCTACACACTGTCTATCGCGGACCCCGAAAGCGTGGTGGCACTTTCGTTCTTCCTGCTTGTCAGTTTTGTCGCCAGCAATCTGGCAAGCCGCGTGCAGCGTCAGGCCGCAGCTGCAAGACAGCGCGCAAACATGACCGAGGATCTTTATCTTTTCAGCAAGAAGCTGGCGGGGACAGGTTCGCTCGACGACGTGCTCTGGGCAACCGCCTTTCAGATCGCCTCCATGCTGAAAGTACGGGTTGTCATCCTGCTGCCGGAAGGTGACAGCATTGCGGTTCGCGCAGGATACCCACCCGATGACAGTCTTGTCGATGCCGATATTGCTGCAGCCCATTGGGCGTGGGAACATGAACTGCCAGCGGGACGAGGTGCGGATACCCTTCCTGGTGCCAAGCGGCTTTATCTGCCGCTCAAGACGGCACGGACGTCTGTCGGCGTGATTGGCCTCGACAATGATCGGCAGGGGCCAATCCTGACACCCGAACAACAAAGGCTTTTTGAAGCTCTCAGCGATCAGGCGGCCATTGCCATTGAGCGTGTGCAGCTTGTTGGTGATGTCGAACGCGCCAAGCTTGCAGCAGAGGCAGACAAGCTCCGTTCCGCGCTTCTTACCTCTATATCGCACGATCTTAAAACGCCGCTTGCCGGTATCATGGGTGCTGCCACCACATTGCGCGACTATTCCGCGTCACTACCTGGAAGCGATCGCACCGAATTGCTAACGACCATTGTCGAGCAGTCCGAACGGCTCAATCGTTTTATTGCCAATCTGCTCGATATGACACGGATTGAATCAGGCGCTATGGAGCCCACTTTGTCGCTGCATTATCTTGGCGATATTGTAGGGGCAGCGTTGCATCGAGCCGTCAAAATTCTCGCGCATCACAAGGTTCAGGTAGCGGTTGCAGCCGAGCTTCCCATGCTGCGGCTTGATGCGGTCCTGTTCGAGCAGGTGCTGTTTAATCTTCTCGACAACGCCGCAAAATATGCGCCGCAGGGATCAGAGATCAGGCTTGAAGCGCATGTTGAGCGTGGATATGTGGTGCTTGAGATCAGCGATCATGGCCCGGGCATTCCCGATGTCGATCTTGAACGGGTTTTCGATACATTCTATCGCGTTCGAAAGGGTGATCATGTACAGGCAGGAACAGGTCTTGGTCTTTCCATTGCCCGTGGCTTTACTGAAGCAATGGGTGGAACCATTCGGGCCGGAAACAGGGCCGAGAGTTCCGGTGCCCGTTTCACAATAACAATACCTTTGCCAGCGAACCATGTCTCCCAGAAGTGGGAGCCGGTTTTGGAATAAAGACGTGCTTGCAAATAGACATCGGAGCGTCTTTTGTGCGTGCGCTAGGATGCAGGGGTATTGCAGAGAAATGGACCGGAACTGATGAGCGATCCAAAGCCGAAAATCCTGGTTGTCGATGATGAGCCACCCATCCGCAAATTGTTGCGGGTTGGGCTTACAACCGAAGGCTATAGCATTATAGAAGCGGCCAATGCGCGCGAAGCAGACATGCTGCTTCAAAGCGAAAATCCTGATCTCGTTCTGCTTGACCTTGGTCTGCCCGATACCGACGGCCATGAGCTGCTCCGTCTGTGGCGTGAACAGGGACTGACACTGCCAGTTCTCATTCTTTCAAGCCGAACCGATGAAGCGGGCATAGTACGAGCGCTGGAAACGGGTGCCGACGATTATGTCAGCAAGCCTTTTGGGATGAAGGAACTAGCAGCAAGAACCCGCGTGGCGTTACGCCATAAACTGCACCAGCAGGGAGAAAAGCCTGTCTTTCAGAGCGATGGATTGTCGGTCGATCTGG
This sequence comes from Brucella sp. NBRC 12950, assembly GCF_030268145.1. Lineage (NCBI taxonomy): Bacteria > Pseudomonadati > Pseudomonadota > Alphaproteobacteria > Hyphomicrobiales > Brucellaceae > Brucella > Brucella sp. NBRC 12950. The sequence goes on from NZ_BSQC01000003.1 coordinate 328,916, forward strand.
TCAGGCGCATTGTGAAGCTTGATGAGATGGAGATAAAGCTCTCTCCAAAGGAATATGAAATCCTGCGCCTGCTCGTGCAGCACGCAGGCAAGGTGCTGACACATCAATATATTCTAAGCCACGTCTGGGGTCCGGCGGCGGATGTGCAATATCTGCGCATCTATGTTCGTCAGCTGCGCCAGAAGATCGAGAAATCTCCCGATCAGCCGCATTATATTCTGACGGAAACAGGCGTCGGCTATCGTCTTCGCGAAGCCGACGCAATTGAACAAAGTTAGTCTGACGCTTTGGATGCCTTGGACTTCTTCAACGTCTTGCCGTGATTGGCGATCCAGTCCATAGCGGCCAGAAGCACGCCCGAAATCACGAAGACCAGATGAATGACGACCATCCACTTGATGTGATCGGCCGAATATTTGGCAACATCCATGAATACCTTAAGGAGATGGATACCGGAAATTGCAACAATCGAGGCTACGAGCTTCAACTTCAGCGCCGAGAAATCGACTTCACCCTGCCAATCAGGGCGATCCTTGTGATCGGCCAGATCCATGCGGCTGACGAAATTCTCATAGCCCGCGAAGATCACGATCATCAAAAGATTGGCAGCAAGACTAAGATCAATCAGCGCTAGCACGCCAAGAACAGCATCATTGACCGTCATTGACGGAACAATCATTGCAAAGCGCCACAGCTCAACGATGAACACCCAGACCAGAATGACCAGCGCCATTGCGAGGCCGATATACATAGGGGCCATCAGCCAGCGACTGGCGAAAAGGCTGCGTTCGATCAGTCGTTCCATGGCGTACTCCTAAAATTGGCCGGAGACGCAACTATCACGCGGATGTGACGGCAGCAAGTCGGTTAAAAAGGTAGCCGAACACACCAGCTCAGACAGAGTAGCGAGTGAAAATTCACCACTTCACATTCAAACCGATATTGCCTTCCCAGATTCGGTTGCGTTCGCCACCAAGATTGGTTGTGTAATCGGCAGTCGCATAAAGGCTGGCCTTCTCGGTGATGTCGAGGGTCAAACCGCCGCCAACTTCCAGCGAAGTGCCTTTTAGGTCGGTCACAATCGGATCGGTGGCAAAGCGCACGGTCTGATCGGAAGAAAAATTTTGCCACAGATTGGCTTTCAAATAGGGACGCAGCTTGCCGATGGATGTCTCCTCAGCACCCTGCAGACGCATTCCGATGCGTCCGGTCCAGGCATTATCTGAATCAAACGATACGGATGAGTAACGATCTGCCTGATCATCGAGCGAAAGGCTCTGCCAGATGAGCTGCGCCTGCGGTTCCAGCGTCCAGCTTTCACTCAACGCAATTGGATAGCCCCCTTCCAACGAGGCTGTGATACCATGGCCGTCGACATCGATGCCCTGCCCTTCATTGGAATTGGCATCGCCGCCATACCACGTGCCCATCAGCACGGCATCGAGATACCAACCTTGCGGGCCAATATGCGTCCAATAACCGCCAAAGCTGGTGCCAGTCATTTCCAGATCGCCGACCGCCAAATCATTCCAGCCCAGCGCCTGCCCTGTAATATCTCCTGTCACACGGGCATAGCCGAAGAACAAGCCGAAACGGTCGAAATGGCCACTGTCTGTCTCATGACCCCAAAGGTCCTGACCGGCCTGAATGCCGAAAAGCTTGCCATCAAGCCCTGGCGCAACAGTGCCCTTCCACTTCGTATCGATACTCTGCCCGAACAAACGCGCCCAGGTAGATGGCAGATAACCGCCGCTTTTAAGAAGATCCTGTTCGCCACGGCGCTCATGAAAGGTTCCGAGAGACGTGAGTGCCAGATGATGCGCAACAGGTGGCAAAGCTGAATAGGCCGGTACCTCGACACGATAAAGCGTGACGACATCTCCTTGCACACGCGTGGCACCCGGCGATGGTGACACCGCCCCTTCAAAGCCTATTTGCGGGATTGACGATTGTCCGCTGGAACCAGCGGGCGGATTGGCCGCTTCTGCTGCTGGGGGTGCAGGTGGCGCTTCAGGCTCAGGCGAACTTTCCGTGACAGGCGCAGATGTATCTTCGGGGTCTGGATCGTTCGGATCGACCGGCAGGGTCGCCGGTGGTTGCTCAAGAGTTGGCGGTGGAGCAGAATTTTCGGGCGCTTGCGGTGACAAATCCTCCTCAGGAACCACAGGCGCAGGCTGAGTGCCGCTGACAAGCGTAGAACGGAGATACCAGTTTTCGTTCGTACTGGCAGACACGCCACCTTTGAAGAGGAAATACTCGTAAGCACCAGCTGCGACACGACCATTGAGCGAGAATGCGCTGCTTGCTGTGGTCGCGCCGTTAAGCGCCTGCACAACCATTATGCCATCGGAAATGGTCGAAGCGCCCGCCCCACCCACATTGTTGACGACGATACCGGTGGAGCCGGAGGCGTTCCCTGTATCAATGACAAGCTTGTCCGATGGCGACCCATCCGCGCCAAGCACAGTATCAACGAAGAGAAGACCGTTCTGGCCAGTATAGTTACCCTTGATTGTAAATGTGTCAGTAGTGCTTGAGCCACCATTGGTCAGATCGATACGGCCGGCATTGAAGACGGACGCGAACTGGTTTGCAGAAAAAGAATTGATGCCACTTTGTGCCGAACCGCCATAGATCGTGCTGGCAGCATCGACATTGAGCGTTCCAGTGCCTGTGCCTGCGTCGCCAAGGGTGAGGATCGTGTCAAATGTCAAGCGCGTATCATTGGTGAGGTTGATCGTCTCCCAACTGTCAAAGCGGGCAACCTTACCGGTTTTGACATTGTTGAAAGTCAGTGCATCAACACCCTCGCCGCCTGTCAGGCGTTTGGTCGCGCCGATATTTGCCTCTGTCAGATTGGTAAGCACCGCCGTATCGCTGTCACCGCCCATATCGATATTGCCGTAGACAATTCCGCCGCCATTCCAGCTAAATTGGTCATTGCCGAAGCTCAATAGAATGTCGCCTGCAACCGTACCGCCGGTAATCGTCACACTATCTGTGCCGCCGCTGACGCTGATGTTGCCACCGATCATGCCATTGGAAATGATAATCGTATCATCTCCAAAACCCGCAACCAGATTGCGATCAATAGTGCCGCCGGACATATTGAAGTAATTGTTATCGAGCTTCAGGTTGACGCGACCGATCCGGCCACCGGTCATGACGGCATAATCGCCATCGTCGAATGCATCAACAATCCGGCCTCCAGACATGAAGAACGTATCGAGCGCATCACCCTGATTAAGAGAGCCGACCTCGCCGCCCGTCATGCGAAAATCATCAATGCCACTACCCTGTTGAATATTGCCCGTGACAGCGCCGCCAGAAATCACGAATGCATCCGTGCCATCCCCCTGAACGACATTGCCCGCAATCGTGCCGGAATGAACTTCGATCCGGTCTGTGCCTGCGCCGAAGGACACATTGCCGTTAATTGTACCCGTGCCGCCTGGTGGCAACAGCAAAGTGTTATTACCATTTAGATCAGTCAGCCCGGCCAAAGAGGTGCCGCTGTCGCAAATATAAGTGTCGTCACCAAGTGTGGGAGAAAATGAACAGGCCGCGAAAGCCGGATCTGCTTTCAGTATAAAACTACTGATCGTAATAATGGCTGTGCTTGAAAGAAACGTTACAAAGGCAGGTGCAATTACGCGATGTCTCATTATCCCTCTCCATTTTGCAGCCAGCTGCGGCAAAATAATAATGAGGAATTTTTTATATTAGGCAAGGCTGCTATTTGAACATAATTAAGGAATTATTCTTTCCATAATTTGAAGATATTTCAGTATTTTAAAAGAAAATGAGGCGCTTGGTTCTGCAAAATCGTACATATATTTTAGTATATAGGGCAGTACAATTAAGGGATAATATTAATCTATTCCGATGTCACGAAACTTGCATAACCATCTCCAAGTGTCTTGCTGATAAAGCGTGAATATTGGTCGTAGGCCTGATCTGCAGATGTTACACGGCCAAACACTGGCGTTTCAAAAACCTTCATCGGAATAAGTGCCAGAGGCACCGAAACAGGTGTGAGTTGCGCACCCTGGCCTGCCCGCAATGTCGTGAGGATGCCGTGCATTTCACCGGCGATACTTGGCCGTGAGAGAACCGCCATGCGGTACTGACCAGAGGTATTGGTCACTAGATAAACATGGCCTGAGAGATGAGGGACAGAAACACGTCCCTGCTGCGAAAAAGACGTATCGGTACGCTCGCGCTCTTCAAATTTGAGATGCGTATTCTCGGAATCCCAGCTGATATCGGTACAATAGGCGAAAATATCGGATCTATTGCCAAAGGAAGGGCGCAGGGTAAGGAAGGTTCCTTCTAGCCAGGATACAGCAGGGCGCGAGTAAGCACCCAATTCTTCTGGAGCGTGTCCGTGCGGCACCACGGGCTTGGGCTTTTCCATTTCCGACTGCTCACGCAAGTCAAATCCCATGGCCTGCTCAAGCCTGATGATGGTGGACAGCGTGAAGGGCCTATGCCCGGACAGTGCCTTTTCAAGCGTGGAGAGGCTGATGCGCGCCTCATCAGCCAGATGCTGTCGCGAGATTCTGCGCCGCGCGATTTCCTCGCGCACCCGTTCAGCAACGCGGAGATTCAATTGATCGGACAAAACCGCTTCTTGCTGAGACATGAGAATTTCCTGAATCCGTACTTTCCTTCACAATTCCACACATAAGCGGAACCGGCAAGGTGGCTTGCGGCAAACTATGGACAAAACTTGGCAAAGCTTACGCTGGCAAGGAAACAGCACTCCGGCGCAAATTGTGTCCAGTTATCCGATAGATACAGGAGCGCACAATGTCGCCTGCAAGCAGACACTCTCATCGCCCTCATCCCCAAGCGCATGCAGTTCGCCTATCGCAGTTCTGCAAGTTCATCTGGTTAGTGAACATGACGATATTGCCAATCCTGGCCGTTATTGTCTCACTTCTCAACGTAGTATCCGCGCGTGCGGAAAAGCCCGACTATGTAACGCCGAACGCCATGCAAAGCGGCAGCCTTCTGCTTGCGAGCAGTCAAGCCGGCCAGTATGTCGAAGCGCCCCGGCTCGCAACAGATTTCAACATCGATGTGAGCGGTCCCACTGCCCGCGCCCGTCTCAGTCAGGTTTTTGAAAACCCGACTGACGGCTGGGTCGAGGGGCTTTATGTCTTTCCACTGCCCGAAGATAGTGCGGTTTATTCCTTGAAGATGATTGTCGGCGATAAAGTCATCGTGGCCGATATCAAGGAAAAGCAGGCAGCACGTGAAATCTATGAGAAGGCAAAAAGTGAAGGCAAGAAGGCAGCTCTGATCGAACAGCAGCGCCCAAACATCTTCACCAATGCAGTTGCAAATCTTGGTCCCCGCGAAAAAGTGGTTATTCAGATCGAATACCAGCAGGCGGTCCGCTTGAGCGACAATCGCTTTTCGCTTCGCGTGCCGCTCGTTGTGGCGCCCCGCTATAATCCCGAAAACACTGACCCGATCATTGAAACCGCGGATATTCAGAGTGGTTGGGGAAGACAGAAAACGGAACCATCCCATGGGCCGGACAATGCCGCGATTGAAACGCCGCTTGCTGCGCCGGGCGACGATCGCACCAATCCCGTGACGATCGCAGTCACCCTCAAACCCGGTTTCCCAGCCACTGATATCAAGAGCCTTTATCACGCCATCAAAATCGACCAGCAGAACGAGCAGACATCCCTGATCGTTCTGGATGGGAAGGTCACAGCAGATCGCGATTTCGTTCTCGAATGGCAAGCTGCTGACAGCGAAATGCCCAATGTCGGCCTCTTTCGGGAACGTGTTGGAAATGACGATTATGTGCTGGCCTACGTCACGCCACCGGTCGTTAAAAATTCTGAAAATCAGTCGCGAGAAATCGTGTTTGTGCTCGACAATTCAGGTTCGATGGGCGGAACCTCGATCAAGCAGGCCAAAGCCAGTCTTGACTACGCCCTCTCCCGCTTAAAACCCACAGATCATTTCAACGTCATTCGTTTCGATGACACTCTGACCAAGGTATTCGATGACTCCGTCCCTGCTACGCCGCTCAATATTACCGATGCCCGCGAATATGTCGCCACGCTTGACGCTGTCGGGGGAACAGAAATGCTGCCCGCATTGCACGCGGCTCTTGATGACAGCCATCAAAAAGCCGGTTTGCGTCAGATTGTGTTTCTAACGGATGGCGAGATCAGCAACGAACAGCAAATGCTTGATGTCATCGCATCGCGCCGCGATCGCTCCCGTCTCTTCATGGTCGGTATCGGTTCAGCACCCAACACCTATCTAATGAGCAAGGCATCGGAAATCGGACGTGGCACCTTTACGCATATCGGATCGGTTGAGGAAGTCGACCAGCGGATGCGTGAATTGTTTGCTAAGCTCGAAAACCCGGTGATAACCGATGTTCGAGCTTCCTTCTCACAAGAGGGTGTAAATCTGACGCCAGGCCTTCTTCCCGACCTTTACCAGGGTGAACCGTTGGTGATTGCGGCACGGACAAAACACGCAACTGGTACCATTACAGTTGAGGGTACAATTGGCAGAAAGCCCTGGACAGTCAGCCTCAGGCTCGATGCGGCAAGCCCGGCAGAAGGCATTTCCAAAATCTGGGCTCGTCGCAAGATTGATGATGCTGAAGTGGACATGAAGCTCGGCAAGATTACAGGATTGGCGGCCGATACGCGTATCCTAAGCCTTGCACTGGAGCATCATCTGGTAACACGCCTCACAAGTCTCGTTGCCGTTGATCAGACACCAGCACGGCCAGCCAATACCCCCCTCACCCGCGCCGACATCCCTTTGGAGCTTCCCGCCGGATGGGATTTTGATGCTCTGTTTGGTATCCGTGCAGACCGCAATGTACTTGAACATGCAGAGGCCGGACAGAACCAGATTAAGGTTCGCGCTCAGGAACGAGCCAGGATGCCAAGCATTCCGGCGCCAGCCACACCTCTTCCGCAAACAGCAACGCCAGCAACTTTAAACATGCTGCAGGGTTCGGGCGTTCTTTTCATCGGTTTCTTGATCTTCTGGTTTTCGCGCCGCAGGGGGAATGCATGATGAGTATCGTTATCGCTCAGAATACAAAGACAAAGGAGCGCGCTTTGTTGCGCTCCCCCCTCACCCTTCTGTCTATCGCCTTGATGGTCTGTGGTCTTGTTCTGTTTAGTCAGGGTCTATGGATTCACGCAAAAGCCTATGCAGCACAAATCCTTCTGGAACGGGCTTTCACACAAAGCATAGCCTCAGGTGAAAAAGTCAAACCATGGAGCTGGGCCGATACCTGGCCGGTAGCCCGTATCGAAGCGCCTCGTCTGGCTGCATCTGCAATTGCTCTGAATGGGGCAAGCGGACAGGCTCTCGCTTTTGGTCCCGGTCATTTACAAAACACACCAAATGCAGGCGATAACGGTACAGCGGTTTACGCAGCGCATCGCGATACCCATTTTGCTTTTCTTAAAGATCTTGAGAAAGGCGATCTCATTCGCATCACCCGCGATGACGGCAAGATTTTCACTTATCGCGCGACGCATATGACGGTTACACGTTGGGACGAAGCTCAGATCGATATCCATGCTCCAGGCGTTCAACTGGTTCTTGCGACCTGCTATCCGTTTGATGCGGTTAACCAAGGTCCTCTTCGTTATCTCGTCCACGCCGAGCTGGTGAAATAGCCCTGAGAAAATCGATCAGGCCCTATACGCCAGAGCGGAAAGCGCCTGATCGCTGCGCTCCTTGCCCGGCGACGGATTAAGAGCGGTTGCTCACGCCCAGCATCTACAACCTTCTCATCATGCTGCGGTGAATGTAGCTAGGTTCCCCCTTTATCGTTTTCGAAGAACTGGCTGTGGCACATTGCTTCTTTTGCATTCTATCAAACTTCAATCAGGATAGTTGTCGTTCTCTTTGCTGAATATGCAGTGCACTCACCATAAGAGCTTTGACAGAAAACGCGTCTTCAGCGGCCTTTTCCGTAAGAATGCGAAGGTAACCACTCACAGAGCGAATATCGTTATAACGCTGAAGCAGATAGGCAATTGTGATAGCCGTATTCTGTCTTCCAAGCATTTTCAGAGCCATTTGATAGAGTTTGGTATCGATACCGATGAAACCTCTTACTTTCTCCGCTGTTGCGATCAAATGTTCCCAATGGCTGATAGGAATTGATGCATATGCACCAATCTCTGGGCACGCTCTGAGAACGAGATCGAGAGAAATATTTGTTTCATGTGTTTCGTGAGCGCTGTTGTTCAAATTTGCAATGTCGTTATCAAAATGGGAATCTGGTTTTGATTCATTAAGCTGCCGCTCATTTTGGGATTCATTGTCGCTCAAATTTTGAACTTTTTGATTATTATTCAAAGCCTTATCAACAGAAGCATGAATATCCTGAAGTTTTGCGACCAATGTAGCCAGTTCCTGCATTTCTGCGCGACGTGGAATGCTGTCGACAACCGCACGGAACTCGACTTTCAGTTCATCCCAAGCGCCTGGAAGCGATGCTTCGATTGCAAATTCGAGCAGTTTTGAAATATCGCGGCGCAGCAAAGTTAGCTGTTCACGAATGTCACGCAGAGCAGCCTTTTCAGCTTTGACGTGTTCAGCCGCAGCTTCAAACTCGGACGCACGGATAAGAAGCGGCGCAAGTGAGAAACCAAATGCAATCTTTAACTCGCCAGATTTGCTGCGGCGGGCATAACGTTTGCCGTTCGGACTGTCCTGACGGGTAATGATACCAGCTTCGACCAGCGCTGCGAGATGACGACGCAATGTTGCATCAGCCATTCCATGGGCGCGCAGAGCCAATTGCTTGTTGGATGGAAACACCACCAGAGCACCGGATTCGACCAGCGTATTTTCGGGATAAAATGATAACAAGGCAGACAGTACAGCTAAAGAACGATCACTGATACCAATGATATTCTTGCCTTCACATAGCCAACGATGAAGCTGCCACTTATCTGCAGCTGCTCCCTGAGGGATTTCTCTAGCTTTTTGATGCACTGCCAACAAGGCATGCGTCATCCGCTGACTGCCAAACGGCGTCAGGCCAAATTGAGACTCCATTTTCTTTCACCTTCCACAAGGCAAAAGAAATCCACCCGCCGAAATGACGCTAAATACACTTGACAGTGATTCGTGAATTTGCGATTCTCTAGCTGCTAAACCAATGAGAAGGGCTTCCACGCGGCGACGTTTGGGGGCCTTTTTCTTTTGCTGCTTTTTCCTTTTCGTCAAATTATGCAGATGACCACCACCTGCACTCTTTTCACTTTATTCGTTACGCAGGACAGGCGAGGATAAGTTTCCTCACCTAATACGCTTACTCACTTCTCATCGGCACTGAATGATGCATAAAGTTCATCCAGATTGCGCGAAATCCAATCGGCAAAGCGAGGACCATTGGCGGCGCTAAGCGCCAGTGTCGCTGTCTTGCCGTTTTGTTTGATCGTTGCACTCACGCTTTTGTCAGCCGCACTCCAGGTCGAACCAGTCCGCGACGCGGCCTTCGTAACCGGCTTCTTTTGATTTGCCCCTTTGAGGTAACCATAAAGCTGTTCAAAACGCGTACTCGACGATGCTTCCTTGAAGGCATCGGTTTGCATTAGTTCACGTGCAGCTTCTGGCTTTCCCGGCATTTCAATGAGTTTGCGCAATTCGAGCCAGCGGTCACGCCCGATGCCTTTTGCCGGTCCAATCGCCACCAGCATGTCTTCCGATATCGCACGTGGAATGGTCAGCATCTTCGACAATGTCTGGTAGTCGATAGAAAGAGCAGCCTGGATGGCTTCACGGCTGTACTGCAGTTCCTCGAGCCGAGCGGCAAAGAGAACGCGCTCTATGAAACTGAGATTGGCACGCGCGGAGTTTTCCTGGCCCTGGCTTATAACATGCTCAAGATCGGCTAACGGCTTGATAACAGCCTTCACCTTGATGCCGAGCTCACCAGCAACTTTAGCGCGGCGATGACCGAAAACGATCATATAGCGACCGCTGGTCTGAGGGTGTGGGCGCACCAGAATAGGGCTATCCTGCCCGCGTTCGCGAACCGCTTCCAAAAGCTCCGCATATTCCTGATCATCGGCTTCAGGCAGGCGATCAGCTATGAAAGATCCATCAAGATCGGAAGGATCGAGCTCGACAATTGCTTCCCCATCGAGCTTTTGAGAGGCCTGCTTTGCGAGTTCATCGATAGACGCAGAGAGGGACTTTGCAGCACCAAAGCGGCGCGAAACATTTTCGACTGGAGACGCGGAGTTTTCTTCCGTTTCTTCGGTCTGCATAACGCTCTGAAAAATGTTCTTCCGTGCCATTCTTTTACCCTCAAATCAGCCACAAGCCTGATTTTATTCCATATTTTGCGATTTAGACTGCCGTCTAACGACCCCATGCCTCGTGAATAAGTCCACGAATTTCTGAGTTAACCCCCTCTAATGCTTCCATAGCGCGATCATAAGTTCCGCGGTTCATTGAAGAGCGCTCAACCTCATAGAGCGTCTGTTTGGTAAGACCTGCATCTGATATAGCTGTTGACTTCAACATCTGATGCTTAAGCATATGAGATGCCAACATGCTTTGCATGAAGCCAACCATTTGGGCCTGAGGAACATCTGTCGGCTCATAGCGCGTGATCAGATAGCGGAACCAATCGAGCTGCACAGCACCACCAGCCTGACGAACTGTCTTGAGGATGTCGCCCAGCATAAGCAGGAACTGCGACATCGACATAAGATCAAGCATCTGCGGGTGAACCGTGATGAGAACTGATGTAGCGGCCGAAAGGGCGGTCAGCGTCAGATAGCCAAGCTGCGGCGGGCAATCGATGACGACAACATCATAATCGGCATCCACCTCGGCAAGCGCTACAGCAATACGGTTCCAGAAGGTTTTGCCTTCGCCGCCGTTCTGCATGGCAAGCGGTGTGTCGTATTCATATTCCTGCAGCTCCAGCATTGCAGGGATGATGTCGAGACCAGGGAAATTGGTCTTGCGAATGATTTCTCGGATCGATTTGCGCTGCTCATCATAGCGAACAGCTTCGTAGAGCGACGGAAACTCATCGAGCTCTGGCTGAATACCATGCAAGGCGGACAGCGAAGCCTGCGGGTCGAGATCGATTGCAAGGACGCGATGGCCGGTGAGGGCGAGATGCTGCGCCAGATGCGCAGCTGTCGTCGTCTTGCCTGAACCACCTTTAAAGTTCACAACGCCGATGACCTGCAGTTTGTCGTTGCCGCGGCGATGCGGAACATAACGCTTTACCTCGGCGCGGCCATTCTGATCGAGCCACTGACGCAGTTCCTGCAGCTGTTCAATCGTATATGCGCGACGTCCACCCGAAAGGATAATCGGCTCAACACCTTTTCCTTCCAGATGCAACTTTTTCAGATTGCTCGGAGACACACCAAGGAAATAGGCAGCTTCCGCCATAGAGAATTGACGCAAATTCTTGCGCGCATCCGGCGGGAAGTTTTCATGACGCAGCAGATTGAGCTTGCGCGAGATCTCTCGACCTTGCGTCAATATCATGTCGTCAAACGACACTTGCTCTGCTTTACTTGCGATATTCATAGACTTGGGATCCCTAGTGACGGCACTGGAACTAATACCGTCTAAATACCGTCATTATGTCCGATTCTTATTTTGCTGCAAGGGGCGCGTGTTAACAAATGGTTAGCATCCCTGGCGGCGGCGTTTTGAATCATCATCCAGCACGGTGAGAAATTTCCTATCTACCTGAATATAAAGAGAATTAAGGATAATAGACGGCAGTCTATTCGGGTTCGTGACTTGAAATTATGGGATTCTTTCGCGCATTCAAGAGGGATTGCAGAGCAGGGCAACAATACTTGTGGGAGAATCGGTCTTCTGTTCCCGTAAAAAATCCAAGTCTATGATGTCTTTGGCGATGCGCTGGTCGAGGGTGGGGTTGCTCGGTGTGTGAGCGCTAGGTCAACAGGAGAGTAAGAACTGCGAATTCTATGATTATGCAACGCCAATTTCTCCGAAGGCGGTTGAGGCGAAGTCCCGTAGTGAACAAAGCTGCAATATTCTAAGAAATCTACATCTGTCGCGTGTTCGCACGACCAGTCCTGACGGCTTGCGGTCGGGCAGGATGGGCAAAAAGTTCGAACGGATGGAGAGCCGAGCCAAAACCGGCAATGTCGTGAGCAGCTTATAGGTGCACCTGAATTTCGCTCTGGCGATTAGAATATTGGGTTGCAAGTAAGCGCGGATGGTCTTTGAGGCAGCATTTGTATGGCTTGATTTTCCATTGATGCTCGTGGCTGCATCAAACCGTCGACCAATATTCGAGAGGTTGCTATCTCAGATGAATACTTCACGCGCCTAGCGCAGGATCGACATTGTCGGTAGAGAAAATGCAAACCCGGGTCAGCTTTGCAAACCTTTTGGGTTTTGTGTGAAACTACGTCTTAGTGGGATGACACTCGGGAGCCCGTTTGCAGTTCAACCAAGCCCAGTGACATTCATCACCGCTATCGGAAAACGTTCTTGTTAAGCGTGATGACGGCGCCGCGGTCAAGAAACGAGAAATGCGTGCGTTATTGCGTTTGCAGTTATTGGCACCATCGTGATTGAGGGTGCATCATCGATTTGGCGTAGACATTCGTCTCAAAATCAACCTATACTACTTTCAGAAGAGTAAGTCGCAACAACGACTCGAATGCGCTCATTTAGGAAGATATGGCGTCTTCCAGGCATCGTCAATGTAGCGAAACAATAAGCCTACTTAGATTTCCTAGCTAAAAATTGCCCGTTCTTTTTCAAAGAGTTAGGGCGGTGGTTCGGCATGTCCATTTCGGTTCATTTCGTTAGATTCTTAAGAAATTTCAGTCAAAGCCAAAGTGGCGGCTCTACCGAACCAGGAATGTGCTGGCAATGTCCAGTCAGTCCGATTCTCGCTCCACGGCGCCATATTGGCCTTAAATCGAATAACCCGATGCGTGTCGGGCGAAATGCCGGCGTCAGTCAACGTACACACCACCGCATCGCCAAGCCGGAACCGCGTGAATATCAAAGAAGCTCGATGCGCTGCGGCTTAGTGATCGAGCCCGAATGGTGTTTTGCTAGAGCAGTTAAGCCTTTGGGTAATTGTTGACGCGTCGCTTTATCAAGCAAGAACGATGCAACGTCCCGCGGTACAGCATTGCTTTGCAAGGACCGCCAGGTGTTACTTCCCCTAAAGCAAAGCTAAACTGAGGGCATTTCACGCTTTAGGAGGAAAGCTGTTGCCCCGATTTCTCGCAGTCTATACGATCAAATCTGCAGATATCGCTTCCTTTCGGGGTTTGCCATAGCGAAGCCGGAGCCCGAAGTACTTTGTGACCGCGACTGCGTGCGGTCTTCTCAACTGCCTGCATTAGGCATTGTCCAATGCCTTTTCCTTGCGCGGATGGTAATACGAATACCATTCTGACCGTATTGCCATCAAGACTGGCGGTACCTGATAAAGTGCCGCCACGGACGGCTACCCATACAGTTCGGCTGTTGATGAGTTGGCAAACATTCTGTATCGAAGAATTATCGATGACGCGGTCAATGACCCTTTTCGGATAGTCTTGACCATTCGAAATTCGGATAGTCTGCTGCACAAGTGAACTGAGTTCAGGAGCATCATTGAGGATAGCATATCTTACGTCGGTCATTGTGCACATGAACAAAGTCTCTTGATTTTTGGCAGCTGCAATGAGGAATGCAGGCGGGCATAAAGTCGTTCTGTGTGGCTTGCCTTTAGCTTATCTTACAGCGCGTGGATGCTGCATTTTTCTGTCCTGTGGACGATGGATATAATAAAATCAAAAGCTCGTCGTCTGGTTTAGTGGCATAAGGCTTATAGGAAACGCGAACGGTACTCGGTCGGCGTCAGGCCCGTCGCTTTTCGGAACTGCTGGCGGAGAGCATGACCAGACCCGAAGCCTACGGCATGAGAGATAACTTCGATACTGTTCTCTTGTGTCGTCAGGAGGGATTTGGCTGCTTCAATACGCTCGGTGATTAACCAGGAACCGGGACTACTCCCCACAGCCTCCTCGAAACGACGCAGGAATGTACGCAGACTCATCCCACATTCCGCAGCCATCGCGGAGGTAGTCCAAGATCTTGAAAGTGCGTTGCGAATTCTATCGAGAAGAGGGGCTATCTCTCCGGTTGTCTTTTGGGGAACGGGACGTTCAAGGAACTGCGACTGTCCGCCGTTTCTATGTGCAGGCACGACCAACCGTCGCGCAACCGAATTTGCTGCATCTGACCCAAAGTCGTCACGCACCGTGGCAATCAGCAGATCGATTCCGGCCGCACTTCCTGCGGAAGTGAATATTTGTCCCTCAGCCCGATATAGAGCGGCCGCATCCACGGTTAGTTCCGGATGACGCTGTTGCAATGTCACCGCATGACGCCAATGCGTCGTAATAGTACGACCTGCAAGGAGGCCGGTGGCAGCTAGTACAAAAGCACCAGAGCATATGGAGAGCAGCCGCGCACCTCGAGCGTGAGCAGCACGGAGCTTTTCACAGAGCTCCTCGGGCACCGGTATATCGGCACCTTTCCAACCTGGCACAACGATAATATCGGCTTCCTCCAACACAGCGCCATTTTGATCCGGAACGATCGTCAGACCGCCATGCGCACGCACAGGCCCTGGTTCGATGGCACAGCTTACGAAGCGATACCATCCGGACCCCATTTCGGGTCGGTAGAGACCGAAGACTTCGGCGACAATACCGAACTCGAAGGTACAAAGCCCATCGTAGAGGAGGGCAGCAACCAATGGACCCGTGGTAGTTTCAGGCGTTTGTGGAGTAGTTGGCATGATAGTTACGTATATTGTCATTCATGCCATCTGGCAAGCTATGCTGCGGCATGTCAGATCTGAGTGCGATAGAAGGAGAACATGATGACATCCGCAGTTACCCGTATTCCGGCTGCTCCCAGCGACATTGCACGTGAGCATTTTGCGTCCGAGTTCACTTTTGAAACCGATTGCTGGGACATTCACGATGCTCTGTCGACAGGTGCGGACTTTGTTCTGCTCGACGTGAGAAGCCCCGCCCTGTTTGCAAAAGGTCATGTGCCAGGAGCGATCAACTTGCCGTATGGTAAGATAATCCGATCAAAACTCTCCGATTGGCCTGAGGGCACGATGTTTGTCACCTATTGCGCAGGCCCACATTGCAATGGCGCAGCACGCGGTGCCTTGCGGCTGGCTGAGCTCGATCGACCGGTCAAGATCATGGCTGGCGGTATCGCTGGATGGCTTGATGAGGGGTTCGAACTTGCAACAGGGGGGCTGTGAGTACGGTAATTCGCCGCGCCACTCCAAAGACGTGACCGAGCTTCTAAACTTCGAGACCATGCCGCGTTTTCACGCTGCATGGTAGATCAACCAAAATTCCGTGAACTTCCAAAGAAAGTCAGGCTGCTTTGAATTGGTTGCATTCCGAGACGCGGGAAGGCAGCCGACTGACAGCTATTAGACAAGCTTGCCGAACAATCGGACAATTCAGCAATCGACAAGGATTACAATGTGGGATTCCCCTGCCACCGACTTGAAAATTCCCGTGCGGCTTGGATAAAGGCACTGAACGCAGCAGGTGGATTTTTCCTGCCTGGATAGTAGAGCGCGAGAGGGGCAAGGGGGGGTGTCCAATCTTCAAGAACACGCACGAGACGTCCCCGCGCAATGTCCTCACGCACATCTGCTTCCATGACATAGCCAAGGCCAATTCCATTTTGAGCGGCAATTCGAACGAGGCTTGGTTCATCCAGGGTTATGGAGCCTTGCACGTCAATCTGCACGGCCTCGCCGTTCTTCTCAAAGCGCCATCGGAAGAGCGCGTTATTTGGCAAGCGCGCGGGTATACAGCGGAAGCGATAGAGGTCGGTGGGAACGATTGGCTTGCCGTGTGCGCGCACAAATTCGGGCGACGCAACCACCGCATTGCTGCGCGCGCCACCCAGAGAAACAGCGATCATGTCGCTTGGAACGAGGTCGATCGGTCTTAGTCCCATGTCGAAGCCATCGGCAACGATGTCGACCAGCCTCCCTTCAGTGACCAGATCAATATGAACCTGCGGGTGCCGCCGAAGAAAGGACAAAATAAGTGGAGCGATGATTTCTCGAGCAGCGGAAGCAAAAGCATTGATGCGCAAGGTGCCCATCGGTGTCTCCTGAAGCGATTGCACCGCATGCATTGCGTCATGAATGTCAGTCAGCGCTGGTCCCACCCGCTCAACAAGGGTCTGTCCGGCATCAGTCAGTGACACGCTTCGCGTCGTGCGATTGAACAGGCGAATTCCGAGGCGTTCTTCGAGCTTGGCAATCGCGTTACTCAAAGCCGTCGTGGACATGCCTAACTCGAGTGCGGCGGCGCGAAAGGATCCTCGCCTCGCGATGGCAAGAACCGCATCGAACTCGATGAAAATAGATCGCGCCATTATCCCTACTTTCGAAATTCGTCGTCCCGCTTTATCCTAATTATCACATCAGTCGTCCAGGTCTAAACTGACAATTGCGGTTCTTGGAAGAACCGGCGAGTAGTCAGCAAGGCTACACACTTGACCTGGAGAGCCCAAATGGCTGTCAAACTTCCCAAAAGCATCGAAGATTATTTTGCCGCCGACCGCGATGACGGTACCGACGCTGTCACCGCGTGCTTTACCGAAGACGCGATCGTCAAGGACGAGGGCAAGACCCATATCGGTCTGGATGCTATCCGCGCCTGGAAGGAAGGTTCGGTCAAAAAATACAGCTATACGGTCGAGCCCTTCTTCATCGCGACTGAGAACGGCAAGACATTGGTAATCAGTCACCTTGTTGGGAATTTTCCGGGAAGCCCGGTCGACTTGCGCTACTTCTTTGTCTTGGTGAACGAAAAGATCACCGAGCTGGAGATCACGATATGACATCGTTTCTCACACTGGAAGGCCGCCGCGCGCTGATTACCGGCGGGACGCTCGGCACGGGAGCCGCAACTGTCGCTCTCTTCCGAGAATTAGGTGCCCGCGTGTTGACAACTGCACGCAACAAACCTGAGGACTTTTCCGATGAGCCTTTCGTTGCGGCCGACCTCACCACCAACGCAGGTGCGCAGACCGTCATCGAGGCGGTGCATAGGCAACTTGGCGGGGTGGACATTCTCGTCAACGTTCTGGGTGGTTCATCCGCGCCGGCAGGCGGTTATGCAGCACTTGGTGACGAGGATTGGCAAAAGGAGTTTGCCCTCAATTTTTACCCTGCAATCAGGCTCGATCGTTCCCTGATCCCCCTCATGATCGCGCAAGGCGGCGGGGTTGTTGTTCATGTCACTTCTATCCAGAGCCGGCTGCCGCTCCCCGAAGCAACAACCGCCTACGCTTCCGCAAAGGCAGCTCTGAACACTTACAGCAAAAGCCTATCTAAGGAGGTCACACCCAGAGGAGTACGGGTGGTCCGGGTTTCCCCCGGATGGATCGCCAGCCCAAAATCCAATGGCCTGGCACTGCGATTGGCGAAAGAAGCCGGCATCGACTATGCCGGCGGTGTGCAAATGATCATGAAGTCGCTTGGTGGCATTCCTCTGGGTCGGCCCGCCGAGCCGGAAGAAGTAGCAAATCTCATCGCTTTTCTGGCATCCGATCGGGCGTCGGCCATTAGCGGGACCGAGCATGTGGTGGATGGTGGCACCATCCCGACTGCGTGAGGGTTTCTACTGCAAGCAATTTGCATTGGGAAACAAGACTACTCGGTTTTCGAGTGTTACCCTGGGAATAGAAAATAACGGCAGCTTCGGACACGCATGATGGGCCTGATCGTCTGAGTTGAGGATCGGAAGCTGCCTGGCTGGCGCAGACATACCGCAACTGCGTGAACGGCAATTTGCAATGCGTGCACATGCAGCTAATATCAGGGCAGTGAAAAAACTTGTCGCCACCGCGAGCAGAGATGCTGGAGCAATCAGTCGCTTTGATCTGTTGGACCCAACGTTCGGAGTTATCAGATCGAGTTATGTCTTTTGCGAAATGTATTTTAGTATCAGACACAAAAGGGAGAGCAGAGTGATGAAATCTCACATTATTTCCATCGCGGTTGGTATGGCCAGCTTGGGCGTTCCCGCTCTCGCCGCTGACTTCAACTACTCCAGCCTGAATGGAAGCTGGCAAGTCAAGGCCGTTTCAGTACCGAAAGAGGGCGTCCAGGCCCTCGTAGATAATGACCCTCAATATATGGGCGCAATCATCCATTTTGGCCCAAACGATATTACCTGGACCAAGGGTACGAAAATTCGGCCGATTGATCCTTCGATCGACAATTGTTCAACTTCCCCCAGCTTGGCACCGTGGAAGGCTGATCCGGATGACGCGGATCAACAGCCCATTAAGGGCGGATTTAGCGTGGTTTGCCGAGACGATGTTTGGGGAACAATAGTTCCTGTCGATCACAAAACCGTCAAGCTACATTACCTTGACAACGGCGTCCTTACGCTCACGCGACAATAAACGAGCTATATATCACCGATTGGGCGGATCGATCGTTCGTCCAATCTGCGCATCGCTAAAGACTATGCCGCTCGCAGATTGTCTGTTAACTCGCTGGAATTCGATCACTGCGATAATTCGGCGCATAGCTTTACACCCTTACTGCTTGTGGCCGCGCTCATGTGCGAGGTCCGGGTTCGCGCGCTATTCTTGACGTTGTTAGCAGTCGCCAGGAAGGCGCCCAATCCCGCAAATTCGCTTGGCATTTCACACCTGCCACAAACCGGTCGCTCGATTTATGACGCTTTCAGCGTCCACGAAGGAAGCGGGTGCGGGGGATCAGGTGTGGACCTTTCACCGTGAGTGGTTGCGGCAGACTTGATCGCCTATTCAGGCCACTCGATTCCGCGGCCATTAGAAAGCGCATCTCGGCTTACTCGGGTCGTCGCGCTTCGAAACTGATGATTTCATCGTCCTTGCGTGGGGCTTTTCCGTGCAGGTAGTTGCCTGATACAACCACATCGACAAAGCCGGTGCGCTGAAGAGCCATCGACAACTCTTCGACGCCCCACCACCGCAACTTAAAAAAATCGAGTTCGGATTTCACAAGATTTCCATCCTGCCAAAGCTCATAGCGGAGATGGGCTAGGGTGGTCTGCGCGATATAATCTGTTTCCACCCGATGATCCGAGAGAGTGAGCAGATCGCCGTTTTCCGTTTTCCAGCTTCGAACTGACCCTGTTGGCCCAAAGAAACTGCCTATTGCATCGAGGTCCAGGAACAATTTCGCGCCGGGGATGAGATAATCATAAAACCGCCTCAGTACAGTGATCGCCGAGGTGGTATCCGTGACCAGCTGAAACGATCCCGCGGGGATGATGACGGCTGCAAAGCGTTGGCTGTAGGAGAACCCTTCGAATGTCTGTCGTGTCACCCTCGCAGAGAGGTTCCTCTTCCTGCATTCCTCCTGGCAGTAACCGAGCATCTCGTTAGACGCGTCAAATCCCTCTATTGAGAATCCGGACTCGAGCAACGGCACATAAACTCGACCGTTACCGACCGCAGGTTCCAGGATCGGACCTTCGAGTTCCCCAAGGCGTTGCTGATAATACTCCACATCGCCAAATGAACGTCCGACCGGCTTATCCAGATTATAGACCCAAGAAGCCAGTGTTCCGTAACGATTGTTCATTCGAGACCTGTAGGATTGATCTTGCCACGACGCTTTCGCCATATGCGGAAGCGACTGTCTTATAATTGAAGGAAATGACTCTCGCCAGTTTTAAGTGGCCATCCATGGTGCGGGAACGGCCCTTCGTGCACACGCCTGCTTTTGGCACAAGGCAGCCATTATCAGTATCGGGCTTGAATGCCAGCTTCCGGTGGGCATTGAGCTTTCAATTCTGCAGCTGTACCCACATTAGAATTTACCGAAAGCCGCGACCCTTGCTTTGATAAAAGGCAAGGTTTGATATGGCTTGTTCTACCTTACAGAAAACTCTTTTGACACGCATTCTTCAGTCTCAACCGCTCAATCCTTTCTGTCATCCCGCCAAACCAAATTCACATGGTGGTCCTACGATCTAAGATGGGTTCGTCCATTAGAAGGTGCTTTTCGTGGTACCGCAATTTTAGAGGCTGAATCCAGGAGCTTACGAAAGGTTGGACATTCGAGATGGCTCGTTGCGCTGCAGTCAGCAACATGCCGAAGTGTATCACGCAAAACGCGCAGCCCAGCCATCTGTCTGTCTAAGTCATCGGCCTTCGCACGCAACTCTTCCCTCGGAAGTTCTAAACGGCCTTCTTGTCCAAGAATTGTAGCAATCTCGGTGAGTGAGAAACCTGCCGCTCTGCCAAGCGCGATCAGGGATAGCTTCAACAAAACATCTTTATCGAACTGCCGCCGCAATCCATGCCTTCCCACCGATCGGATTAATCCAATTTCCTCATAGTATCTAAGGGTAGACGGCTGTACGCCAGCGCGTTCAGCTACTTCACCAATATCCATCGTTTTCATACTTGACCTCAAGTTGACTTAAAGTCGTACGATCTCTTGAAGCAAAGAATATGGCAAGGGAAATAAGATGGATAATATGCCAAAGGCGGCTGAAGTGGCTATCTGGCGAGACAATCGCGCTGTTGCGCTGTTGATGGCGGCGACGTTAACGGTGATGGCCAACGCAACGATCAGCCCGGCGCTGCCCGGATTGCAGCACTTATTCGTAGATGAACCCCATTCTGAATTGCTGACGCGGCTTTTGGTGACGGCCCCCTCATTAAGCATTGCGCTTCTAGCGCCTTTGGTAGGGCTCGTCGTGGATCGGATTGGACGGCGCGTTCCGCTACTTGTCGGCATTATTCTTTTTGTAATCGCGGGCAGCGCCGGATTGTATCTCCCTGACTTGCTGACCATATTCCTTAGTCGAATTGTATTGGGGGTTGCCGTCGCATTTATCATGACAGCGCAGACAGCACTGATCGGCGATTATTTTTCGGGTGAGATTAGGAGTACACTGACAGGACTGCAAATCTCCGCACGAAATTTTGGCGGTTTGGTTCTCATCCTATTAGCGGGCTTGGTCGCTACAGTGTCGCCCCGATGGGTCTTTGGTGTGTACGGGCTGGCACTCCTGGTGCTGCCGCTTGCATGGGCGGCGATCGTGGAGCCGCGGCGGTCATTAGACGTTGGCCGGGCTTCCCATTTGCCGGGATCGGAGGGGAAGCCGAAATGGGCGCTGCTTTTTTTTGGGTTGGTCATCCTGCAGTCGGTAACCAACATGTTCTTCTTCATTATGCCTACGCAGTTGCCGTTCTTCCTCGATGCCCAAGGTTACAGCAGTGCCAGCATGACGGGTATGACGCTCAGTCTTTTGATGCTGAGCGGAGGCACAGTAGCATTGGCCTACTCGCGGATACAGCGCACCATAGGCTATGCCGGTGTCTATGCATTTGGCTATGCTGCTATGGCATCTGGTTTTCTGCTGTTGTTGAATTCGGGCGAGGCTTTGTTCATTTTGGCTGGCGCGGCATTAATCGGTGCTGGTTATGCTGCAGTTTCGCCGACGTTCGTCGCGCTGACACTCGCAATGGCACCGCAGCATCGACGGGGATTGGCCGGGGGAATACTGACCTCCTCGGTTTTTGCAGGCCAATTCATGTCGCCACTGCTCAGTACCCCAGTGATCATGACTGCGTGCTATGACGGACTATTTGTGTGTGTGACGGTTCTTCTGGCATGTATGGCGATTATCGTGTGTGCAGCCATCCGGTACGGAACTCGTGAAACGCGAAGCTAATTTTTGGGTACCGGGATGTCGCCCCTGAAGCGGTACCACTACTGACTGCCCACTATTACGCAGGAACAGGGATCATCATTGATGATCCTTACAACGCGTTGATCGCAACGCAACTAGCAAAAACTGAAACCGGGGTGGCATGCTTGTGCGCTGGACTTCTGGATTTTGTGACGAGCCGCTTGGTCAAATACCGACACATGCGTTAATGGCGGAGATTTAGAATATCCCGCTTGCCCACAGGGTCTGGCAAAAGTAGATGGATGTAAACTTGCCCAATGTGTTCACCTTAACTCATATAGGGACTGGACGCAGGCGAATGTTTTGTATTGATCGACTGTTCGGCGATTTTAGTTCTGATTATAGTTTAGGAGACGAAGACATGTATGTCCGATTGGCGAGCTTTGTGACTGCCGGTTTGATTTTTTTGAATGCAGCAGTGGCTGACGAACCTTCAAAGGTGCGTGATATCACTGGCGCAAACGAAATCTCAGAACGTAGCAATGAGTTTGCGAACGATCTCAAAGCGCTCGGCATTGAAGCGAAGCTGAAATGCGGTCTATTAATCGGGACGCAAAACGAAACCGGACAAGAAAGCTTCGGCGGGATTTGCGATATGACGCTAGCAGGTAAAAAGCCAACGTCGATCATGCTGTGCAACGATACGATGATTGGCAAACTGACCATCAAAGCTTTCGGCTTCAGTGAGAACAAGAACGAACTTGCGGCATTCACGAACATGAACTGCCAGCCGGGTGGCTAACACTGCGTAATCCCTTCGCGAGCTATGGGCTTGCTAAAAATCCGGGTGCAGTTCGATTTAGGAAAACTCCGGCAACACCAACACCGAAAAAGCCCTAGTCCGAATGATATGCTTGGGCTTACCTACAAGTGTTTTTTTGGACGGAGTTGCAGAGAACTGCACCTATCCCGGCCAGACAGCTGCGAAACGTTTCACCGAATTGCTGTTCTGGCAGTTACTTCGAAAGCTTTTGGTACCGCTTGATGAGGCGATCGCGCTTGAGCTTTGAAAGACGTTGAAGCCAGAAAATGCCGTCGAGCTGATCGATCTCGTGTTGATGGCACACAGCTAGAAAGCCATCGGATTCTTCAGTTTGCCCCGTGCCATTGATATCCTGATAACGCAAATGAATGCGGGCGCTTCTTTCAACATCGTCCACCACACCTGGCATTGAGATACTTCCTTCCTGATGGCGAATTTTCTCATCGGAAGCCCAGGTGATTTCAGGATTGATGTAGGTCTTGGCGCTGCCGGGGCCGGAAAGCTCCAGCACCACGACGCGCGTCAGAACGCCGATATGCGGAGCTGTGATGCCGATGCCGGGTGCTGCGCGCAGCGTGTCGAGCAGATCCTGTGCAAGAACACGCAGATCACTATCAAAAGCGGTGACGGGTGCTGCTGCTGCACGCAAGGTTGCATCCGGAAATTTGACGATTTCTCTAACGGTCATTCTCTGCTCTTCGCTGTCTGCCGACTGTGGAGCTGAGCAATGTCTTTATTTTGCAGAATGCGCAAGCGGGCACTGCAATATGCAGTGCCCGTCAATGGTTCAGAACGAGACTTACTTGGCGTTCAGGAAATCTGCGACTTCGAGCAGGATAAACTCGTTATTTGCAGCTTCGCCGATCTGGCGACCGCCCGAGAACGGCAGATTGTTATCATTGGCGATCAGGATATGCGTATCGTCTACGCGCATCACGTCTTCAATGGTGAAGAACGGGAAGGTAAACTTCCCCTTGAGGTCGCGTGCAGCTGCGGTGTTCAGGATTGCCTTGTTGTCCGGGTCCTGAATGTCCATCAGATTGATATGACCGATACGGTGGATGTAACCGTCAGCGTCGATCTTTGATGTATCGACGAGAACGATATTCTTGACCTTGGCCGGCAGGGGATAGCAGGCTGAAAGATCGTCGGTCTTGCACTCAAGGCTCGGATCACCTTCGCCATTGTCACGCTCGATGACCAGCGCACGGGTGTCGTCGATGAAGTTGAAGTCACCAATAGCAGTTGCGCCTTCAGCCAGACGGAAGCGGTAGCTGTTGCCAGTCCATTCGCCTTTGCCGGTGTCAAAAGTGATGACGCGCAGGAAATCGCCTTCCGGCTTGCCGCTGTCGTCATAAAGCGGCTTTTCAAGCATGGCCCAGAGCTGGTTGGTCTTTGGCTGCAATGCCATGCCTTCATAGCCGCCCGAACGCTGAACGCGATAATCCTTGCCGGCAACCGCTGGCACGACGACGCCCGGTGTATCTGGCCCGGTCAGCTGCTTACCATCGAGCATGGTTGGATAGACGGCTTTCACGCGGCCATCGAGACCAGCGCGAATGATGTAAGGGCCAAACTCATCACCAATCCAGATCTCGTCATTGAGATACTGAATGCTTTCCGGGTCAAAATCCGCACCCGTCAGGTAACGGCCATCGGTGCCTTCATAGGCGATGCGGAACGGCACTTTCTTGTCGGGATCGCGCAAAAATACCGACTCCACGCGCTCAACCTTGCCGGTTTCAAAATCAGGCTTCATGCGGTGGAAGAACAGCAGTGCATCCGGGCTGTTGGCCTTGGTGCCAAAACCGTTGTCGGTCAGTGTGAAAATGCTGCCATCGGCTGCACGATTCATAGCAAAGCCTGACATGCCCTGTACCGGCTGGCCGATGAAGGGAAGCGAGATGCCGGTGGTGTGGCTGCCATAGGCTTTGCCGACATCGCCCATGACGCTCATCGGCTTGTCATTGCGTGCCTTGCCGGTGAACTTGCCGGAAACCCAGGCATCGCGGGGTGCATCGGCAGGCGGTGTTATCAGCGTCAAAGCTGGCAGATAGGCGTGACCTGCCAGTTTAGCGGTGAATGACTCTTCAGCCATGGCCGAAGCCGTCATAGCAATCGTGGCAATGGAAGCGAGAAGATAACCAAGGCGCATAAGGGACCCCCTAAATTGCGAAAACAAACGCAATGGTCCTTAAAGGGGCCCTGTGACGGGTGATTATCATCACGATTAAGGTTTGATGACAGCTGCTAAGGAAGCTTGATCACGACGAACTGGGTAAACTGGTCGGCATTGAAATTATTGTCAGACACCATCACCAGCGTTTTCGCACCATCGATTTCCGGACCCCATGTGATGGATTCGATATTGTCGATATCGAGGCCGAACGTACCTTCATCAAGACGCAGCAAGAGTTCTTTCTTCAACGGTGTGGCTGCGATCCCCTCAAGCGATGATTTGCTGTTCACATCAGTCGCACCTTCGAAGGATGCGCGATAAACGCTGATGCGATTGCCCACACCGTGAGCGTAGCTTCGCTCCACAGTGAGAAGATTCGACCCATCCGTCATGAACTCGCTTAATCCATTGTCGTTCCAGAAAGGCGGTAGCGTTGCCTTTGCGAAAACCGGATCAGTTTCATAGACATGTTCGGCGGTTGCTTGACCCGATGCGATATCGAAGGAGATGATGCGCGACTTGCTGCCTTTATCAAGCGTGGCAATCTCGCCATCCTGAGCCAGCGCATTTTCAGTGCCTGCAAGCAGCGTCTTGCCGTCCGTAGTGACGGCGAGACTTTCAAAAGCCAGATTGCTTCGCGTGCCGCGCGTCTTATTCTCATCTGGCAAATACGCTTCCGGCAGTTTGAATTCACGAACAAAGCTTCCATCGAGCTTCATTTCACGAACAGAAGGCTTGCCTTTGCGGTCGCCTTCGCTGGACCAGTAAAGCGTCTGGCTTTGAGCGTTGAAGCGAATGCTTTCCGCATCGACATCCTTGATTGCAAAAGGCTTTCCCTCGGCATCAAGCAGGGTGTTGGTTTCCAGAATATCCAATCCGTGAATGCCGGATGCGTCAATATCGAGTTTTAGTTTGTAGAAACGGGCAGGTGCCTTCTCTGAACGGTCATCAGAAATTGCATAATAGATATTTTGGGCCGGATCGTAATCAAGACCGGAAATGCCGCCAAACTCAACGCCATTGAGTTTCAGGCCCGTAGGCAGAACAAACTCGCCGACCAAAGCGGACACTTTTTCTTGCGCAAAGACAGGAAGCACTGTGCTGAGAAGAAGTGCCGTCAATGGAATGGTCGAGAGCGTTTTGCGTATCATATGTCACCTGTCTGATTGATCCGCAGACAATTAGCCCAAGTTTTTTACACCTGCATGAATACGAGAGAATTTGAAAAATTATTATTTAAAAACAAATAGATGGATAAAATAAGCTGTTCTTGTGGGCGGCAGACTCCTTGTTTAGTGGGTGAGTTGCCCTCTCAATAGCCGGCAAAGCAAGTTTTACCAATTAATCGGCAAACTGTTATACCAGTGTCATCTAGCTTTCTTATCTGACCCTCACACGCATTACACAGTGGGGATTTCTGATATGCGCAAACTGCTTCTTGCTCTCGCCTCAGCAACCATGCTGACGACTGCGGCTGGTGCTGCAACCGTCTATCCAATTGACCGGGCGACAATCCTTGTCAATTCGCCCTTCGACTTCAAGGTTGAGTTCGATAAGGTCGTTAAGCCAGAGGACGTGAAAGTTACCGTTAATGGCCAGGACTATGAAGCTGTTTTTGGCAGCAAAGCCGAGTTTACCGCTGAAGAAAAAGGCGCAGAAGACAAGGTTTTGGGTTCCGCTCTCATTCTTCGCGGACTGAAAATCGGCAAGGCCGGTGACTACAAGGTTGAAGTTTCTGCAGGCGACGAAACCAAGTCAGTCAATTGGGATGTCTATGCGACCGGCAATGAAGCCAAAGCCAAGAACATCATCTTCTTGATTGCTGATGGTCTGTCGGTTGCTCACCGTACAGGCGCGCGCATCATGTCGAAGGGCATGAGTGAGGGTAAAGCCAATGGTCGCCTCAACATGGATGATATTCCGCCTGTTGCTTTCATCGGAACGTCTTCTACCCATTCGATTGCGACTGACAGTGCCAACACCATGTCTGCTTATATGACCGGCCATAAGTCACGCGTGAATGCACTTGGCGTTTATGCCGACCGTACGCCTGACAGCCAGGACGACCCAAAGGTTGAAACCATTGCAGAAGCAATGCGTCGTGAAACCAAGAAGTCCATCGGCATTGTTTCGACATCCGAACTTCAGGACGCCACACCGGCCGCGCTGGTCGCACATACGCGCAAGCGTTCCGACAAGGCTGATATTGTTGGAATGATGTATGATGTGAAGCCTGATGTCATTCTTGGTGGCGGTTCTGCTTACTTCCTTGCAAAGGATGTTCCAGGTTCCAAGCGCAAGGACGACAAGGATTATATTCAGTTGTTCAAGGATGCCGGATACGCGCTGGTCACAAGTAAGGACGAGCTTGCTGCATCGGGTGAGTCAAATCAGGACAAGCTCCTCGGTCTTTTCCATACCGGCAATCTCGACGTCACGCTTGATCGCGAATTCCTCAAGAAGGGTACGGTCGACAAATTCCCCAACCAGCCAGGTCTTGTGGAAATGACCAAGACGGCTCTTGAAAAGCTCTCCAAGAACCCGGAAGGCTTCTTCCTGATGGTTGAAGGCGCATCGGTTGATAAGATGAGCCATCCGCTTGATTGGGATCGCGCACTTGTCGAAACCATCGAGTTCGACAAGGCCGTTGGCGTTGCCCGCGAATTTGCAGAAAAGAACCCGGACACGATGATTATCGTCACCGGCGATCACACCCATGGCGTTGCCATCATTGGAACAGTTGATGACGAAAAGCCGGGCGATGAAATGCGCGAAAAGGTTGGCACTTATGATGCCGCCGGATTCCCGAATTACGAAGACACCAATGGCGACGGTTACCCGGATCGCATAGATGTTTCGCGTCGTCTGTTCCTCGCCGCCAATAACGGTCCGGATCATTACGAAACCTTCCGTCCAAAGATGGATGGCGCCTTCGTGCCGGCCGTTAAGAACGAGAAGGGCGAATATGTAGCCAATGAGGCTTACAAGGATGTTCCGGGCGCAGTCTTCGTTCAGGGCAACATTCCTAAGGAAGATGACACCGGCGTTCACGCTGTCGATGACGTTGTTCTTCAGGCAACGGGTCCAGGCTCCGAGGGTCTTCGCGGCTATATGGAACAGAGCGATGTTTACCGTGTGCTTGCTGACACCTTTGCGCTCGGCAAGGCAAAGTCTGAGTAATCTTCGTTTGAGTAAGGGCAGGCGGGTTTTCCGCCTGTCCACTTACCTTCAGGAGGATAGGATGCGCACAGGACCGCATTTCAATCGCAGGCAACTCATGCTTGGTGCATTGGCAACTGCGCCTTTGATGTGCGTTGCAAACAGGGTACAAGCCGCAGAGCAGCTTGGCTTTGACAATCTGTATAAAAGCTTTGGCGTTCTGGGTCTGGAGTTTTCCGATCAGGTCAAAAATGCTTCCGGCAAGGAAGTGGCAATCAGCGGGTTCATGGCACCGCCACTCAAGGCTGAAGCCAATTTCTTCGTACTGACCGAAATTCCGATGTCGATCTGCCCATTCTGCTCGTCAGATTCGGATTGGCCCGATAATATCATGGTCGTCTATCTGGCATCCAAACAGACGTTCGTACAGTTCAACGCGCCGATTCTGACGCGCGGTACGTTGGAATATGGTTCATGGACAGATCCTGAAACGGGTTTCGTCAGTCAGCTTCGTCTGCGTGATGCTTCTTTCGAAACGGTCTGACGATGATGCTTGCCAAGCCATCGGGCCTGTCGCTCGATATTGCCGATCTGGAAGTGCGCTTTCAAGGTTTGGCTCTCCCTGTGCTTTCCATTGAAAAGTTTAATCTGGCTGCTGGTGGTCATCTGGCAATTACCGGTGCCTCCGGCTCGGGCAAAAGCACGATGGTCAACGCCATAACGGGGCTCGAACCTGTGAAATCCGGCAAAGTGGTGTGGGGCGAAACGGAAATCAGCAGCCTGTCTTCCTTCAGGCGTGATGCATTTCGTGCGCGCAACATCGGTCTGGTGATGCAGGATTTTCACTTGTTTCCCGGCCTTTCGGCACTGTCCAATGTGCTATTGCCGCTCAAATTGAGTTTTGGGGTGAAAGCTGACGATCGCACGCGCGCTCTTCAATTGCTTCAAACAGTCGGAATAGCTCGCCCCGACCAACATATCGAAACGCTGTCGCGCGGTGAGATGCAGCGCGTGGCTATCGCGCGTGCGCTTCTTTCTAAGCCCGGCGTGATCGTGGCCGATGAGCCGACAGCAAGCCTTGATCAGAAAACTGGGGCGGATGTCGCTGAGCTTCTGGTTCGGCTTGCCACCGAAGAAAAGGCGACATTGGTGGTCGTCACGCATGATCCGCAGTTGATGCAATATTTGCAGCGCCGCATCCGCCTTGAGGGCGGAAAGATTGTAAGCGACAGCGTGGAGATGGAATTGTCATGATCGCATTCATTCTTGCGGATCTGCGCCGCTTCTGGAGTGGTGCTGTCGCCATCATCGTTTTGCTGGCATTGTCGGTTGCATTAAGTTCGGTCGTGACCGTGCAGGAACGGGCTGTGCGGCTTGGCACGGCGCGGGCATCTGACAAGTTTGACCTTGTGATCGGTGCCGCAGGAAGTGACACGCAACTCACACTTTCGTCGGTCTTTTTGCAGCCATCGCCTCTGCCGCTTATGTCGGGTGCGATGCTGGGCAAACTTGCAAATGACAAGCGTGTGGCCTTCGCGGCTCCAATCGGCTTTGGCGACAGCGCGATGGGCTTTCCCATTGTTGGCACGACAACCGAGCTTATTTCCGCCCTGTCACCACAGCTCGCCGAAGGCACGATGTTCGCACGTCTGGGGGAGGCGGTTATTGGTTCGGCAGTCGATCTAGCGGTCGGCGCTAAAGTCAATCCAATGCATGGAACTGTTGAAACTGGCGGACATGCACATACGGAGCTGAGCTATCATGTAGCTGGCAAAATGGCTGCGACCGGCACTGCATGGGATCGGTCTATTCTGGTTCCCATTCGCACTGTCTGGCAGCTACATGGCATGGAAGCTTACGAAGAGCACGAGCATGGCGACCATGCTGAAAAGCCGGGTAACGGATTTGGTGTGCTTATCAATGAAAAGCCGCATGACCATGATCACGAAATCGACGTCAATGCGCCGCTTGATGAGGCTTTCGATGCTGATAGCCCTGGTGTTCCGGCTATTCTTGTAAAGCCAAAGACCATTGCGGATGCCTATCGGCTGCGGCAGGAATATCGTTCTGATCGCACATTGGCGATCTTCCCGGCAGAGGTTCTCACCCGGCTCTATTCGACATTGGGAGATGCACGCCGCCTGCTGCTTGGTATCGCAATCGGTACGCAGGTGATTGTGGTTTTTGCTTTGTTGTTGGTTGCGGTCATGCATATAGGCGTGCGAAAGCGTCAAATCGGTGCGCTGCGGGCGCTTGGTGCGCCGGTTCGCTCCATCATGGCGATTGTCTGGGGTGAGTTGTTTTTCCTGCTGATGCTTGGAATCTTTCTTGGACTGGCAATCGGTTATGCGGCAGCGCGTGCCATCACATCATGGCTCACAGCAACAACAGCAGTCAGGATGCCGGTGGAATTTGCAATGAGCGATGTCTGGCTTGTTATTGGCTTTATCGCGGTTGCGGCAGTGGTTTCGCTCGTTCCGGCGTTGATGACACTGCGGATGAGTCCGGCGTCTGCTTTACGTTCATGATCTAAAAAAGTGGCCGCAGCATCATTTCCAAACCTAGCAGCAGCAAAGAGATCAGAAAGCCGCGCCTGAATATGACGGGACTGATTTTCCTGCGAATGACTTGTCCGGCCCACATTCCAGCAAGGGCTGGAACAATTGCCATGGTGGAGATTGCGAGTTGATCAAGAACCAGCACTCCTTGAACCCCGAGACCTAAAGCCAAAGCGATTGTCGATATGGTGAAGGACAGGCCCAGTGCTTGAACAAGTTCGTCTTTCTCAAGTCCAAGTGCTTGCAGGTAAGGCACTGCCGGAATCACGAACACGCCAGTCGCTCCCGCAATAAGGCCTGTGATCGCCCCCACGATCGGTGACAGCCAGGTCTCAAGTCCCGCAGGCACCTTGAAGGGATGCGCCAGCAGTGTGAAGGCTGCATAGAGGCTGAGACAGGCGCCCAATGTACCGGTCGTGATGGTGGCATCACTCTTCGCCAGCCAGGAAACGCCGAGCATAGTTCCGGCGATGATTGCGAGCATCATCGGCCATAGCCGTCTGACCAGCGCGAGCGAATTTGGTCCTGCAATCATCTGCCAAATATTGGTTGTGAAAGACGGTACCAGCAGGAGGCTTGCCGCTGCCAGTGGAGAAATGAAGCTGCCAAGCACGCCCATTGCCAATGTGGGCAAGCCCATGCCAGTGATGCCTTTGACAATACCGGCAGCAAAGAACGTAGCCGCAATCATGAATACAAGTGTCGTTGATAAATCGAACATGGCCTTGCATGGACGATCTCAAATACTGGAACAATGTGGAAGTTCCGCATCATGGCTTCGGCTGGCCCGAAGCCTAATTATGCGATAGTCTTGCCTGATGCGCTTTGACCTGACTGACCTTCGCTTGTTTCTTGCTGTGGTAGATGCTGGCAGTATCACCCATGGAGCGGCGGATGTTGGACTTTCACTGGCGGCTGCGAGTGAGAGGCTGCGTGATATGGAAACTCTCAGCGAAGTGATGTTGCTTGAACGTGGGCGACGCGGCGTCACAACAACCGAAGCTGGCGACGCGCTGGTGCATCATGCTCGTGCGATCCTCCAGCAGATCGCGCAGATGCGGGGTGAGCTTGGCGAATATGCAAAAGGTCTGCGCGGGACAATCCGCGTTCTGGCCAATACCGCTGCGATGACCGAATTTCTTCCGGCGCGGCTTGCTCCCTGGCTCGCGCGCAACACTCAGGCCGATATCGACCTGAAGGAGCGACAGAGCATTCAGATTGCCAGAAGTATCGCAGGAGGTTTTGCGGAGATCGGTGTTCTGTCCGATACCGTCGATATCAGCGGCTTGCATTTACAGCCCTTTGCTATTGATCGTTTGGTGCTGGTCAGCGCGAGAGATCATCCGCTCGCCGTACGTAACAGCGTTCGGCTCGACGAATTGCTCGACCAGCATTTTATCGCGCTGAGCACAGGCGCATTACAGGATCACATCGATGCGCAGGCTCTGAAAATCGGACTGCGACTTAAGACGCGTATCAAGTTGCCGACCTTTGAGGGTATTTGCCGGGTGGCAGGCGAGGGCGTGGGCGTTGCCATCATACCGGAAACGGCGGCGCGGCGTTTCCGGCGATCTTCTTCGATAGCGATCATCAAGCTTTCCGACAGTTGGGCAACGCGCCAACTGGCAGTTTGTGTGCGAGATGAAACCGCGTTGGCGCCTCTGGCAAGGAGCCTGTTTGCACATCTGACCTCATACGAGCGACAGGCTTGATATATTCTGCGAAACAACCTGACTTGCGGCTGTAATCAGCCGCTTGCCGGTGTCCGCACTGAAAAAATGCAGCTTATCGACGGCTGCCGTCAATTGCATATGGTCGCTGATCGGGAGCTGAGGCGGAAAGGCTGCAGTTATCCGCTGCTCGCCAACCATACCATGCACGAGGCGCTGGGCGCCGAGTTCTTCAACATGATCGAGCATGAAACTAAGTGCGTTCTCACCGTTCTGGGCCAAGACAAGATCCTCCGGCCTGATACCCACTGTTAGAGAACCGGATGAGGGAAGACTGCCTGAAAGCTGCAGAACAGCTTCATCGATCATCAGACGGTTGCCGTCGAGCCGGGCGTTGAGGAGGTTCATGGCTGGTGAACCGATAAAGCTCGCAACAAAAGTCGAGGCTGGATTGTGATAAACCTCAAGCGGAGTTCCGATCTGCTCGATACTGCCCTTGTTTAACACGACAAGACGATGCGCGAGGGTCATGGCTTCGAGTTGGTCATGCGTTACATAGAGCGAAGTCGTGCCCAGTCGCCTTTGCAGTCGCTTGATCTCACCGCGCATGGTGACGCGCAATTTGGCATCAAGATTGGATAGTGGTTCGTCAAAAAGGAAAACGGAAGGCTTGCGCACGATTGCGCGCCCCATGGCAACCCGCTGGCGCTGACCACCCGACAATGCCTTTGGTTTGCGATCAAGGAATGGTTCGATCTCCAACATACGTGCCGCTTCCGCCACGCGCGTCTCGATTTCGGCTTTTGGGGTTTTGCGATTGCGCAAGCCATAAGCCATATTGTTATAGACGCTCATATGTGGATAAAGCGCATAGTTCTGAAAGACCATTGCGATGTCACGATCAGCAGGTTCAACGTCGTTGACGATGCGACCGCCAATGCTGACCTCACCCCCTGAAATGTCTTCAAGACCAGCGACCATGCGCAGCAATGTGGATTTTCCACAGCCTGAGGGCCCCACCAGAACGATAAATTCACCCGCACGGATATCGATGGATACGCCTTTCACGGCTTCCACTCCACCAGCATAGACCTTCTTGAGGTCCTTCATGATGATACCGGCCATTTTTCTCCATTTCCGCAAAGCAAAATGTCCCGCGCTTTGCATCTTCAAATTCGAGTTTCCAAAGCGGGATGCGCGTGAAAACAAATGGATAGAGCATTTCCAATGACTCAAACAAAACAGGAAATGCGCGAAAGCGCCTACTGCTTCTCCTGATCCCGCTGATCCAGCCAATCGGCGGTTGCCTTGCTGGCTTTGCTCGCGGCATCTTCAATCGCTGTTCCAGAAAGCAGCTCGGATACAAGATTGGCACTGAAATGGTCGCCCGCGCCGATCGTGTTTTTGACAACCGCGCGCTTCATGGGTGTAACATTTCTTATTTGCTCGCCATCATGAATGGTGATGTCGCGCGTACCATCGGTCATGACGAGATGCTTCAGGCGAGAACCACAGAAATGCTGTGCTTTGCGCCAAAGCGCATTGTCACCCAATTCCGGAAAGTCGCCTTTTGAGCCGATCATGAGATCTGCGGGTCGCTGCACGGAGTTTTCAGACAAGGGAAACTGAGACGCGACCAAACCTATTTCATCGAGCGCTTTAAGAATCGTCGCATCTGGATTGAAGCAATTGATATAGGCGGCGTCGGCCTTAACGTCTCCATCAAGCCGGAACAATCGCATCGGCCCCTCGGCCGGCGTTAAAATCGTGCGTTCTCCGGAAGGCTCAAGCAGAATATCGGTGATGTGGGTACCACTATCTCGCTTGCATACATGCTGCATATCAAAGCCGAGCTCCAAGAGCTCGGAGCGGGCTGTTTCGCCAAGCCCATCATTGCCAAGCGAGCTTACAAGCGCCACCTCATGTCCCAGTGCCAGAAATGGTGAGCCTGTGAAATAGCCACCGCCGCCGAGTCTTGTCTCACGCTTTCCCCACGAAACGCGGGAGCCGGATTTGAGTGGCCCGTGGAGCTCCCAGATTCGATCATGGTTGAGATGTGCGATTACCAGAACACGCGCCATTATTTCTCTCCTGTGCCAGCAGAGAATGCTTCAACGATGTAACGTTGCGCCAGAAGAAACATGCCGAGCACGGGCAATACGGAGAGAAGGCTGGTTGCCATCAGTGGTCCCCAGGGGGTTTCAGCACCATCCACATCAGCAAACATGGCGATGCCCGTGGTGAGTGTCTTTCGGCCGGTGTCTTCGAGAACGAGCTGCCCCCAAAGGTAGATGTTCCACGCTCCCATGAAAGAAATCACAGAAAGTGCAGCAATGGCAGGCAAAACGTTCGGTATGGCCACGTCCTTGAACTGTTTCCAGATACCGCAACCATCGATGCGCGCTGCTTCAAACATTTCGTCTGGAAGCGAACGGAAAGATTGTCTGAAATAGAAGACATAAAAGCCGATATAGGGGATCGAAGGGATGATCATGGCCCAATAGGTATCGAAGGCATGTATCCTCACCACCGCGATATAGGTGGGAATGATCGCGAGAACCGTCGGAAAGGACATGGTGGCAATCACCACCCAGAAGAGGAAATGTTTGCCGCGAAACTCCATTCGGGCGAAAGCATAACCCGCAGGCAGGCTGATGATGAGCTTGCCCAGTGTGATGGCAGCGGATGTCACCACGGAGTTAAACAGCCACCACCAGATCGGATAACGATCAGCTGCAAGCTGGAAGTTCGACAATGTGATCTGTTCGGGCCAGAACCGCAGCGCCTTTTGAGCAATCAGTTCGTTTGGTGTGAAGGCAGATGTGACCATCCACAGCAATGGAAACAGCGTCATGAGCGACAGTACAATGAGAAGAATATGGAGTGTGCCGCGCTGGAGCGTGGCGCTGAGAGAATTTGCAGTCATTGATAATGCACCCGCTTTTCGCCGAAGCGGAACTGTGCCCAGGTTATGAGAAGGACTGCCACGATGATGATCATGGCAACTGCACTCGCTCTGCCGAATTGAAAGAACTGCAGGCCCTGCTGCCAGAGGAAATAGAGCAGATTGGAGCTTCGGCCCGCTGGTCCGCCTCCCGTCAGAACGTCAACAACGCCCACAATATCGTCGAGCACCGAAAATACGGTTGTAACCGAAATGAAAAACGCGGTCGGTGTGATCAGCGGCAGTTCGATAGTGAAAAAGCGCCGCCATGCACCAGCACCATCCAGTCGAGATGCTTCGCGCAATGACTGCGGAACATTGGCAAGCGCCGCGATCCACAACAGCATGTTGAGGCCGAAACTTTTCCAGAACGTGACGACCGATACAGATAAGAGTGCGAGATCCGGATCAAGGTGCCACATGGATGTCGGCAATCCGAACCAGACGAGAACTTCGTTGAAAAGCCCGTTGACCGGATTAAGCAGCCACGACCATGCAACGCCTGCGACAGAATAGGCAAGGATAGTTGGCAGGAAGAAAGCGCCGCGATAGATGCGTTCAAGCTTGGAGCCCTGCACCGCATGGATCATCACGGCGATAATCAGCGGTAATATGATCTGTGTCGGAACGAGAATAATGCAGTAAAGCACCGTGTTCCAGGCTGCGAGCCGAAAATCGGCATCAGCAAACAAGCTTTTGTAATTGTCGAGCCCCACAAAGCTGACATCGGTTGAAAGCAGGTTCCAGTCAATAACCGACAGAACCGCGGAGGCAATGATCGGGCCATAAAGGAAAACAATGACGGAAACGACGGCTGGACCCGCGAAAATCCACGGAGCCAGCTTTGCAAACAGAGATTTCGACATTTCGCGTCAGGCATCCACCAGCACGGTTGCAAGTTCGTCATGAGCCGATTTGAGGCCGGATTTGATATCCGTTTCTTTCAGCAACATGCGTGATACCCACTTGCGCCAGATGTTCTGGCCTTCAAGCCCGCGCTTGCCCGGCCAGATGGTTTCGGAAGTCAAACCGTCGGTAAGCTGACCCGCAGCAGGTTTCATGAAGTCGTTAATCAGCGGAATGTCGTGAACGGATGTGTTAAGATAGCCAACTTCCGACCAGATCTTCTGGCCTTCAGGTGAGGCGCAGAATTCGAGAAACGCAAGTGACGCCTTAGCCTGTTCGTCATTCTTCGCATAGACCGCGAGAAAGTTTCCGCCGCTGTTCATGTTGCGGGCATGGCCGGCAATGCCGGGGAAGCGCGCCGTGATCGCCTTAGCATTACCAAACGGGAAGCTTACAGCGCGTGTCGAGCTTGTGGTGCAGATCGCAAGCGCGCCAGCTTCAAAAGCGGCATCCTGCTCTTTGCCGCTGACGGGGGTCCAGAGCCCTTGGTGGGCTGGCTGGCAGAATAGTTCCATGCCCTTTGCAGCCTCATCGCTGTTAAGTGCAAGCTTGCCTTCGGGGTCGATGATGTAGCCGCCCGCATTCTGAATGAATGACTGGCTGGTCCATTCATTGTTGGAAAGAGCCAGTGCCGACCGATAGGTGGCATGTCTGCCCTTGAGCTTTTCATCAAGTGTGTGTGCAGCCTTATAGAGCCAATCTGTATCTGGATAATCCGGAAGGTCTGGATCAAGGCCGGCTTCAGCCCAAAGAGTGCTGTTGATGAAGGTTATCGGCGTCGACATTGCCCATGGCAAGCCAATCACAGCATCGTCAATGGTGACCAGCGGCATCAGCGAAGGAACGAAGTTCGCAATAATGGCCTTTGCCTTGGTATCATCGATTTCGTTGAGGTCGCGGGCACCAAGAGTGCGGCGTGCGAAATAGCCGAACTTCCAGCCCGTTACCATGATTGCTGGTGGTTTGCCCGCAGCGATACCAGCGAGCGCTTTGGCAGTCGCTGTTTCATAATCGCCATCGAAGCGGTTGGTGACGGTGACGCCACTCTTCAATGCGTTGAAGGCGTCTACGACTTTCTGAAATGGTTTGTCCGGTCCCCAGATGCTGGAGATTTCAATTTTGGCATCGGCAGAAAAAGCCGAAGAAATGCCAAAGGTGCTTGTGGCTGCCAATGAAGCGGAGGCTGTCAGAAAACTACGCCTTGAAAGTTCAACCATGTCCGTCACTCCTGTGTCCGATTTGGGCACAAACTATCGGGCGTGAATGACATGCGAATTGTGAGTTTCGACCGGTTCTTGCGCTATTTGCCCGTTTAATGACCGTCTTGGCGAGATTTTGTCGTATTCCTGTGAGGTAAGTTCGTTAGGTCTGCCGCGACGTAACAATGGCATGAACTTAAAATGGCACAACGACCTCTTCGACCATCGGATCGGCAGGATCGGATCCGCGATCGTCTGATCAGACAGGGCGATACCACTTGCGCGGAGCTCGCCGGTATATTCGCGGTTTCAGAAGAAACGATCAGACGAGACCTCGCCTCTCTGGAAGAAAGAGGGCAAGCGATGCGCGTGCATGGCGGTGCGCGTGCCGTCACGGCAAAGGGACTGCCGCATATTGACTTGCGTATCGGAGCAGATCGTGAAGCCAAGGAGCGAATTGCCCGGATTGCCCATGGATTGCTCAAACCGGGTATGTCGGTATTTTTCAGTGGCGGTTCAACCGCCCTGGCAACAGCGTGGGAGGCGCGTCACGAACCACCGATCATCGCCACATCGCTGATGGTCGATATCATGATCGTCCTGTCTATGGGCGGGCAGACTGATCTTACGCTTTGCGGTGGGCAATTCGACAAGCACTCCCGTGCTTCCTTCGGTTTTGAGGCGATGGAAATCATCTCGCGCCGTGTTTTTGATGTCGCCTTCATGGGAGCAAGCGGGTTTGATGTGCAGCGTGGATTGCTTGGGCCGTCGGACAGGCATCTCCAGCTTGCGCAGGTGGTGCGGCGGCAAACAAGAAAGTTCGTCGTGCTGGCAAGCCACACGGCTCTGCAAAGATCGGACAAATTTTCGATCCTGCCAACATCGGGCATTGATCTGGTGATCACAGATCAGCCGCCGCCAAATGCGGTTTATGCAGCGTTGGAAAGAGCAGGGGTGGAGATCATTTACTGATCTTGAAATCGGCCCGGACCAGATGGGCCGGGCCGATGTTTTTTTGGCAGTCTTATGACTGATGATGGCTGACAGACTTTTCCGCGTCTTTGGTCTTTACAAGCGATATGACAACGCCCGCACCAAGGATCGCAAAGGTAATGCCGAGCGACCAAGAAGGCGGGAATTTTTCCCAACCCATCAGATCCGCAATGAACATCTTGGAGCCGATGAAGATCAACAGGATCGAAAGCGCGTACTTAAGATAGGCGAAGCGATGTAGGATGGCCGACAGGGCAAAGAAAAGCGCTCTTAGGCCAAGAATTGCAAAGATATTCGATGTGTAAACGATGAAGGGATCGGTGGTGATCGTGAAGACCGCCGGTACGGAGTCTACAGCGAAGATCAGATCCGCAACTTCGATCATGATAAGCGCCAGGAATAGTGGCGTCGCGAAGCGTACCATCTTGCCGGTCGCGCTGTCTTTCAACCGTACAAAGAAGGCATTGCCGTGCAGTTCATCCGTGACACGCATGTGTTTACGGGCAAAGCGCAGCAGCGGATTTCGGCTCATATCCGGTTCGTCATCTTCTCCAGAAAACAGCATCTTGATGCCGGTGATTATGAGGAAGACCGCAAACAGATACAGCACCCAGTGGTAGTTTGCCACGATTGTAGCGCCAAGGCCGATCATGATGCCGCGCAACACGATCACACCGAGAATACCCCAAAATAGGACGCGGTGCTGATATTTGCGCGGGATTGCGAAGAAGCTGAATATCAGCGCGATAACGAAGATGTTGTCGAGAGCCAGCGTTTTCTCAACCACGAATGCGGTGAGATATTGCGCCGTCGCCTCGCTGCTCATCTGCCACCAGACAAAGCCGGAAAAAGCCAGTCCAAGTGTGATGTAGAAAGCCGACATTTTCAGGCTCTCACCTATATCGATCTCATGGTCTTCCTTGTTGAAGACGCCAAGATCGAGCACCAGCAATGCCAGAACGATGCCGATAAACACCAGCCACATCCAGACCGGCGTTCCCATGAAGAGTGAAGTAAATATTTCCATATCCGACCTCTGTTCAAATCTAACAAGGTCGGCTTCGGGTTACCGGGCTGACCTCGAGCTTGCTCGAAGTGTCCGACATCACGGTTTGTAAAAACCGCCAGAGGGGCCCGGTCCACTGGCTATCACGTAAGAAGCGATTTTGCAGTTTCAAGCCGGGCTCTGCTTATTTTTACGCAATAGAGCAGATTTACAGATTCTGGACTGAACCCACGCTTTCTTAAATGGCCTTCTGGATCGCCTGCAGCAATTCGGCGGGATCAATCGGCTTGTGAAGCAGCATATAACCGCTCGCGGACGCTTCACGCAGTCTTTCAGGCGATGTATCGCCCGTCAGGATGATCACGGGCAGCTCGTAACCAAGTTGATCGAACAATCTGCGTGCAGCTTGTGTTCCAATCATGCCCCCTTCAAGGCGGTAGTCCACGATGACAAGGTCGGCTTGAGAGGGCTTCGCTGTTTTATCAGCTTGCCAGGCGGCATATGTTTCGACAGCGTTGCGCCCCGAAAAGGCTTGGTAACCCCAAACGTCGACAAGCCCTGTGAGAGCTTCAAGAACGG
The DNA here is from genome assembly GCF_030268145.1 of Brucella sp. NBRC 12950. Lineage (NCBI taxonomy): Bacteria > Pseudomonadati > Pseudomonadota > Alphaproteobacteria > Hyphomicrobiales > Brucellaceae > Brucella > Brucella sp. NBRC 12950. Next base: position 368,669 of record NZ_BSQC01000003.1, read on the forward strand.
TGCTTTCATCATCAATAATGAAAATGTTTCCACCTGTCTGAAGCGGGCTTCTGGTGGCCTTCTTCGGTTGGCGCTGATCAACGACAAGCGGTACGACGATTGAAAACATCGATCCCGTACCGGCTTGCGAGCAAAGCCGGATCGGATGATTGAGCAATTCTGCTGTTCGTTTCACAATCGACAAGCCAAGTCCCAGTCCTTTGTCGCGATCGCGTTCAGGATTATGCAGCTGCACGAATTCTTCAAACACTGTTTTGTGCTGGTTTTCGGCGATACCGATCCCGGTGTCATAGACCTGAATTTCGATATTACTGCCTCTGAGACGACAGCCAAAGAGTATGCCTCCGCTTGTCGTGTAGCGGATCGCGTTGGCAATCAGATTGGCAATTATCTGCCGCAGCATCATGGGGTCGCTGTCTGTATGAAGGTCACATCGGACCATTCTCCATCGAAGACCTTTGCTTTCAGCGAGGCTCGCAAATTCGTTGCGAAGATCATCCTGTAATTCACCTATCGAGATGGTTTCGCGATTGGGCGTCACGATCTGAGCGTCGAGACGTGAAACATCGAGCAATGCGTTGAGCAGATAGCTCAGATTGGCAACGACGCTTCTGATCTTTCCAGAAATATTAGCCGCGTCGGCGCCATTGACATTCCCTCTGCCTGCGAGTGCTGCCAAGGTCGAATTGAAGAGACCAAGTGCGTGTACTGGTTGCCGAAGATCGTGACTTGCAGCTGCAAGGAAACGTGTCTTTGCGCGATCGGCCGCTGCCACCCTGTCCCTTTCACTTTTGAGCTGATCAACGAGTGTTTCGTTTTCAAAGCGCAATCGAATCGTCTCGGCCAGATCCCGGTGGGTCACACGTCCATGATGCACGTTGATGATAACCAGACAGGCGATCAAAAACAGATAGGCGTTATAAATCTCCCCCTCACTCATGAGGCAATAGATCGTGCTTGGGAGAACGGTCGTGAATAACGATCCGACGAGGACCGGCAGAAATGCTGATGAAGTGGGCACGGACCCGCAGGTCAGACCCGTCATGACGATCATTGCGAATGAAAGAAGGTGTGGTTCGCCCGAAAGAAAACCGATCAAGCCCAATAATCCCCAGTTCATACCCGACAACCACGAGAAGCCAGCCGCCATCCATGCCCATTTCGGATAGTTGTTCGGTGTTTTCGTATGGCGAAAAAAAGCGCGGGTGCCGATCATACGGAGGATTGTCAGCAAATAGACAGAAACGCACCATGCAACGAGCCAGGTATTGGGTACCTTGCCCCAGAAGATCAGCAGCGAGGGGATCGGCACGAAAATGTTGGTCAGCAGTACGCCGGCCGAATGCTTGTAAAGCGTATTGACCAACGCCTGCTTTATACGCGTCTCGTCTATGGGATTAACTCTCGTCGATTTTTTGTGTTTTTCAGGGAGCGTTAAAGCCACCATAATGCTATCCTGTATTCGCTTGTGGGCTTGAGGGGCATCTTATCGATGAGGGAAAACTACCGGGTAGTCTTGGCTGACGATCACAATATCGTCCGCGAGGGGCTTAAACTACTTCTTTCCACGTTAAGCGAAACGGTTGTGGTTGGTGAAGTGGGTGATTGCTCGTCTTTGTTGAGGCTTTTGGCTCGGACGCCTTGCGATATGGTCCTGCTTGATCTTGGGATGCCGGGATTTCACGGCTTTCAGTTCATAGAACAATTACGAGCGACCCATCCAAAGTTAAAAATTCTTATTCTGTCTGCAAACAGTGAATCCCGTTCGATCCGTGCAGCACTCGACGCTGGTGCTAGTGGTTATCTGACGAAAGATGGCGATCCGAGCGAACTGCTTGCCACCATCGCCAATTTGAAAAACGGTCGCAGCAACGGCGCAATTCACATTGGTTCCTCGATCAACCGTCCAAATGGTCATGAGCCTGGACCCAATATCGATGTCGTGTCGCCTGTCCCGCTCACAAGGCGTGAGTTACAGTTTTTGGCATTGATCCCACAGGGTGCGACGACCAGGGAAATAGCAGATCGGCTCGGCATCAGCGTTTTCACCGCCCGTAAGCATCGCGAAAACCTCATGCGCAAACTCGACCTCCATAGTAGCGCTGAACTGACAGCTTATGCGGTGCGTCTTGGATTGCCATCGGCTTAATCTTCCGGTCGCGGCTCTGGCAGAAGCCCCCAACTGCCAGAACCGCCATTCAAGCAAGGATTTGCTTGAATGAAAGCCTATATGCCTCTGTTAGCCAGAAGCTACCAAGATGGCCTAAGGCATGAAATACGGCACCTGTCGTATTTTAGCAGGTACATCAGGAGAATATGGTCCCGACTAATCCGCTGACAGATCGTCGGCGGTATAATGGGGCGGCGAGCATGTTTCGCAAATACGCAAATTTTGGTGAGGAAAGGCGGTCGGTTCTGATCTCAATTCTGGCGCTACTGCTGGGGTCGTTTTTGCTTGCGAACGAGAAAGCACGAGCGGGGGAGGCTTTACGCTCAGATAGAGTTGATGCAGCGGTTGTTTTTGCTGTCGATCGGTCATCGTTGCCAGATATCGACGATGTTCAGATGGTTCGCGAGGGGCATATAGCGGCCCTGCGTTCTTTGTACCACGTTATGACCAGCGGCCCGAACCAGTGTGTGGCAATTGCCTATATCGAGTGGTTGGACGACAGCCAATCCGAAACCGTTCTGCCATGGAGGCGCATCTGCGATGAAGGCGATGCTGAAGCAGCGGCTACAGCAATAGCACTTTATCGCCCTGATGATCACAAAGGCGAGGCAGGCTCCATGCTGATGGCAATCAATGCGGCCTTGGATGAAGTGAAAATGGCGACCTGGAGCGCAAACAGGCTCATTGTAAATCTTTCGATTTTTGATGACAAGCCTGTGGGGGTTGCCCACACAAACGCCGATACAACCAACATCATTACAGTGCAGAAGGATTGCCTGCACAATCAAGGATCGGGCAGACATTTGCAGGTCGCATCATCTACGGATTACTTGGCCGCAATTGAGCGGAGTTTGATGTTTGACGTGGGTGGCGACAGGGCCTTTTACATGAAGGCAGAAGAGCCAGATATCAGAACGGCAAAGACCGATATCATACCTTAAAAAGGTGGCGCTTCGGGGCGCTGGTCCCCGAGGCGATTGTGCATCTATCTGCTTTGATTTGAGACAAGCAAATCCTTCACTTCTCGCAGAACAGTAACCAGACTAGCCGCGTCGCGAGCACCATCATATCGCGTGCCGTTGATGAAAAGCGTTGGTGTGCCATTGACGCCACTTCGCAATCCACCGCGGAAATCTGTTTCAATGCGCTCCTGAAAACGGCCGTCGAAGGCGGTTGCGACGGTCGCTGGCGCTATGCCGAGAGCTGTCGCATATGCGAGGAGATCATGATCGGTCAGCGCGTTTTGGTTTTTGTAGAGAAGATCATGGGCTTGCCAGAACAGGCCTTGTGTAGCTGCCATTTCAGCAAATTCCGCAGCGTGAAGCGCATGGGGATGTATTTCTGCGAGCGGGAAATTACGGAACACGAAGCGTAGATCCTCACCCATTGCCTTCTGCACTGCTTTCAGAACGTAATAAGCTTCGCCGCAATAAGGGCATTCATAGTCGCCATATTCGACAAGGGTTACAGCGGCTGTCTCATAACCCTGGATGTGATCCTGTTTACTGACAGGAATGCTCAACTTGCTCATGGTTGCAGCTCCGTAGCGGTTGGTTTGGCCTCAAGCATGTCGAGTGCTTCAAGAATGCCATCGGCTCCCGGGTTGATGCCGAGGGGCGAAACATAGCTCCATCGGATAATGCCATCGGCATCGATGACGAAGAGCGCACGCTCTGCAACGCCATCTTTCTGGCGATAAACGCCATAGTTCCGGGCGACTTCACCTTTGGGCTCAAAATCTGCGAGAAGCGGGAAATGCAATTTACGCTCTGCTTCAAAGGCGGCATGGCACCACACACCATCCACTGATATGCCGAGCAGCTGTGCCTTCGAATGATGAAATTCCGGCAGTATTTCGTTATAAAGTCCCATCTGATCGCTGCAGACCGGGCTCCAGTCAGCCGGGTAAAATGCGAGTATCACCGGAGCGCCACGCAGATCGCTGAGCGATACCGTCTGATCCGCCGTAGCAGGTAAAGTGAACGCAGGCGCAACGGTGCCTGCAGCGAGTGCGTGTGAAAGAGGATTATCGCCCGGCATGATCGAACTCCTTTGCAACGTCGATATGCTCCCAGCTTAGGCAGCGAAGCAGGGCAGCTCAATCAGATGAACGGATAGTGTTCAGATACTTAGGTCTATTGGGCCGCAGAGTTGGGGCCTATACCTTAGGTATAGGTTCGCAACTGGCGGTGCCAGCCGCCTGGCGCAAAGAGCTGCCTGATCTGAATGAGGGTCAGAACCTCAAATGGCACAACTGTAGGATGAAGATTTTATGTTTTCACTTTGCTTGATTGCGCTTAGCCCAGTCAATCAACGTGCGCACGTCTCTCGTCCGCTCGTTTTCCGAGGGAGACTTCAAACTGACAGTGACAAGCAATCTCTCTCCTGGCGCCTGGGAAACGACCACGATATTGAAAAGACCTGGAACGAGTGCCCCCGTTTTACCACCAATGATATCATAGTCCTTATAGAGGGGATTTGGGTTCGATAGTGCTAATTTGCGCGCGTGAGGCCCCTCGACTACTATAGTATACTGTTTGTCTCCCCACACTCTTGATACTTCAGAATATTTCAGTGCTTCGACCGCGAGCTTCGCGAGATCCTTGGCTGTTGTTACCTGTCCCGAAGCTGAAAGCCCTGATGGGTTCATGAAGACAGTTCGCGTCATGCCAAGCGTCTGGGCTCTATTGTTCATCTGGCGTACGAAAACGTCTGGGTCGCTTTCTTTGTGATGCTCCTCTCTTCTCATTACAGCGCCCATGCTTCGGGCGACAGCATTCGCCGTCACATTCGACGAAGACAGCATCAAGTTGGCGATTGCAGCCTCAAGTGGTAATACATCGCCGACCTTCAGATTGTTTCCTGATCCACCCACCAGATCGTCCGCATGAACCACTATTTTATGCGATAGGCCCAGTCGTAACTTTCTGCTGATGTCAATTGCGACGATTGCAGTCATCAGTTTGGTCACGGATGCAGGCGGGAGCTGCTTCTCGCCCGCTTTAGAGAACAGGATTTTCTGCGTGTTATCGGTAGCATCCGGTATCAACACGGATAAAGCGCTCTCGGCACTAACATAGGGCGGGGGTATTGTCAGAACTTCTGGTGATTTGTTTCGCTCTTCCCTCGATGCGATCTGACTGGCATCATGTAGCGCAAGCGTTCGTCGTATTTCGGCAGAACTGTTACCCTGTGCAATCATAGCAGCAGCAATTTTCGCGTAATTGGAAAGTAAATGGTGTGACGGATCTGGTGCATGCGCAAATATATGGTGCGGATCGAAGCCTGTTGTTTTGAGCCGGCGTACATAGCGCAACTGCGTAAAGAAAGGGATTGTCTGGTCTTCCGGATCCGAGATAACGTATACGTCCGGACGGTCAGATTTCGCAACATTCTTTAAATGGTCAATGGGATCGTAAAACTCGCGGGAATCGTAAAGAAGACGTCCTGGAATGTTCCGGCGAAACTCCCAGTAATCTGTGACCTGCTTTACGGAAACAAGGCCGGAAGATATGACCGCTGCCCTTATATCGTCGCGTTTGTTGAGAAGACCTGCAACTATTTGTCCGCCGCCCGAATGACCTGCGAAGATGAAAGATTGGATCTGGTAGCGATCCTTGAGGAGAGAAATCGCGTGTTGCATAAGCTCGATTTCCCGATTTTGTCGACGTTTATTGTGATCTCCTGAGGATCCAAAAAGACCGGGGCGGGCTAGAAAAATCGCTGGGACACCGGCGGCCTCCGACCATTCCGTCATTTCTTCAGTAATCGAAGAAGGTGATTGTTTTCCGTAAGACGGAACCACGCTTCTTTGCCCGTCGGCGTTGCGTAACAGCACATCGCCACTGAAATAAACCATTACCATGGGGTTAGCGCGGTGCTGAAGGCCCGAGCGATAATAGCGAATGCATTCGCCACGCCCCGCGGCATTTACCCAAAGCGAATTCGCTATTGCGGAACATTGCTCAGAGCTTGCGGTGGAGCCATGCAGGGCCTCACGTATATCGAAATGCTCTGCATCCTTTGGCTCCTGCAATACCTGCGGATTTGTTGCAGTAAATGGGCCGAGTTTTTCCCGCTCGTCCGCTCTCGCCCCGATCAGTAGTGGAATACCAGCGAGCACGAATGCGCTTTTTAGAAAGCGCCATTTTAACAACGACCACGAGCGTTTCAGAGTTGTAAGGACAGCGGAGTATATTGCGCTCATGGTCATGGGGTCCTTTACTTGTTTCTGAATGGCGACGTTGCAGAGAGGGAACCCTTCGCCTCAATGCGGTCCTAGGTCGAAATGCAGAGAAGAAAAGCCTGCTCAGCATTCAGAGCTTAATGATTTGAACTGAGCCTGTCACAGAGGCAAACATGCTTTCAGAAGCTCATCTCCGATACGCTGGCGTTCCTGCTTGCTCTGAGCACTCAGGATGACACAGATGAACAACTCACCCTTTACCGTCCGTGTAAGCACGACGTGGTGTCGTGAGGGACCCAGAGAGCCTGTTTTAAGTCCGGTTATGCCACTGTGTCCGAGAAATGGGTTGATGTTCAGATATGTCTTTCCCTCAAAGTGAAAATCCTTTTGAGCAAAAATCTGAAGCAGTGCGGGAAAATTGGCGTGGACATGACCCGCAAGTATCGCCAGATCCCCGGTCGTTGTTTTCTGTCTGATGCCGATGCCACTGGGAGAACAAAAAAGCGTTTCCCGCATTCCAACAGATCGCGCATAAGAGTTCATTTCCTCTACAAAAGCGGCGATTGAACCACTGTGCCATTCTGCAAGCGCATTGCTGGCCTCGTTCGCACTGATGATGGCGTTGGCTTTGATTAGTGTGGCGAGTGTTTGAGGATTTCCTGCCCTAAAACCCCACAGGCTTTGAATATCAGTGGCAGCTTCTGATACGGGAACTGTCGTCTCACCGTTGATCTGAAGCTTTTCCATGCGCCGCTGCACGAGACATAGTGTAACGATCTTTGCGATTGATGCAGGTGGGTGTTTTAAATCTGCGCCCTGATTGAATAATATCTGTCCGTCGCTCCACCGCAGCAGAAGAGCACTTGTCTCGTTCGAAACATTAAGTGCACTTCGGATCGTAGCTTTTGCCTTGAGACTTTCGACGATTTCGTGCACGCGCGTGCTGTTAGACCCTTTCAGCAAGATCGTATCATCAGACCTGGTCGCTGCTAGAAGATACTCACGAAGATCAGTTAAACTCTGCGCAAAATGCCCGCGGCGATGATCTGCCAGCGCTTCCCAGAATTTTGTATAAAGCTCTCCGTAGATATAAACCTTATCGATCGGAAGCTTGTTAATCAGTGTCGCAAGTTCGGTGTGGTACCGTTCGGCATCTTTGCCCAGTTCCGCCATTTGTCCGAGTACAGCGATCCGACGTCCCTTTGTTTTTTCTTCACTTAGGCGGTTCAACGCAGCAGTCATCGACCCGGGATTGGCATTATATGCGTCGTCGATAACAGTTATATTTTTGCCTCCGATGCAGATCTGCAGGCTTTCGCCTCTGCCTGCCAATGCCCCAAATGTCGAAAAGGAGGCGAGCGCGGCACCCGGATCTAGTCCTGCGCTCTCCAAAGCGGCCAGTACGGCGATGCTGTTTAGCGCCATATGGTGCCCAGCTGCGCCGAGTTTATATTCTCTAATTCCGTAAGGGGTTTTTACCCGGACGAGGTTTTCCTGCGCATCATATTTCAGTATCTGATAATCGCATGCATCACTCTGTCCAAAATGGACAACCCGCAGCTTCGCCTTCGTGGCTGCCGCAAAAACTGTATCCCATTCGAGCATGTCGCGGTTAATAATCGCAATATCGCCCGGCTTCATACCCCAGAAGATCGCGCTTTTTGTATTGGCAATATCTTTTGTTGTATTGGTTTCGGTGAGATGCACAGGCTGAATGTTTGTGAATATCGCAACATGTGGCCGCGCCATTCGGGAACTTACACCCATGCGTCCGATGGCCATCTCCAAAACAATGTTTGAGGCTGTCAAATCGAAAGAAGCCAGATTCCATGCGATGCCATGTGGTAGATTGGCATTATGTGCGGAATGTTGTGTTTTGCCGTAAGGTGATAATGCATGCGAAAGCATTGCAACGCATGTCGTTTTGCCGGCACTGCCGGTTACGCCAAAGACACGACCACGAAATCTGTCTCGAGCGTTGTGCCCGAGATTGAGAATTGCTTTTCCGGTATCTTCTACCAGCAACAAAGGAGTTTCGAATTTTCGGAGTTCGGCAACGTCTGCAGATGTGATTATCGCTGATGGCCTGGTCGCAAGCCTTTGCAGGCCTTGAAGACTGAGGCCTCGTTCCTCATTGTGCCTTGCGACCACAATCATATCTCCGGCCTTGAAGGTCTGAGCCGCGATTGCCAGACCCGTCGCACGCCACCCGAACTGCGGTTCAATCAACCAGCGACCACTGGTTGCTTTGGCAACTTCGTGTAGTGTCCAGGCAAGATCATCTTTCACTTCAAATCCCCCCTGCAAATGCTCAAGAAACTCACACTAAGAAGAAATATTACATGATCAGGAAAAGGCGGAAAACATGCTTTTATTGAGGAATTTTGCTTGCAATTATTATGGATGTCCACACGAAATTACATGTTGGTGCGAAAATAACCTCACGTTATCGAAGATAAAACTGCGTCATCAAAACGACCATCGCACTTTGTCAGGTTTGAACAAATCATCCACAGCAAAAGATAGAGGCTAAATAACCAGAACGTTATGGTGGGTACGAAGAGCGGATGAGGCGCTCGCCATGGCGTTGAGCATTAAAAGACTTGTGTGTTGTTAACGTCGCTATGGACCACCTTAACGAACGGTCCGGCGAACATTGAGATACAGCAACACTCTAGGAAACAATTGTGCACATTCTGAAGTGCGGTGGTGGGTGAGCTAACGGGTACAGTCAATCTTAAGCATCAGATGTTTTTCAAGCAGTCTGTGGCACGAGCGGTTCGTATGAAAGGCGCTATTACGGTGACGGTGCCGCTGATGTTTCGCTTGCTCCACTCTTTGCTTGTTCTGAAAGAGGCTACAATTCCTGCTTACGGAGCGCCGCGAGTTGTTGTTACTTCAAAGTGCTGGCAAAGGTTTACGGTGTTGAAGCACGCATCGAGGCTTGCAATCCGAAATGACTGATGGGCGCGCGCCTTTACCTCTGCGTAAAGAAAACCTCAAACAAGCAGGCACTTGATGCGGTTTCGTCTCACCAATCGTCGATTTCGGATCGCGGATAAGGTTCGTTAGATGATCTGGTTAGCACCCAAACCTAGGTATAGGTTCGCAACCACATAAATTGCTCTATGGTTTCGCGCAGTCGAATCTGGGGAACGACAAAAGATGTCTAAATATGCAGAGGGCATGCACAAACGAGGCAGTGAACTGGCGGTGGGCTTTGTCGCCCTGGCGCTGGCGCTTGGTGTCTTTTACGTTGATACCTTCACCGATATTGAAGGCGCTATTGCCGTTCTCTATGCCATTGTGCTGCTGCTGGCAGCCGAAGTAACAGGGCGCACAGGCATTATCCTGAGCGGCATTGGCTGTTTCATCCTCACCATCACATCCTATTATGCAACCCATGGCCCGGAGCCGGATTTTCAGACAACCATCCGTCTAGCGGTCGCTGTTGCTGCGGTTGTAGTTACAGCCGTTCTCATTTTGAGAAACAAAATGGGGCAGCAGGAATTGCTCGCCTCCCACGCAGCGCTCAAAGATAGCGAAGCACGCTATCGTTCAATTTTTGATCGCACACGCGTTGCCCTTTGCGAGCGTGATTACTCGCGGCTTCGCCAGCATCTGATCCAGCTTAAGGCGCAAGGCGTCACTGATATTGAAGACTATGCCCGCACGCATCCGGATTTCGTCCGGCAATGTATTGGCATGACCGATACGGTTGCTGCCAATGAAGCAGCCTATGAACTTCTAGGGGTTGATCTTGGGCAGGCGCATCAACTCGGCAGTCTCTTCGTACCACGTAATGACCAATTTGCGCATGTGTTGCAGGCGCTGCTCGATGAACAGCGCTATTTTGAGAGCAAGGTCGAATTTCACACCCAAAGTGGTGAAGAGCGGCTGGCGCTGCTCAGCATCAGTTTCCCCAGCGATCCTGCCGCTTTCAACCGCGTTGTGCTGAGCATGGTCGATATTACGCAGCGTGAACTGGCGCAGAAGGCGCTGGTGGAAGCACAGGCTGAATTGACCAAAGCTTCGAGGGCCGCAACCGTCGGTGCCTTGTCAGCCTCGCTTGCCCATGAACTTAACCAGCCGCTTGGCGCCATCATGCTCAATGCGCAGACGGTGCTGCGATGGCTCGACCGCGAGCCCCCGGACCTGACCGCTGTGCGGCGCTCTGCCGAACGGATCATTCGCGATAGTGACCGCGCAAGCGAGATTATCCAGAACACGCGCAATATGCTGAGCCAGGCCAAACGGCGGGTGGAACCCATCGACCTCACCATGTTGGTTCGCGAAACCATTGCGCTCATGGAACATGAGCTGCAACGCAGCAGTACCCAGGTTCGCATGGCACAGACTTGGCGTTCGCCGGTAATTGAGGGCGTGCGGATTGAGCTTCAGCAGGTGATTATCAATCTTGTAACCAACGCCATTCAAGCGATGGAAGCATCCAGAACCCGCTCGCGTTCCATTGTGATCACCATTGGCCGCATCGACAATGATCATGCCGTGATCAGCATTCGTGACAGCGGACCGGGAATAGATCAGGATACGCTCAAGCGGCTATTCATGCCCTTTCATACAACCAAGGCTTCCGGTATGGGCATGGGGCTTTCGATCTGCCGCAGCACGGTTGAAGCAAGCGGTGGAACTCTGACCGGGACCAATCACGAAACAGGTGGCGCGGAATTTGAAATGCGCTTGCCAATCAATTGGGAAGTGCAGGATGCCTGAGATACGCAAGCCTCAAAAACAACTAAACGACAAGCCTGTGGTCTTCATCATCGATGATGATCCGTCGATGCGGGAATCGCTGGCGGATCTGTTTTTATCCATGCAGTTTGATGCGGAAGCATTTGAAACAGCGGCAGCCTTCATGGCCAAATTCCAGGATCAATCACGAATGGAAAGACCGGGCTGCATTCTCCTCGACGTTCGTTTGCCGGGCATCAGTGGCCTTGATTTCCAGAGCCAGCTTGAAAAGTCGGGAATTCGCCTGCCGGTGGTTTTCATGACGGGCTTTGGCGATATTCCGATGACGGTGCGTGCGATGAAGGCAGGCGCCGTCGATTTTCTCACCAAGCCCTTCAAGGAACAGGATGTGCTGGATGCGGTGAGTTCGGCTGTGCAGCGCGATAGCGTGCGCAGACAGGAGGCAGCGCAAAATCAGGCTGTCGTCGAACTGGTGCAAACATTGACCCCGCGCGAGCGGGAGGTGATGGACGCTGTTGTCACCGGCAAAATGAACAAGCAGATCGCCTTTGATCTTGGTATCAGTGAAGTGACGGTTAAGCTTCATCGTGGCAATGTCATGCGCAAGATGGATGTGCGATCTCTTGCCGATCTGGTTCGCAAGGCAGAGTTTATCAGCGAAACGACAAAGTGACCTGTATCTAAGTATGGTATATTTGTGCTCTGCCAGAGCGCATAAAGGGCCTTAAGCTCATCTCTAAAAACAGGAATCGTTTTCGGGATGCGCGATCAGATTCTAGCAATTCAAGGTCCAATATCTTGTCCGCAGCGCAAATTCATACCATAGCCATCGTTGATGATGATCAGGGCATCCGGGAAGCTCTCGACGATCTCGTCAAATCTTGCGGTTATGAAAGCCGTCTTTTCGCTTCAGCCGAAGAGTATCTCGCCTATGAGGCGCAATCGGATATCGATTGTATGCTGGTTGATGTGAAGATGCCTGGATTAAGCGGGATTGAACTTCAGGCCGAACTGAACAAACAGACGGCTCACCCGCCGATGATCTTTATGACATCCTTTGAAGACGACCGTACCCGTAATGCGGCCATGGAAGGCGGCGCTTTCGCTTTTCTGGGCAAGCCGGTCGACGTGACTAAACTGCTCGATCATCTTGAGCACGCACTCCGATTGTAGGCTTGGGAAACAACATACCAATCGCCGGGGATAGATAGACCTCGGTATAGATGTGGCCCTTTCCCTTCTCTCGTAAACTTCTCCTGCATCAGAAATTGTTGCCGCTGGCAACGAGAGGAGAAGCCGCCATGACCACCCATCGCATAGAGACAAAGAGCGCCGACGATCATTCCAGCAAGCCGACATTCGGCAATCCTGATCTGCCGCCGGAAGGCGCAATCAACGCCAATGCCGGAAGTCTGACCGATCCCGGCCCAAAGAACCCGGCGCTCAACGCACAATTCCCATCTTTCCAGAATCCGCCGGCAACCGATATTGGCGATATGCAGCTCTTCTGGGGCTCATTCAACGATGCGCCAAAGCGCATTCAGAATGGTGGCTGGGCGCGTCAGTTGACACAATCCGACTTTGCAATTTCCGCGGAAATATCCGGCGTCAACATGCGCCTGAATGCGGGGGGTGTTCGCGAGATGCACTGGCATCGCGCGGCCGAATGGGCAATCATGACCAATGGTCGCTGCCGCATTACTGTTCTGGACACTGCAGGCCGCGCTTATGTGCAGGACGTTGAAGCCGGTGATCTTTGGTACTTTCCAGCAGGCTTTCCGCATTCCTTGCAGGGGCTCGGTCCTGATGGCTGCGAATTTGTTCTGGCATTTGATGAAGGTGATCAGTCCGAATACAATACGCTGCTGGTAACAGATTGGCTGGCGCATACACCGCCCAGCATTCTTGCCAAGAATTTCGGTATCGATGAAGACGCGATGAAGTCGATCCCGCTTAACAATCTCTGGATTTTTCAGGGTCGCGAGCCGGGGGAACTTTCTAACGACCAGGAAGAGGTTTCATCGGCTGGCCTGCCTCCGTTTCCCTTCACCTACAAGCTCAGCTCTGCAAAGCCATTGAAAGAAAACCGTTCCGGCACCATCCGCATGGCTGACAGTTCGGTCTTCAAGGCTTCGACTACAATTGCTTCCGCAATCGAGACGATTAAGCCCGGCGGTGTCCGCGAGCTGCACTGGCATCCAAATGCCGACGAATGGCAATACTGGATCAAGGGCGAAGGCCGCATGACCGTTTTCGATGCAGGCCCACGCGCCCAGACTGCTGATTTCAGGGCTGGTGATGTCGGCTATGTGAAGCGCAGTCAGGGCCACGTTATCGAAAACACCGGCACCACCGATCTTCAATTCGTCGCTGTGTTCAGGACGGCGGAATATCAGGAAGTGTCGCTTTCTTCATGGCTGACGCATACGCCAGCGGATCTTGTTGCACAGCACCTCAATATTGATGTTGTCGATTTGCGGAAGTTGCCTTCCGACCAGCCGGGCATGGTGCCTCGTTGATGAAACCAACCAGCAAAAAAGGCGGCCAGTGGGCCGCCTTTTTTGTAATCGAAAGCAAAGCTTTCGATTCTCTTTAATGTAGGGCAGCGAAAGAGCTGCGAACACGAAAAGCCACGAATTGGATGACCAGCGCTATGATGGCGAGCGAACCGCCGAGCAGGCTTACATCAAGCCAACCGCCATGCTTCCACGCAAGTGTTGAGAGTGCCGCACCTGCCGCACCACCGAGGAACATAGCTGTCATGAAGATGGTATTAAGGCGGCTCCGAGCTTCAGGGTCAAGTGCATAGATAATGTGCTGATTGGAAACGAGAGCGCCTTGGATGCCGAAATCAAGCACGATCACGCCGACGACCAACGCGATAAGCGAAGACCAGAGGCCGAAGATCATCCATGAAATCAGCGTAAGGATGGCCCCCATAAGCACGACAAAGTGCGGACCTTTGCGGTCGGCAATCCGGCCTGCAAATGGCGCTGCAAAAACACCAACTGCGCCCACAATACCGAAGAGACCGGCAACATCTGCGCCCAAGCCAAATTCAGGTGTTTGCAGGTAAAGCGCGAGAATGGTCCAGAAGGCCGTGAAGGCTGCAAAAAGTGCTGCCTGCGTCAGTGCTGCAATGCGAAGGGCGCTGTGCGTTTTCCAGATTCTAGCCAGCGAACGGATCGCTGTGTGATAGCGCATATGCGATGTTGAACGATGGTTAGGCAGCGCGAAAAACATCAACAAACCCGCAAAGAGCGCCAGCGGCACACCGATCCAGAACATTTCGCGCCAGCCAGCATGTTCACCGACAAAGCCGGAAAGCGTACGGCTGAACAGAATGCCCGAAAGGACGCCCGCCATCACCGTGCCGATGGTCGCGCCGCGCTTTTCAGGCACAGCAAGCGAAGCCGCAAAAGGCACGATCTGCTGTGCGACTGTCGAGCTTGCACCCACGATAAGCGATGCAATCACCAGAGCAAGCGCCGAGGGTGCTACAGCCGCAATGGCAAGCGCTACTGCCAGAATGATGAACTGGCCGATAATCAGCTTGCGCCGGTGAACAATATCCCCCAACGGAAGCAGGAAGAACAAACCAGCGGCATAGCCAAGCTGCGTGGCGGTCGGGATTAGGCCCGTCACCGGATCGTTTGGAAAATCGGCTTCCATGATTCCAAGCAATGGCTGATTGTAATAGATATTTGCAACCGCCACGCCGCTGGCTACGGCCATTGCGAACAGAGCCCCTTTGCCGATACCAGCGCTGGCTTGCCCGGCTTGCGTTGAAGATTGGCTTTTATCGTCCATTTTGCTGCCCTCTTGTGGTTGGTCCCGAGGAAAGTGGGAGGTGCTTTCCGGCGGAACGATGCGTGAAAAACTTTTGGATAGGGCGGCTATCAAAGGCACCTTGAAGCGAGAGCCGCTCTATCGCAATCGGTGCCTGACTATCTAGCTTTTTATCGATTTTCGTTTTAGTGATCTTGAACGATCTGCCTGCATAACGAAAAATGATATAATGAATACGGATGACGTTGTTGTATTTCTGGCGGCAGTGAATGCCGGAAGCCTGGCTGAAGCGGCCCGGAGGCTTGGTCTTCAGCCGATGGTTGCCACACGCCGTCTAGCTGCTCTTGAAACAATGCTTGGTGTCCGGCTGCTGCATCGCACGACACGTTCGCTTTCGCTGACACCTGAAGGTGAAACCTTCCTGCCTTTTGCGCGCGCCATGATTGAAAATGAAACCGAAGCCAAAGCGCTGCTGCGGGCGGAATCCAGAGGTGCGGCAGGTCTTTTGCGTGTTTCGGTTCCCGTTGCCTTTGGCCTTCGCTATGTCACGCCGTTTGTGCCGCAGCTGCTTGAGCAGAATCCAGAATTGCGTATCGCGCTGGATCTCACGGATCACTTGCCCGATCTGGTTGCGAGCGGGACGGATCTCGCGATCCGCATTGCCCGACTGCGCGACAGCAGCCTGATTGCGCAGAAGCTCAGCGACAATCCTCGTTGCATCGTTGCAAGCCCGGACTATCTGGCAAGACGCGGCATACCGCACGCGACTGATGAGATTGCAGAGCATGACTGCCTGCCGCTTGGCTCTGCAACACACTGGACTTTCTCGACTCCCGAAGGCGAAAAGCACATTCGTCTAAACGCCCGCTTTTCCGCCAACACGATGGAGGGCTGTTATGCCACCTGTCTTGCGGGCGGTGGGCTTGCACTTCTATCGACCTGGTATGTGAGTGACGATGTGAAGACGGGGCGTCTGGTCAGGCTCAATTTCGGTGAGGCAAGACCTGAAACACTCAATATCTGGGCGGTCTATCCGACCACCAGACTGGTCTTGCCGAAGGTCCGGGTTTTCATTGCTGCCTTGAGGGAGGCCATTACGGCATCGGCTGAAAACTTTCACGCGTGAAACGTCAGTAGATTTCCGCGACTGCGAGATTTGCTTTGACATTGGGACGTGTCTGATAACGGCGCCAGGCGCTTGGTGTGGTACCGGTGATACGGCGGAACACGCGCGACAGGTGAGCCTGATCGGAAAGGCCACAATCAAGTGCGATTTCACAAAGGGGCGCATTGGAGTTGAGCATCTTGTCCTTGGCAAATTTGACACGGCGTTGGATCACATAATTATGTGGTGAAACGCCAATGCTGTTCTTGAAGGCTGCCGAGAAATAGCTGGTGCTGAGCTTGACCTGACGCGCCATTTCATCAAGCGAAATCGTGTAGGAAATGCGCTCATCGATAAAGCGGCACACACGCTTGATCTGCCAGGGCGCCAGTCCGCCGACAACGATCCGATCCGCTACATCATTGCCGTCAACCATGCGTGTGCCGAGCAGGCTTGAAGCCTGATTGACCAGATCGATAGCGATTGTTTCATCTTCTTCGAGAAGCTGTACGGCATTCAACAACAGGGTAGAGACCTTGATTGATGTCTCGCTTGCGAACTTGTCGAGGGGAAGGCGTGGCTGCTTGTGGTCAACTGGTGTTGCGAAATGTGACATCATTGATCTCCCGTAAAATCGTTGAACTGCGTTTGGATATGGGAGGATTTTGGGATGATGCGGCGCTGTACGAAATCGTACTATGAGTGCAAAACCATACACCTGAGTTTTTGCTACTCTATACTTGTGTATAGGCTGAGCGGGATTGTGCTTCACCTCGCGCACAAACGAAAAAAGGGGCCGACGGCCCCTTCTTTTGTGTGACTGATCCTGCAATCAGCCGTTTGTACCGCGCAGCGTTTCAAACAGGAACCAAACGCGGCGTTCGCCTTCGTCGATCCAGTTTTCGAGCAGGCTTGCGGTTGCCACATCGCCATATTCGTCGCAAAGCTCGTGCAGCACGCGCATACTTTCAACAAGCGCCTTGTTGTCGTCGCGCAGCTCGGCGAGCATTTCATGCGGATGCACAAACTCCGCATCATTATCGAGAATGCGCTGGTGGCGCGAAATATCGCCGATGGAGCGCAGCGTGTTTCCACCAAGCTTGCGTGCGCGTTCTGCCAGATCGTCGGTGATCGCAAAAATCTGATCGCCCTGTTCGTCCAGCAGTAGATGATAATCGCGGAAATGCGCGCCAGACATGTGCCAATGGAAATTCTTGGTCTTAAGATAAATGGCAAACACATCTGCGAGCAGAGCAGTGATACCGCCTGAAATTTCCTTCACGGCTTCTTCCGAAAAACCGCTTGGTGTCTTGAGAGAGGCAGAGCGACGGGATTTTACATTATCAGTCATGATGATGGTCCTTTCGTTCGTAAATGCGTGTTGTCGGTTTGAGAGCAGGAGGATTCTGGCGCGCGCCCTAAGGCAGACTTCAATAAAGGGCGTGGAAAATCATGGCAGCTCAGCCAGTCAACCGGCAGGTCGACGGGTTCAGGCAGCATATCAAGACCGTCACGCACGCGCTCTTCAAACAAGCGAGGTTTCTCAGTCATGACGGATTGCCTTTATAGCGTTGCACAAATGCATACTGTATGGGCCACGAGCCGTAATCTTGCATATTTCGATGCCATTTGGATATGGCATCGCGATCACAAAAGCGAAAACGGCAAGAGAAGGTCCGCTCGCCGTCCCGCTTCGGTATCGAGCCGAATTTACGACTGGATGAATTCCAGAACGTCGGCGTTGAACTTGTCGGCTTCGGTCTCCGCCAAACCATGCGGCGCGCCGGGATAAACCTTGAGCGTTGCATTTTTCACGATCTTGGCGGTCTTTTCGCCCGCGGCTGCAATTGGCACGATCTGATCGTCATCGCCGTGGATCACCAGCGTCGGCACTTCGATCTTTTTCAGATCATCCGTGTAATCGACTTCCGAGAACTCGCGAACGCAGTCGTAGAGCCCCTTGATCGAACCGACCATGCCCTGCAGCCAGAAGTTCTCGCGCAGGCCTTCATTGACCTTGGCGCCTTCGCGGTTGAAGCCGTAAAATGGCAGCGTCAAATCCTTGAAGAACTGCGATCTGTCGGAGCGGGTGCCCTTGCGAATGCCGTCGAAGACTTCAATCGGCGTGCCTTCGGGATTGTTTGCAGTCTTGAGCATCAGTGGCGGAACGGCACCAACCAGCACGGCTTTGGCGACGCGGCTATTGCCGTGGCGGCCAATATAGTGAGCGACTTCGCCGCCCCCGGTCGAATGTCCGACAAGGATCACATCCTTTAAGTCGAGCTTTTCGATCAGCTCTGACAGATCATCGGCATATTGATCCATGTTGTTGCCATTCCATGGCTGATCGGAACGACCATGACCGCGACGATCATGCGCGATAACGCGATAGCCTTTCTCAGCGAAAAATAGCATCTGCACGCTCCAGGCGTCGCCCGAAAGCGGCCAGCCATGCGAGAACAGGATTGGTTGACCTGTGCCCCAGTCCTTGTAGAAAATCTTGGTGCCGTCTTTGGTTTCGATGAAATTCGTCGTCATGGCCGTAGATCCTTTTGCTTGGGAGGAGAGGACTGGACCCGGCTTCAAATGCATTCGCTTTGAAGCTCTGATCTGCCATCCGATCTACAGGCGTGCGCGCCGAGGGTCTTGATGATTTGCCGGGTGTTTGGACAATTGCGGGATCGTCAAAGCAAAAGATACGAATGACCGCTCGCAACGAGCATTCGCATGAAAAATCGAGCAGTCTGCAGCTTATGGGTTGCCGTCGGCAAGACGCTTTATGCCAGCCATACTGATGACGGTTAGTTTCTGACGGCCGCCGCGAACGAAACCCTGACCTTCCCAGTTGCTGAGGATACGCGATACAGTATGCAGCGTTGTTCCCGTCATTTCAGCGATATCCTGGCGGGTGATGGGGAAGTCGATACGGATACCATCCTCTTCCTTTTTACCGGCTTGCCGGGCAAGACGCAGTACGGCGTGTGCAACGCGACGCTCAACTTCCTCGGTCGACATCTCGCGGATTCGGGTATGGGCTTCTTCAAGCCGCTTGCCGATGGTTTGGATTGCATTCATTGCCAGGCCAGGATTCTGTTCGACGAAATAGTCCCAAAGTTCTGTTGGCCATGCCAGAACAATGCTTTCGGCAACAGCCATTGCCGTGCCGGGATAGTCGCTCCTTTGCAAAGCCTTGGCGAAGCCGAATAGGTCACCGGGATGGACCATGCGAACGATGATTTGCTGTCCGTCTGGAGTTACCTGATTAACCTTGAGGCGGCCGTGAAGCAGCAAAAAGAACAGGACGGCATCATCGCCCTGTTCAAAAATGGTTTCGCCCGGAACGACACGCCGCGTTGAGGCGTAAGACACAAGCTTGTCCAGCTCGTCATCGCTCATCTTTGCGAACAACGATAGTTTTCTGACAAGCCCGCGATCTATCGTGGCCATCACGCATCCCCTACTAAAAATCCCCGTTGTCGCTTTAGCACAGCAAGAGGAATAAGGGATAGTCTCGGGGGCATAAAATGGGGCATTCAAGCATAAACCATCATATTGAGAATTCTTTCAGCCGTTTCAGCACGACCGCATACCAGCGACCGTCGCGAACCAGACGAAAGCCCAGATTGTCGGGTGGCACACCAACGCTACAGCCGCCTGTCTTGGGGTTGCGGATGAAAGAGCTCATGGCGGCACGGTGCTTACCATTGACCACATAGACACCGCAAACAGGTGTTTCGGCAACGATTTTGCCATACGCATCGATGTTCACGCGGCGATGACAGGTCTGTGTCCATTCCCATACATTGCCGGCAACGTCTGCGATGCCAAGTTCGTTTTCACCAAATGCACCTGCGGAACGGACTTCAGGACTGCGCTCGAGCTTGCGCGCGCTCTGCTGCTCATAGTCCTTGAGCCACCTTAAAGCGGGGTTGGCTGCGGCATCGTCCTCAATGCCCAGAGCTGTATCGGTAAAGCGTGAACCGGCAGCAAAAGCCCATTGCTCGTCGGTCGGCAAATGCCAGATTTCACCAGTCTTTTGCGATAACCATTTGGCATAGTTTTCCGCATCATCGTAGCTCACGCCGACAATGGGTGCATTGGCGCCCAATCCGTTTCGATTATGCGGTAACGTTTCCGCCGGTTGGCAGAAACCATCGGCGATGCAACGCTCATAGTCGGATGCGCTGACCTGATATTTCATAATCTCAAACGATTGCGCGAGTTTGCGCGTCGTCAGCGGTGCATCCACCGGATAATTGTTCTTTTGAAAGTCGCCATCAGCGCGATAGGTCATGCTGCGCGGCGCAACGACAATGGTCTGCGGGCGCTCAAACTGGGTATCCCGAGAGCTGCGTTCTGCGCGTCCTGCGGCATCCACCACAAACAGACCCGCAACCACCGCCAGCAAGACAGCCGGCACAGCCACGGCCAACTCCCGAAGGCGCTTCTTCTTATTACCTTTGGTCATTTGGTGTCACGGAGCCGCGTCCTTCAATAGATACGGCTCCGAGCCTTTCCTTATTCGACAATCACCAAAGAAGTGTCCGTCTTTCGTTACATCCCAGACGGCGCCAGAACCGACGTCATCAGATCGTCATTCCATTCGCCGGTGACTTTGAAATGCGCGGCTGCACCCAGTTCAAAGGCTTCGATCAGATTGTGGTTCACATAGGCATAGATGCCGGGTTGCTGGAATGTGTAGAAGGCTGCTGCCGCGGCTCCGCCCGGAATGAACCAGGTTTCCTGATCGAGATCTGGCGGTGTGTTGAACTTGCCAGTTGCCCAGACATAGTCACCATGTCCGCCGATGAGGTGAGGTCTCGTATCGCGATTGGCTTGCGAGTGAACGATCAACACCTTCTCGCCGACCTTGGCGGTCATTGCCTTGTCGCCGGTCAATGCACCGACTGCACCGTTAAAGACAACATGCGTCGGTATCAGTGTACGCATCACCTTCACAGTGTCTTCATATGCATCACCTGGAGCGTCGTATTTCTTATACTGACCAGCTTCATCGCGAGGCACATAGAAGTCCTGCTCGCCGACATAATAGATCTTGTCATAAGAAAGCTTGTTACCCTTGCCATCGTGCAGTCCATCGCGTGGCAACACCATGATCGCCCCATTCATGCCCGAGACAACGTGCCAAGGAACCATTCCGGGAGGTGCGCAGTGGTAGACGAAAACGCCGGGCTTGGTGGCCTTGAAACGAAGGACCGTCTTCTCACCGGGGTTGATTTCCGTCAGTCCACCGCCACCCAATGCACCGGTTGCCGCATGGAAATCGATGTTGTGCATCAGCGTGTTGGTTTCAGGATTAATGAGTGTCAGTTCAACATAATCGTCCTGATGCACGACCATCAGCGGACCGGGAACGGTGCCATTGAAAGCCATGGCATGAACTTCAGTCCCCGCATCATCAATGACGATTTTCTTTTCTTCGATCACCATCGTAAATTCAACAACCTTCGGCCCACCCTCTGCGGCCTGGCTGTGAGCGTGGACGAATGGCGGGTTCACCAGTTCCACTTTCTGCCGGGGTAGTGCTGCAATTTCCGCTGCACTGGCCTTCCGAATTGCGCCATTACCCCAGGCGGATGTTGTCGCAAGCACCGGGGCTAGCGCACCAGCGAGTGCTGCTCCTGCCAGTATCGTGCGGCGGTTGATCTGCATCTGGTCTGCCATCGATTCTCTCCTATACGATAGGACCGAGCGCTCTTTGCTCTGTCGTTTTATGTATAGGAGATCCGGGAGGTTCCTTCCTTGACCGCAATCAACATGGGTCATAAATCGAGGAAATAATTATCTTGTATTTACAATGATTTACGTGAAATCAACCAAGTTTTTAAAGGCTTATTTGCGATAGCACAAAGGACGATTACAGCCTGAGCGTGTTGTTAAAAGTAAAACCAGCGATTGATAAATTTCAATCGCTGGCCTTCGCGAAACGGTCGTAGCCATGCTTTCTATAAAGACAGGCCGGTGAAACGAGCTTGTATTTCCGGCAGTGCCATCTCCGGCATCCATATGGGTTCATATGTCAGCTCGACATTGACGCGTGAGACGCCCTCGACCGCTTCCACGCAAGTTTGCACGGCCTCAAGGAGAAATCCTGCAGCAGGACAGCCGGGTGTGGTCGTAGTCATCTGAACGTTGACCAGCCCGCCGGATACGATTTCGATGTGATAGATCATCCCCAGATCAACCAGATTAAAGCCCAGCTCCGGATCGAGGATCAGCCGCAGTGCATTAAGGATCGCATATTCGAGTTGAGCATCTTTTTCGCTGTGCATGGTTTTTTCCTCACGCTTCACCAACACGGATCATGATGCGATAGGCGCTGCCTGTTTCATCGAAGTTGCCGACCCATTCGTGGCCTCGCCGTTCAAGCTCTGGAAATAGGAAGAGTGGTTCGCGGTGCAGCAAAGCAAACAAAACGTCGCCGCGTGTCATACCTTCGAGTTCTGCCAGTATATGAACCATTGGCTCAGGTGGTTGCATGTCTGAGCAATCGAGATAATGCGAAGGGTCAGGCCAGATATCGGGCGAACTCACATTGTTGGAAAGCTGGATTTCCGGCACCGCGTCTTGCGTTGGAGAAAACAGCGTTTGCCAGTCGCCGTCACCGATCGATTGCGGCTCTGCACGAAACCCTTTGCGTTCCATGACGGCAAAAAGCGGAACCGGTTTGAAGGGTGTTACAAGCAGAAGACTCTGGCCGGGCAGCAGATTTTCCGCGGCATCCATGATTGCCTGAAATGGCTCCACCCCGCTTTCGAGCAAGGGACGCACGTCCAGCTCACGATGGGTGATTTCCTGAATGGATGATGTCATTTTAACCTCCTAAAGCGTGTCGCCAGGCTGTGATAAAACGCGGCGCGCTTTAAGCACGGGCGCACCGGCATGAATAAGGTTGGGCAGGATCACGCCATTGGGCAGGCGCAGATTGGTTGGTACGTCAAGAAGCCGCCGGGCGCGGAAGAAGTGAACGCTCAGAGCCAGAATGGCGATAAGGCTGAGTCCGGATGACAGTCTGAAAATAGTCAGATGGTTGAAGATCAGGGCCAATGTGCAGAACCAAACGCTCCCATAATAAAGGATGAACCAGTGCCGTGCATTCTCCTCGCGCACCAAGTCCTGAACACGCGGCGTCTGCACGCGGCCCATGACAGGGCCATAGCATTCGAGCCAGGTGAGAAACGGAACGATTTTATAAAGCTGTGCCAGGCTGAGGCCTGAAAGCCAGCCGAAGACGAAGAGATAAACGAGTGCTGCGACCATCTGGTCGGTCACACCGGTCGAGAGCATCGTCAGGGCAAGCACCATGGAAATCAGCAATGCAGCAAAGGCTGAAATACTGGCCATGCTGTTTAGTTCGATCGCTTTGCGTTTGCGCTGCAGATAGATCGCACGCACGTCAAGAGCATAAAGAGCAATGCAGGCAATAGCCGGAACAAGTGCGATAGATAGGACAATCGCTGGCTGACCGATGCCGAATGCAAAAACTGTGACGCTAAGGCCGAGGGTCGTCAGTGCGGTAACACCGAGCCACCATAGAAACCTGGTTCGTTTCGTGTTGCTGTCTGGCGAAAGCATGAACATGGTGAGCAATCGATAGCTTACACCCATCGCGGTGAAAGTCATCCAGCCGCCAAGTGCAAGTGCTGCATGGATAGAGACAGTTGATCCGGCGATTTCAAGAGCCATGATCTGCTCCGCCGCACCGGACAGGACAAAAGTATAAAGCCCACCAAGACTGGCAACGATCAGCAGGCAGCTAATGCCGACGGCCACAAAGCGCGTTGGTATCGAAATCGGCCGTGCTTTCCAGATGGTCACACCAAGCATTAGAACGATCAGCGAAAAGCCTGCCATCAAAAGCAGCCCGGATATGGGAAGCAGCGCAATTGTATCTTCAAGCAATCCGGCCATTCCGGCGAAGCCCAAAAGCAGTCCGATCAAACCAGCAAGCAGCAGCATCAGGGCTGGCAGTTGAGCGGAACTGCCCCAAAGCGGCTTTGCAACCAGAACCGGCACAAACTGCAGCAGCGCGCCGCTCATCAGCAGTGCCAGCCAGCCGATAGCGATGATATGGACGAGAATGAGAGTTTCTGGTGCCCGAATTCCGTGGAACGGAAAACCAAAGCCGCCTGCCATCATTCCGACCCCGATTATGAGGAAGGAGAGGGAGGCTGCAAAATAGGACAAAGTCCAGCGGGAAAGCGCGGCACCGATCATCTCAAACCTTGATGAAGAACAGCTTAGTGATGGCCGCAAGTGCATTCATGGTCTGAACCATGGATCTTGCGCCGTGCAATTTCGACACGCCAGATAGGACCGTTCTCTTTATAAACCCATAAAAATTCATCGGGATTCCGCGTTTCCAGCTGGCGGCGCAAGGGTACCGGATCGTGATCGTTGACGATCTCCAGCGCATCACCCGGCTCCAGCGTATCGATCATGGAAAAGATCGTCGCATGTCGCGTGATGGGCGGAATGGTGCGCACGTCGATGACAGGAATTGCCGAAACTGGTTCGATTGGCATTATAATTTTCCCAGGCCGTCATTGTCGAAAGATGATGACGACAGCCAGCGCCATCATGAGAGCTTTTCTAATCTGATTAATGAGAGGCTGCTTTGTTGCATCTCAAACAAGATGACGAATAATGGCTCTCAGGCAGAACAGCCTTGTTCTGGATCAATTATGATATGTTCGTGCTCCACTATGATGCAGATCCTGGAAATGTTGACTGAAAAACGATTTCTGAGGTGTAACTTGCGGATGATATCAGATCTCTTCGATCATAACCGGCAATGGGCTGCGGAAAGAAAGCGGGAAGACCCTGGCTATTTCAGGCGACTGTCTGCCATGCAGCGACCGGAATATCTCTGGATCGGCTGCTCCGATAGCCGTGTACCCGCCAACGTAGTAACGGGCTTGCAGCCGGGCGAAGTTTTCGTCCATCGCAACGTCGCCAACCTAGTCCATCGTGCTGATCTCAATCTGCTTTCCGTGCTTGAATTTGCGGTGGAGGCGCTGGAGATCAAACACATTATCGTTTGCGGCCATTATGGGTGCGGTGGCGTCCGTGCAGCAATGGATGGGTATCGTCACGGGATAATCGATCATTGGCTGCAGCCTGTTCGCGATATTGCGCAGGCATCAAAAACCGAACTGGAGGCCATAACGGATCAGGAAGAGCGGTTAAACAGACTTTGTGAGCTGACGGTCGTTTCTCAAGTGCAAAGCCTTTCCCGAACCCCCGTTTTGCAATCGGCATGGAAGGATGGAAAGAGCGTTGCTATTCATGGTTGGATTTACGGCCTTAAAGACGGATTGCTGCGTGATCTTGGCTGCAATTGTACCGGCCCCGATGGTCAATTGTCCTGTACGGATGCAGACAGTTAAGACAATCTAAGCGGGGGCTTATCCAAAAACTTTCCGTTTTTCAGATTCGGCGGCAAGCAAGGCTTCCAGCATTAGGTCTTCAGAGAGGATGTGGCGGCGAAGGCTCTCGAGAAAGCCGCAGATCATATAGGCCACCGTATCGGCTGCGAGCAGGCATCGGCCTTCAGTCACGGCTTGCAGAGTTTCTGCAAGTTCTTCGACTGCAAGCCGGTCGCACCGGTGTTCAGCCTTCAGTCGCTCAATAACCACCGTTGCAAAGCCTGATCCGCCATGATGGTCGAAAGCCGGAAATAGAATTGTCTCCTCCAGCCAGTGGGCTTCTGAAAGAAGCGCAGGAATTTCTTTGGCGAGTGCCTGATAATCGAATGCTGCCGCGGCACCGGTCGCCACATCTTCCCCAGCTTCTTCGAGCTGTAGGCACAATCTAAGCAAGGCATTATGGTGTGTTTCCAACCGACTGATATCGGCTGCTTGAAGAGAGGAGCCAGCGGTCATGTCCGGTCGCTCCTATTGACCGAAGAACAGCACGATGGCGATCACAATTGATGCTGCAACGGCCGACAACGTACCTGCACCCTGCAAGGCGCCCATGCGGTAAAGAACGAGCGAGAAACCGATAATGGCGGGGGTAGCCACCATGAGCCCGATCTGTGCATCTGTCATTGAAATATTCCTTTGCTCTGAAAACGCATAATGCACCTGCGGTCGCGATTTTTCTTTGCCAAAACGCAAAGAACAGCATGGCTGCTCAGTCTAGGCATCACTCATGCTTGGAACGAAAAATACAGCCTTTGCGGCAACGATTTCGGATGATGAGCCGGAGGAAAGCCTCCTGCTTTGGATTCTCGTCTGGAGTGAACTCATCACCTTTGCAGTTTTGCTGATTGCCTTTCTGGTGATGTCGATCACCAATATTTCAGGTGTTGCCCACATGCGGGCGCATCTCAGTCCGGGTCTGGCGGCTGCCAATACGATTGTCTTGCTAATGAGTGGCTGGCAGGCAGCAATTGCCGTGCGGCGACGACATAATGGGAAGGAGGCACGATATCCGCTTTTGTGCGCAGCGTTTTTTGGTCTGACTTTTGTCGTCGTCAAATTCATCGAATATGCGCATGAAATCCAGTTTGTCGGGGATGAAGCGACAGGCTCATTTTTTGAGCTCTATTTCCTCCTCACCGGCTTTCACCTCATGCATGTGCAGTTTGGATCGATCATTCTGGCGCTGGTCGCTTGGCGGCCAACCGCTTCCAATGTTCTGCTCATCACCACTCTTTGGCACGCCATTGATCTTGTATGGCTGGTGATGTTCCCAGTCCTCTATCTTGCATGAGGCAACGAATGAGAAACCAAGACCACATGTCCTTAAATCGCACGTTGCTCATCCTGCTTGTTCTTGCGCTCACTGGCGCACTGATTGCCAGTCTCAGCCATGGAAGGTTGATGGCGATTGTGGTCGTGCTGATTCTCGCCTTCGCAAAAGGCTGGTTCGTCATCCTGGACTTTATGGAAATGCGCTGCACGAAAGGGGCGCTCAAGCCTGCCTTGCTTGCGTGGCCCGCTGCTTTGCTCACACTTGCGCTGGTGCGTTCTGTCGCAGTGCGCTTCCTGCTTTGAAGAACAGCTCTGGTCTTTGCCAAAACGCAAAGACGTCTTTCGCCTGCCCGATAGAAGGGTGAAGTCCCGCGATGCTGGTGAGGGGTTTGACGAGCCGCATAATCGACGGGGGATCAGAGCGCATCCCGAAAAGTATAAAACAGCTTTTGGGCAAAGATGCGCTTTAAGACAAATACTTAGAGCGCCGATCTGGTCCATTCGGATCGAGATGCGCTCGAATGCCGAGGCTCTGCCTTCGGCCAATGAAAGGACGAAGGGGATGGCAGAACGCCTAACCAAGACCGGCGCCCGAAATGTCTTCTACGGCGGTTCTATTTTCTTTTTCGCGATCTTCGTGGGACTGACGGCGCACAGCCATTACTACATGAAAACCACATCCACGGATGAAACGACGCTCACTGATGCGGTCGCGCGCGGCAAACACATCTGGGAGAAAAACTCCTGCATCAACTGCCATACGTTGCTGGGGGAGGGCGCCTATTTCGCGCCCGAACTGGGCAATGTCTGGAAGCGTTGGGGCGGCGAAGAAGACCCTGAAGGGGCTCGCGAAACGATGAAAGCCTGGATGCAGGCGCAGCCTACCGGAATCGAGGGGCGTCGTCAGATGCCGCAGTTCAACCTGAGCGAACAGGAACTCAACGATCTGGCTGATTTCCTTGAATGGACAAGCCGCATCAAGACGCAGGACTGGCCACCCAATGAGGCGGGCTGAGGCGCGGGATGAACGGAGTTTTATGATATGAAATATGAAAGCCAAAAGGTTGCGATGCTCTATTTTTATGGAGCGCTCGTCCTGTTCGTAGCACAGGTCGCATTCGGTGTTCTTGCCGGTACGATCTATGTCCTGCCCAACACGCTCTCTGAGCTTTTGCCCTTCAACATCGTCCGCATGATCCACACCAATGCGCTGATCGTCTGGTTGCTGATGGGCTTTATGGGTTCAACCTATTATCTCCTGCCCGAAGAGACAGAAACCGAACTTTATAGCACCAAGCTTGCTGTCATCCAGTTCTGGATGTTTTTTGTTGCCGCAGGTGTTGCCGTTGTGGGGTATCTCTTCAAAATCCATGAAGGCCGGGAGTTTCTCGAACAGCCCTTCATCATCAAGGTCGGCATCCTCGTCGTCTGTCTGATATTCATGTTCAACATCACAATGACAGCCTTGAAGGGCCGCAAGACCACAGTCACCAACATTTTGTTGTTCGGTCTATGGGGATTGTCTCTGTTCTTCCTCTTTGCGTTCTATAACCCGGTCAATCTCGCCATCGACAAGCTTTACTGGTGGTATGTGATCCATCTCTGGGTTGAAGGTGTGTGGGAGCTGATTATGGCTTCGATCCTGGCCTTCCTGATGATTAAGCTCAATGGTATCGATCGCGAAGTCGTCGAAAAGTGGCTCTATGTGATCGTTGGTCTGGCCCTGTTCTCAGGCATTTTGGGCACAGGACATCATTATTACTGGATTGGTGCTCCTGGTTATTGGCAGTGGATCGGCTCGCTGTTCTCGACGCTGGAAGTCGCCCCGTTCTTCACCATGGTCATCTTTACCTTCGTGATGACATGGAAGGCTGGTCGCAAACATCCAAACCGTGCCGCATTGCTCTGGTCGATCGGTTGCTCGGTGATGGCATTCTTCGGTGCAGGCGTATGGGGCTTTCTGCACACGCTATCCTCCGTCAACTATTACACCCATGGTACACAGCTGACTGCAGCCCATGGCCACCTCGCCTTCTTCGGGGCCTATGTCATGCTCAACCTTGCAGTCATGGCCTATGCCATCCCCGAGTTGCGCGGCCGTGCGCCCTATAATCAGATGCTCTCCATGGTGAGCTTCTGGGCGATGTGTACGGCGATGTCTGTCATGACCTTCGCACTTACTTTCGCAGGGGTGGTGCAGACCCATCTGCAACGTGTATTGGGCGAAAGTTTCATGGTCGTGCAGGACCAGCTGGCACTGTTTTACTGGATACGTCTGGGTTCCGGCGTCGTCGTCGTAATCTCTGCCTTCATGTTCATTTGGGCGATGCTCGTTCCAGGCAAGGAACGCCGGGAAAACGCAACTGGCTTTGTACAGCCCGCTGAATGACTGACACGAAAGCCTCGCCTGCGGGCGAGGCTTCTTCACTGAGAGCGGCTCCAGTTAAAACTGAATAGCTATTGCCCCTCTAATCATTTGTTTTCTTGCATTTCCTCACGCAAAGGCTCTTCGCACTTTTGCTGCAAATGCTTTGACCAAAGGAAGACGGTCATGAACAGCATCCTCAAGAACGTTGAAGTAATCGATTCATCGATTCCCGCTTACAGCCCATCCGGCAGTGAATGCGCCTTGTTTGAAATGGCATGGGAACGAAAGCTACCGCTGCTTCTTAAAGGCCCGACCGGCTGCGGAAAGACGCGCTTCGTGAGCCATATGGCAGCGAAGCTCGGTCTGCCGCTCTCAACCGTTTCCTGTCATGACGATCTCGCAGCAGCTGATCTGACTGGCCGCTTTCTACTTAAAGGCGGGGATACGCATTGGGTTGATGGGCCATTAACCCGTGCGGTGCGGGAAGGTGGCATTTGCTATCTCGACGAGATTGTAGAGGCACGCAAGGATGTGGCCGTGGTTCTGCATCCACTGACTGATGATCGTCGCGTTCTGCCGCTTGAGCGCACCGGCGAACTGCTCGAAGCGCCAGAACATTTCATGCTGGTTGTGTCGTATAATCCCGGCTACCAGAACTTGCTCAAGTCACTGAAGCCCAGCACACGCCAGCGTTTTGTGGCTATCGAATTTGATTTTCTGCCCAAGGATCAGGAAATTGCGGTGGTGAGTGCGGAAAGCGGACTTGATGCCCATCAGGTTGCGCCGCTTGTGGCGCTTGCTCATCGTCTGCGCGGCCTGAAAGGACATGATCTTGAAGAAGGCGTTTCCACACGTCTGCTGGTTTACTGCGCGTCATTGATAGACGCTGGCATGTCACAGCGTGAGGCTGCTCGTGCCGCCATGATCGAACCGCTCACCGACGAGCCGGACGTGAAGGCAGCATTGCTTGAAATCGCCGATGCGATGTTGAAATAGGCAGATATGTCATGCTGGATTTTCTGGAGCTTGAGGAAACCGTTGGCCGGGCCTGGCATCGGCTTATTGGTAAGACGGGATCTTGGCCGCAATATCCCGGCCAAACGGTAAGGCTTGCCGATATTCGCCAGAGGCTTGCCATCTGCTTCCGTGGTTTTGGCGGCGATGTTGCGGTGCAGATTGCGCCAGCGCGGGCAAGAACTTCCGGGCATCGGCTTGGCTTGCGGCAGCGTATGGCTCTGGGTGAAGAAAAACTCAGCCACCCTTTGCGCGATGAAGCAACGCTGATGTTACCGCCCGAGATTGCGCTCTTTCCTGATCGCACACTGAATTATGATCTCTATGTCTGGCTCGCGGGCTATATGGCGATCATGCCCACTGATATGAGTGCTGTGCCTGATGATCCGTTACGCCGCGATCTTGCGACGCTCGATATGGGTGCAGTAACGGCGGCAAAAGCCTGCCAATTGTTTCCGGGGCTTGAAGATCGCTATGCGCGGCTCTGCGATGCGGTGCTGGAGGCGCGGCCAAAAAGACGGCTTAATCAACTCGAGCAGCTTGTCGAGGATCGGGTTATTTCCTCGTTGAAAGAAGGGGCCGGGTTGCCTGATTTCAGCCTTGCAACGATTTTCCCTCATCGCGCACCTGCGGGCTATTTGCCGCTTCTTCCGGTGCCGCTTTGGCCGGGATTGATCCGGCGCGATGAAACCACATCGCGGAACGCAGAAGATGAACCTGTGCACGACTCTCATGCCGAAGGTTCGGAAACAGGCCGACAGATAGCGCAGCGCGAGAAGCAAGATCCGCGATTTGCTGACAGAAGCCCGTTCATTCTCAATCGCTTTGAGAAAATTCTCGCCATGGCTGAAATGGTCAGTGTTGATCGACCTTCGGATGATAGCGACGAGCAGAATGCCAAGTCGGCTGACGAACTCGATGATCTAACGCTGGGCGAGCGCAAGGGCAGACCCGCCTCACGCTTTCGCTTTGATCTTGATCTCCCACCAGAGGCGGTGGACCACAGTATGCTTACCGCCAAACTGACCTATCCTGAATGGGATTACCGTAGAGCGACCTATTTGCAGGATCACTGTAGTGTGCTGCTAGCGCCTGTGAAGGATCATGACGATGCGCTTAAACTGGATGACGAGGCGCTCAGCCTTGTACGAAAGGTCCGGCGTCAGTTTGAAGTTTTGCGACCTGGACGCGAAATGATGCGCGCGCAACTCGACGGCAATGATCTCGATCTTGATGCTGTGGTACGCTCGCGTTGTGATTTTGCAGCCGGTGGGCAGGGCAGCGAACGTGTGCATCTGATGAGCCGTCCTCAGGCCAATGATCTGGCAGTGACGATCCTTGTCGATGTCTCGCTTTCCACTGATGCCTGGGTGGATAACCGTCGGGTGCTTGATGTGGAAAAGGAAGCGTTGCTGGTTCTCGCCAATGGCATCGCTGCCTGCGGTGATCGCTGTTCGATCCTGACTTTCACCTCACGGCGACGCTCATGGGTACGTGTTGAAACGGTGAAAGATTTCGACGAGGCGTTCAGCCCGATTGTTGAGCATCGCATCGCAGCGCTCAAGCCGGGCTTCTACACGCGTATGGGTACCGCCATGCGTCACGCCACGGCAAAGTTAACCGAGCAGCACAATCGCAAGAAACTCCTGCTGCTTCTAACCGATGGCAAGCCGAATGATGTCGATCACTACGAGGGGCGCTTTGCATTGGAAGATACCCGACGGGCATCAAATGAAGCGCGTGCGAAAGGCGTCAGCGTTTTTGCCGTGACGGTTGACCGCCAGGCAAATGCTTATCTGCCTGCGCTCTTCGGTCACGGGGGCTTTGCAATGGTCGAAAAGCTCACGAAATTGCCGATTGCTCTGCCCGCAATCTATCGAATGCTGGCGGGATAGCTTTCGATCAGACAGCTAGAGGCTTTGGCCAATCCCTCGCACCGGCTCTTCCTTATCGATAAGGGGCGAGGGTGAAGCAAATGCCAGAAGTTTTTCGTAATCGATTATTTTAACGGCTGATGCCTGCACGCTCACACCATGTGTGCCCAGATTTGCAAAGCTGCGCGAAAGGTTCTCCGGCGTCATGCCGAGATATGCCGCCAGTACACGTTTTTCGTAGGGGATGGTAACAACATCCGTTCCGTTATTGGCGAGTGATTCCTTAACGATCCAATTGGCTAAACGCTGTACGCTGTTGCGTAATTTCTGCGTCTTCAGCTCTTTTACAAGCCGGCGGTAAGACCGCGCCAGCTCGAATACGATGGCCTGCATGAAATCTGAATCTTCGCTCATCATGGAGCGAATGAGCGATGACGGGATCATCAATACGCGCGCGGCGGTCAATGTCTGTGCGCTTTGCAAACACACATCGTTGTTTAGCGACGCAGCCAGAATGAAAACATCACCTGAGCGCAGAATTTCCAATGCCGTTTCACCCTCTTCCGAACGAGCGGACATAAGGACAAGTCCATCGAGCACGACAAAGAGAAAATCAGACGGCTGATTTTCTTCGATCAATGTGGTTCGCGGCGGAAAGGATTGTGCAAAGCTCGGAGCTATGAGGAATTCAAAAGTCTTATCTCTCATGCCTAGGAAGAGAGGGACTGTCTTCAAGCTCAGGATATCCTCATCGCGCATTAAAACCTTACCTTTCATCTCTAGTTATATTCTAGCAAAAAAGTTGATAAATATCAATTAACAAGTATAAATTTATCAATTACCATATAAAAATTAATCTAATTATGTCATATCATGTCACAAACCTACAAAAACTCTTGATTGATTATCAATTATTGATCCTAATCAATGTATTCAACATACAGACGCCGCATAAGTGCAAACGAAACCTTCTATGGTATTCAATTCGGAGTACGCCTATGCCACACGTCCCGGGAGATTCCCACCGTAAGCAGACTACTGCTCTGACGATGAGCACGATTGCTTTTACAGTCTGCTTCGCCGTTTGGACCATTTTCGCAATCATTGGCATACAAATCCGCGCTGATCTCAATCTGAGTGAAACGCAGTTCGGCTTGCTGGTTGGTACGCCGATCCTTACCGGATCGCTTATCCGCGTCATTCTTGGCATATGGGCGGACCGCTATGGCGGACGCGCGATTTTCACGCTCACCATGCTGATCTCAGCCGTCGCCACCTATTTCCTGACTTATGCAACGACCTATCCGCAGATGTTGATTGCTGCACTTGGTGTTGGGGTTGCAGGCGGTTCATTCTCGGTTGGGGTTGCTTATGTCTCGCGCTGGTATCCGCCGGAAAAGCAAGGCACAGCACTTGGTATTTTTGGCGCCGGTAATGTCGGCTCGGCCGTGACGAAATTTTTCGCACCGATGGTCATGGTTGCGTTTGGATGGCATGCAGTTGCTGAAATCTGGGCAGCGGCGATGGTGGTCATGGCGCTGGTCTTCTATTTTACCACCAGCGATGATCCAGTTTTGCTTGAGCGCAGGCGCACGGGTGAAAAGCCCGTCAGCACGCTTCTGGAACTCGAACCGCTCAAGAATATTCAGGTCTGGCGCTTTTCGCTTTATTACTTCTTTGTTTTCGGTGCATTCGTGGCGCTGGCACTGTGGCTGCCGCAATATCTGATCCATGTTTATGGAGTCGATATTCGCTATGCCGGTATGATCGCAGCTTTTTTCTCGATCCCGGCAAGTCTGTTCCGTGCTTATGGCGGTCATCTGTCTGACGTTTATGGTGCGCGGAAGGTCATGTACTGGACTTTCCTTGTCGCTCTCGTCGCCACCTTCATTCTCTCTTATCCACCAACGGAATACATCATCCAGAGCGATAATGGTCCACTGCGTTTCACGGCAGAAATGGGCGTGGTTGGCTTCACGGTTTCCGTGTTTATCCTCGGCTTCTTCATGGCGCTGGGCAAGGCTGCGGTCTTCAAGCACATCCCGGTTTATTATCCCGACAATGTTGGTGCGGTCGGCGGTCTCGTCGGCATGATTGGTGGTCTTGGCGGCTTCATCCTGCCAATCCTGTTTGGTGTCCTGCTTGATCTCACAGGTCTATGGACAAGCTGCTTCATGCTGCTGTTCGTCATCGTTGCAGTCTCGTTTGCCTGGATGCATGTTTCGATCCGTCAGATGGAACGCGCAGCACAGGGCAAGGCAACGGAGGAACTTCCAGCTTTTGCAGAACTGCAGGGCTTGAAGAAGGCTGAAATCAAGCCAGCCCGCAAGAGTGATGCGGTGCTGACTGAATGGGAACCGGAAGACAAGACCTTCTGGGAACAGAAAGGCAAGCGTATTGCCAAGCGCAATCTGTGGCTTTCCATTCCAGCGCTCTTGCTGTCATTTGCGATCTGGCAGGTCTGGTCGGTGGTCGTTGCAAAGCTGCCGCTGGTTGGATTCAAGTTCTCCACGGACGAATTGTTCTGGCTTGCAGCACTTCCCGGCATTTCGGGCGCAACGCTGCGCATCTTCTATTCTTTCATGGTGCCGATTTTCGGCGGTCGTCTCTGGACTACGCTGACCACCTGGTCGCTGGTTATTCCGGCGATCGGCATTGGCTATGCAGTGCAAAATCCGAATACACCTTACTTTGTCTTCCTGCTGCTTGCTCTGTTCTGCGGTTTTGGCGGCGGCAACTTCGCCTCCTCCATGTCAAACATTTCCTTCTTCTTCCCCAAGGCGGAAAAAGGCAATGCGGCAGCCCTCAATGCAGGCCTCGGAAATCTCGGTGTCAGCGTCGTACAGTTTGTCGTCCCGCTGGTTATTACTGCTGGCATCTTCGGCAAGCTTGGTGGCGATCCGGCTTTTGTGGCCACCGAGGCTGGTAGCTCGCCGCTCTGGTTACAGAATGCTGGCTTCTTCTTTGTGCCTTTCATTGTGATCACTGCCTTTGCCAACTGGTTCGGCATGAATGATATTGCATCGGCAAAGGCATCCTTTGCGGATCAGGCCGTCATTTTCCGTCGCAAGCACAACTGGCTGATGTGCTGGCTCTATACCGGTACATTCGGCTCCTTCATCGGCTATTCGGCTGGCTTCCCACTTCTGACCAACATCCTGTTTCCGGAAGTCAATGCGCTGCATTACGCATTCCTTGGACCATTGGTTGGCGCGCTATCGCGTTCGGGTTCGGGCTGGCTTGCCGATAAATATGGCGGCGGACGCGTAACCATCTGGGCTTTCGTCCTTATGATGATCGGCGTGAGCGGTGTGCTTTGGTTCGTCGGCATCAAGGATCAGCCCTATGCATTCAGTGGCTTCTTCGCGTCCTTCGTTCTGCTGTTCTTCGCAACAGGTATCGGCAATGCCTCCACCTTCCAGATGATCCCTGCGATCATGTCGAAGGAAATGGACCGCCTGATGCCCAAAGCAAGTGCTGAAGAACGTCGTCTGGAAGCCAGCAAGGAATCCGCTGCCATTACTGGCTTCACATCGGCAATTGCTGCTTTTGGTGCCTTCTTCATTCCGAAAGGCTACGGCACGTCGATCAGCATGACGGGCGGACCGGAAGCAGCTCTGTGGGCATTCCTGATCTTCTATGTGAGCTGCCTCATCATCACCTGGGCCGTCTACACCCGAAAAGGTGGCCTCCTCTATGACGTCGAGCACAAACGCAAACCTGCGACCGCTGCTGCCTGACCACAAAGGCAGCGCGGAGAAGGCGGAAAGCTTCCTTCAGTTCGTGCCTGCCACTTAATAAATGGATTGAGAGGACAATATTATGAGCCTACTCCTCGACCGGCTAAACTTTCTTGCCAGAAAGAATGTGGACACCTTTTCCGAAGGGCATGGTGTTACCACGGTTGAAAACCGTGACTGGGAAGATGCCTATCGCAAGCGCTGGCAGCATGACAAAATTGTCCGCTCAACCCATGGTGTGAACTGCACTGGGTCATGCTCATGGAAGATCTATGTCAAGGGTGGCATCATCACCTGGGAGACCCAGCAGACAGATTATCCGCGGACCCGGGCCGATCTTCCCAATCAT
This sequence comes from Brucella sp. NBRC 12950, assembly GCF_030268145.1. Lineage (NCBI taxonomy): Bacteria > Pseudomonadati > Pseudomonadota > Alphaproteobacteria > Hyphomicrobiales > Brucellaceae > Brucella > Brucella sp. NBRC 12950. Next base: position 404,698 of record NZ_BSQC01000003.1, read on the forward strand.
GAGCCACGCGGCTGTCCGCGTGGTGCAAGTTACAGCTGGTATATTTACTCGGCCAACCGCGTGAAATACCCGCTTATCCGTTCACGTCTGCTCAAACTTTGGCGCAAGGAACGTGCGGTGAAGACCCCGATCGGTGCTTGGGCTGCGATCCAGCAGGACCCAGCCAAACGCTCGGATTATATGAAGGTGCGTGGCCTTGGCGGTTTCGTCCGCGCGACCTGGGATGAAGTAAATGAAATCATCGCAGCCGCCAATGCCTATACAGCCAAGACCTACGGTCCTGACCGCGTGATCGGCTTTTCGCCAATCCCTGCCATGTCGATGGTGTCTTATGCAGCCGGCTCACGTTATCTATCGCTGCTTGGTGGCGTCTGCATGTCGTTTTATGACTGGTATTGCGATTTGCCACCTGCCTCACCGATGACATGGGGTGAACAGACCGACGTTCCTGAATCCGCTGACTGGTATAATGCTGGCTTCCTGATGCTCTGGGGTTCGAACGTACCGCAGACCCGCACACCTGACGCGCATTTTTATACCGAAGCCCGTTATAAGGGCGCAAAATCAGTTGTGGTTTCACCAGATTATTCGGAAGCCGCCAAATTCTCCGATCTGTGGTTGCACCCGAAACAGGGCACAGATGCTGCGCTTGCCATGGCGATTGGCCATGTCATCTTGCGTGAGTTCCATCTTGATCGACAGGTGGAGTATTTCGAGGACTATTGCCGCAAATATACTGACTTCCCAATGCTGGTTCGCCTCAGCAACAAGGACGGTCATTATGTGCCTGACCGCTTCATCCGCGCTTCCGACTTTGTCGATACACTTGGTGAAAGCAACAATCCGGACTGGAAGACGGTGGCCTTCGACAAGAAAACTGCATCTTACGTCGCACCCGGTGGTTCTATCGGCTATCGCTGGGGCGAAGACGGCAAGTGGAATCTGGAAGAAAAAGACGGCAAGGGTCACGATGTTGAGCTGGCAAAGAGCTTTATCGACAAAAGCGATCACGATGCGGTTGCCGATGTGGCGTTTCCTTATTTCGGCAATCGAGAACATGACTTCTTTGAAGGTACCGATCACGACAGCGTTCTGGTGCGCAAGGTGCCAGCCCGCAAGGTAAAGCTTGCAGCCGGCGACACGATGGTCGCCACCGTTTTCGATCTCTTCGCGGCTAATTATGGTCTTGATCGTGGCCTTGGCGACAAGAATTCGGCGAAAACTTTCGAAGAAGGCCTGCCTTACACACCTGCCTGGGCTGAAAAGATCACTGGCGTTCCGCAGGATCAGATCATCGCTGTTGCGCGCGAATTTGCTCATAATGCAGAGAAGACCAAGGGACGCTCCATGGTCATTCTTGGTGCTGGTCTCAATCACTGGTACCACATGGATATGAGCTATCGCGGTATCATCAACATGCTGGTGATGTGCGGTTGCATCGGTCAATCAGGCGGCGGTTGGAGCCATTATGTTGGGCAGGAAAAACTGCGTCCGCAGACCGGCTGGACAGCTCTTGCCTTCGCGCTCGACTGGAACCGACCACCCCGCCATATGAACTCGACATCGTTCTTCTATGCGCATACTGACCAGTGGCGCTACGAGACGGTCAAGGTCAACGACATCCTGTCGCCAACCGCACCGGAAGGTTCATGGGACGGTACATTCCACGATTATAACATCCGCGCTGAACGTATGGGCTGGCTGCCATCGGCACCGCAATTGCAAACCAATCCGCTTGAAGTCTCCAAACAGGCTGCCGTATCGGGCAAAGAGGCAAAGGATTTTGTTGCTGAAGCGCTCAAATCCGGCAGTCTCAACATGGCCTGTGAGGACCCCGACAATGAGGCAAATTGGCCGCGCAACATGTTTGTCTGGCGTTCAAATCTGTTGGGTTCGTCGGGTAAAGGCCACGAATATTTCCTCAAGCATCTGCTCGGGACATCGAACGGCCTGCTTGGTAAGGATCTCGGTCCAGAAGGCGCGCAGGAATCTCAGGAAGCCGTCTGGCACGATCAGGCACCGGAAGGAAAACTCGATCTGCTGGTGACACTGGATTTCCGCATGTCCACGACTTGTGTTTATTCGGATATCGTTCTGCCGACTGCCACTTGGTACGAGAAGAACGATCTCAACACCTCCGACATGCATCCCTTCATTCATCCGCTTTCAAGTGCTGCTGATCCTGCATGGGAAGCACGCAGCGACTGGGAAATATTCAAAGGCATCGCCAAGAAATTCTCGGATGTGGCACCAGAAGTGTTGGGTGTTGAGAAGGACGTGGTTCTCGTCCCGACCCTTCACGACACAGCAGGTGAGCTGTCGCAGCCGTTTGACGTGAAGGACTGGAAGAAGGGCGAAGTCGAACCGATCCCCGGCAAGACCATGCCAAATATTGTTGTGGTCGAACGTGATTATCCCAACCTCTACAAGCGTTATACATCGGTCGGTCCATTGCTTGAAAAGCTCGGCAATGGCGGCAAGGGCATCGGTTGGAACACCGATCATGAGGTGGAACTCCTCGGTAGGCTCAACGGCAAGGTTCATGAGCCTGGTGCTACTGAAGGTCGCCCGCGTATCATGACTGACATTGATGCAACGGAAGTCATTCTGTCGCTTGCCCCTGAGACCAATGGCGAAGTGGCGGTGAAGGCCTGGGAAGCCTTGTCGAAGTTCACTGGACGCGATCACAGCCATCTGGCGATACCGAAGGAAGACGAGAAAATCCGGTTCCGCGATATCGTGGCACAGCCGCGCAAGATCATCTCGTCGCCGACATGGTCGGGACTTGAATCCGAAAGTGTGTGCTACAATGCCGGTTACACCAATGTGCATGAACTGATCCCATGGCGCACGCTGACAGGCCGTCAGCAGCTTTATCAGGATCATTTGTGGATGCGCGCTTTTGGTGAAGGTTTCTGCGTCTATCGTCCGCCAATCGACACCAAGACGGTCAATCCTGCCATTCGTGAAAAGGCTGACGGTCAACCGCATCTGGTGCTGAACTTCATTACTCCGCACCAGAAATGGGGCATCCACTCGACCTACTCGGACAACCTTTTGATGCTCACGCTCAATCGTGGCGGTCCGGTTGTCTGGATTTCGGAGCCGGATGCGAAGAAGGCAGGTCTGGTCGATAATGACTGGGTGGAAGTTTACAACGCCAACGGTGCTATCGTGGCGCGTGCGGTTGTGTCTCAGCGTATGAAGGACGGCACGATCTTCATGTATCACGCACAGGAAAAGATAGTGAATACGCCGGGATCGCCGCTGACGGGGCAGCGCGGCGGCATTCATAACTCGGTAACGCGCATCATCACCAAACCGACCCACATGATCGGCGGTTACGCCCATCAGTCCTATGGCTTCAACTATTACGGCACCGTCGGTGCGAACCGCGACGAATTTGTCGTGGTGCGCAAGCTCGACAAAGTCGACTGGATGGAAGGTCCACTCGACGAAAGCAAAGCGACATTGCCCCAGACACCAATGGCAAAGGAGGCAGCAGAATGAAAATCCGCGCGCAAATTGGCATGGTGCTCAATCTTGATAAGTGCATCGGCTGTCACACCTGCTCTGTGACGTGCAAAAACGTCTGGACCAGCCGCGAAGGCGTTGAATATGCCTGGTTCAACAATGTTGAAACAAAGCCCGGTATTGGTTTCCCGAAAGAGTGGGAAAATCAGAAGAAATGGAATGGCGGCTGGGTCCGCAAGAAGAACGGCAAGATCGAACCCAAGATGGGTGCGAAATGGCGCATTCTTGCTAAAATCTTTGCTAATCCAGATCTGCCGGAAATCGACGACTATTATGAGCCGTTCGACTACGATTATGGGCATTTGCAGACGGCAGGCGAAAGCAGGACCATGCCGACCGCCCGCCCACGCTCGCTGATTTCCGGCGAACGAATGGAGAAGATCGAATGGGGGCCAAACTGGGAAGAAATTCTCGGTGGCGAATTCGCCAAACGGTCGAAAGACTACAATTTCGAGGGCGTGGAAAAGGAAATCTACGGCCAGTTCGAAAACACCTTCATGATGTATCTGCCTCGCCTCTGCGAGCACTGCCTCAACCCGACCTGTGTTGCAGCCTGTCCTTCGGGTGCAATCTACAAGCGCGAGGACGACGGCATTGTTCTGATCGATCAGGAAAAGTGCCGCGGTTGGCGCATGTGCGTCTCCGGCTGCCCTTATAAGAAGATCTATTACAACTGGAGTTCCGGCAAGTCCGAGAAGTGCATTTTCTGTTATCCGCGTATTGAAGCAGGCCAGCCTACAGTCTGCTCGGAAACCTGCGTCGGTCGCATCCGCTATCTCGGTGTTATTCTTTATGATGCCGACCGGATTTCGGAAGCAGCATCAACCGCCAACGAGCAGGATCTTTACGAAGAGCAGCTTAGCATCTTTCTCGATCCGAACGATCCCAAAGTGATTGAACAGGCGCGCAAGGATGGTGTTCCGGATGCATGGCTGGAAGCTGCCAAGCAGTCCCCGGTCTACAAGATGGCAATGGAATGGAAGATCGCATTCCCGCTGCATCCTGAATATCGAACGCTTCCAATGGTCTGGTATGTGCCGCCGCTTTCGCCGCTTCAGTCGGCTGCTGCTGCGGGCAAGCTTGGCATGGATGGTCCGTTGCCGGATGTTCGCTCGATGCGTATTCCGGTCCGCTATCTCGCCAATCTTCTGACCGCTGGTAAGGAAGAGCCGGTTATCTCGGCGCTTGAACGCATGTTGGCAATGCGCTCCTACATGCGCACCAAGACCATCGATGGTGTCATTGATGAAGCAATTGCTGATCGTGTCGGCATGAGCAGCGGCATGATCGAAGAGATGTACCAGCTGATGGCAATTGCCAATTATGAGGATCGCTTCGTCATCCCAACAACGCATCGTGAAGTCACGGAAGATGCCTATGATCTGCATGGTTCCTGTGGCTTCACCTTTGGCAATGGTTGCTCGGGTGGTTCTTCCACGGAAGATCTGTTCGGTTCAAAGCGTCAGAAGGTCGTGCAGACACCGACCGATATTTTCAGGGAGCAGGTATAATGAACAGGGCTCTGAAAATCATATCGCTTCTGCTGTCCTATCCTTCGAAGGACGTCCAGTCTGGACGTGAGGAACTGAAAGCCGCTGTCGCCAGCGACCCCAGTCTTTCGCCCGGAATCCATAAGTTACTCGACAATCTGATCGATGACCTTTGCAAAGGCGATCTCTACGAGGCACAGGAGCGTTATGTGCATCTGTTTGATCGCACCCGCGCGCTGTCTCTGCATCTGTTTGAACATGTGCATGGCGAAAGCCGCGATCGTGGTCAGGCAATGGTTGATCTTTTGAAGATGTATGAGGAAAACGGCTTCGACATTGATGCCAAGGAACTGCCGGATTATCTGCCGCTGTTTCTTGAATTCTTGTCGACGCGTTCGCCGGAAGAAATCCACGATCTGCTGGCGCAGACTGCGCACATCACCACAGCCATCGGCGAACGCCTGCGCAAGCGGCGCTCAATCTATGCCAATGCGTTTGCTGCAATTTCGCATCTTGGCCGCGTGAAGCCTGATGAAAAGTTGCTGGGTGAATTGCTGCGCCAGGAAGAGGATGATCCCGACGATCTGGCTGCTCTCGACCGTATCTGGGAAGAAGAAGCGGTAACATTTGGCAGTTCTAATGCGGGCGACAACGCCTGCGGTCCGGACCGGTTGCGTATGCAGGTGCGTGCTGCACGTCGTAATCCGGCGGCATCCTCAAACGCCAGCCAAATCTAGGAGACGGATGATGGCTAGTCATATCAATACGTTCCTGTTCGGGATTTATCCCTATATTGCGCTGAGCGTTTTGGCACTCGGTTCAATTTTCCGCTATGACCGCGAGCCCTATACATGGCGCTCCGGTTCCAGCCAGCTTTTGCGCCGCAAGCAGTTGATGTGGGGTTCGGTACTGTTCCATCTCGGTGTGCTTGTGATTTTCGCCGGACATTTTGTCGGGTTGCTCACGCCAATTTGGGTATTTGATACGCTCGGCATCAGCCATGAAGCCAAGCAGATACTTGCCATTGTGGCAGGTGGCGTTGCAGGTGTCATGGCAATTATCGGCGCCACGCTTCTTGTGCATCGTCGCCTGTTTGACCCGCGCATTCGCGCGTCATCACGCCCGACTGATACGCTCATCATCATTCTGCTCTGGATTCAGCTGCTTTTGGGACTTGCGACCATTCCGGTATCGCTACAGCATCTGGATGGCCATGAAATGGTGAAATTCATGAGCTGGGCACAGGGTATCTTCACCTTCAACTCGCAGGCTTCAAGCTACGTTGCAGATGCATCGCTTATCTTCAAGCTGCATATTGGCTTGGGTCTGACGATCCTTCTGTTGTTCCCGTTTACACGTCTCGTTCATATGCTGAGCGCACCTGTGCGTTATATCTGGCGTCCCGGTTATCAGGTTGTGCGCAAGCGCAATAATAGCCGGGCACCATCCCATGCTCGCATTCAGAACAACTTTCGGACGGAGCAGAACTGATGGCAACACTCTTTGAAAGCAAGCAGCCGAAAGAACATGACCATAAGCATTCAGCCGGGCATGGTAGCTATTCCACCTATCAGGAGCCGGATACACGCATACCGCCAAAGCCGCGCCCGATCTTTGATGCGGTTTCGGTTAACGGCGTTGCGATTGCCGAAAGCGACATTCTGACGGAGGCACAAAACCACCCGGCTGAAAACCCGGGAGCAGCATTGCTTGCAGCCGCTCGCGCCCTTGCAGTCCGAGAGTTGCTTTTGCAGCGCGCAAGAGAAGTCGGCATAACCCCAGAACGTGAGAAAGATGCCGAAGGGCGTCCTGAAACCGATGACGATGCGCTGGTGCGCATGGTGATCAATCAGGAAGTTGAGGTGCCTTCTGCATCAAGTGATGAATGTCTGCGCTTTTATGAGAAAAACCGGCAGCGTTTCACCAGCTCGCCTTTGCTTCAAGCAAGCCACATTCTGATTGCGGCCGACCCAGCCGATCAACAGGCGCGCGAAAAGGCACGCGGCACGGCATCGTTCCTGGCTACTTCTATTGTGGCTGAACCAGCAATATTTGCGGCGATGGCGCACGAATATTCCGCCTGCCCTTCGGCCGCACAGGGTGGCAGCCTTGGGCAATTGTCGCGAGGCAGTACCGTGCCGGAGTTTGAGCGTGCGCTTGATCGTCTTGCACCCGGTGAAATCACAGCGGCGCCGATTGAAAGCCGCTTTGGCTTTCACATTATCAAGCTCGATCATCGTGTCGATGGCGAGGTGTTGCCATTCGATTTTGTGGCCGAGCGCATCGCGGGCTGGCTTGAAGCTTCCACCTGGTCGAAAGCTGTTTCGCAATATATTGCTATTTTGGCCGCCGAGGCAGAGATTACCGGTATCGACCTTTTGTCCGGTGAGGAAGAAAGCAAATGACCACACAGCCGCTTCTTGCAGCAATTCTGGCCGAAAAAGACGTGGCGGTCGATCCGCTGTTGGCGTCGGTTGCTGCGAGGGCCGGAGAATATGGCTTGAAGGTCGCGGGTTTTTTGCAACACCGTGGCCCCGATACCGACGAATGCTGCCGGGAAATTGTTATTGAACGGATTGGCCGCGGCAATCGGCAAATTATCTCGCAACCGCTCGGTACCGGCTCGCGCGGTTGCAGGCTTGATCCGGCAGCACTTGCAGATGTGGCCGGATCGTTGCGTGCCGAAATCGAAGCCGGAACAGATTTGCTGATCCTCAACCGGTTTGGCAAAGGCGAAACCGAAGGTCAGGGGTTTCGGACCGTTATCGAGCTGGCCTATGCAAAGCAGATACCAGTGCTGACAGTCGTGCGCGAAACCTATGTTGAGGGCTGGAACGAGTTCGCAGGAGATTTCGGTATCTTGCTTGCACCGGACCAGACGATTCTCGCAGACTGGCTTGAGGGTCTCATCCCGCTTAGACAGCTATCTGCTGCAAGTTGATTTTATCAGCTATGCATAACTGATGCAGTTTTGTGTCTGCTGATCCAGGCGGCACCGATGCCGCCATGTAGAAAGCCGTTGGAAAGCGGAACGGTCGGGTAAATCACCTGCAATCGGGCAAGCCCTTCTTCCGTGTCGATACGTTCCCGCAGCACGTCGTCGTGAACCTTTGCGACAGCAACCATGTCGCAATCCTGCGGTGAAAGCCTGAAACCTGCAACCCCCGCGGCCTTCAGGTCGGGTATATCTTCAATGAGTGCCTGACAGGTATGCGACAGTGTCTGCACACCGTTCAAGGCAAGGAACGACTGGCTATCGAGTGTTTTGACTGGCAGACCGTCCGGCTCCTCGGCACAAACAAACTGACAATTGTCCTTGATGTGTCCTTTTGAGCGTGCGTGGGCGCAGCGCGCTGATATGGCGAGTGGTATGCGGCCAAAAGTGAAGATTTCGAAGGCAACATCAGGCGCTCCCTTGATGATTTCACAGATTGAAGCCAACGGAAGTTCCGGTGGCAGACAAATGGATTGTGCTCCGCGCGCGGCCAGAACGTTGGCAGTGGCGGCGTTGTAAACATTGATCAACGGGCCAACCATATGCGGTTTGCCAGCCAGCAGGCTCAATGCAGAAAGATCATTGGCTTCGACTGGAAAAAGGGATTGTTCGGCGGTTTGCCGAACATGCTTTGCCTCGCGTTCAAGCATGACAAGCGCGAGTGAGCCAAGGCTGATCGTCTTGCCTGCCTTTTGCAAACGCTCGATCACATCTGCCAGGTATGGATCAATGAAATGAAAACGCTTTGAGCAGACAATTTCACCGACCGTGACATGATCGACCGGTGCTTCATCGGCTATTCGAAAGTAGAAATCGCGCCATTTCGGACCCTCCCATAGATAAAGAACAGGCCCAATGCTGAGGCTGGGATTAAAGCGTGTATCGGACATGGCTATCTCCAGCGTTTTTCATAGGCACCCGATGTGGTCTGCTGACCTTCACTCAATGTGCGTAGCCGTAAAAGCAGTGCGGTCCGCTTTTCAGGTCCGACTGCAAGAGTTTGACGGAGCGTCGAAACAACCTCTGCAACATAGGCTTTTCCACGTTGCCGCCCTTCGATTTTCAGGGCTGAAACACCGGCTGCACGGAGTTCGTCAATGTGGTTCATCACATCGAGAGATACAGGATCTTCAAATGCATAGCCTTCCTCATCACCGATGTTGAAGCGCCCTTTGCAAAGGGTGGGATAACCTGCTGCTTCGCCTGTCGGATAACGATTGATGGTGTAATCCCCAAGTTCTGAAACCAGCTCTGAGCCATCGTGGCGATAACGCACATGACTTGCTGGTGAGCAGACTCCATTCATATTGGGTGACTTTCCGGTGGCGTAAGACGATAGCGAGCAGCGGCCTTCGGCCATGACGCACAAACCGCCAAAGACGAACACTTCCATTTCGCAGGCGATCTTGCGTCCAAGCTTTGCAATATCAGGGATTGTCAGTACGCGTGGCAGCACCACACGTTTTGCCTTGAAAGCATCGATCAGAAAGCTGATTGCATCGGCATTGGAAGCAGATGCCTGCACTGAAACATGTAGTCGCTGATGCGGATGTCGTTCTGCCGTGTAGGCCATCAGCCCGAAATCTGCGAGGATCACGGCATCGGCACCCAATGCCGAGGCATCATCCACTGCTTGGTACCAGATATGCTCGTCGCCAGCACGCATGAAGGTGTTGATCGCGACGAAGACCTCAGTGTGACGCGCATGGGCGAAATTGATCGCTTCGCGTAGCTCTTCGCGGCTGAAGTTGAGGCCCGGAAAATTGCGAGCGTTGGTTTCATCACGAAAGCCGCAATAAACTGCATTAGCTCCGGCCTGCACGGCTTCGCGAAGTGCGGAAGGTGTTCCGGCGGGACAGATCAATTCCATGAACGGGCATCCTCGCTTGTGTCAGCAGTAAGCGCTTTGTCGCGCACAAAGCCTGCAATGGTTCGCACCAACGGGGCGAAAGGTCCTGCACCGCGTCCAAGATCGGCTGGCAGATCAATATTGCAATCATCCAGCGCATTGCGCAGGGCAAGCATGGCCTCCATGTCGCCGGTCACAGTGATGTCGCGCGAGAAAAACAGAGCATCGCCATCAAGCTTGCCTTCCAGAAGAGCCAGTAGCAGGACGAGCGGGCCTTCGATTGCGGCATCGGTTTTAAAGTCGTCTTTGTTGCGAAGCACTGAAATACGGGGGGCGCCAGGTTCTACCAGAAAGACGAAGGGTAGATCGGAGGGCAGGAAGCCAAATCGTTTGTTGACGTGCTCGCCCAGCCGTTCAAACAGGCCGGGATGTGCCCCGATTACCTGAAAGAAAACGCGAGAAATAAATGGGCTAATCAGAAAAGGCGGAACAAACCGAACCGGAGCGACCACGGCAGGCGGAATTTTCATCATGACTTGGCTCCAGACACTTCCATGCGCACCAGCTTACGACGTCTTCTCAAGGACTAGGCGATTCAAGCCTGCAAGAGTTTGATCTGGATCAAAGACGGCAGAAGAATTGCGTATTCAAAGTGATCTATGAAAAATGCTTGCTCTCTGCCTCCTTTCTATCGCGATCTACAGAGCTTCGTATCGGAGCTTGAACGACGCGGTGATCTTGTCCGCATCCAGCGTCGAGTTTCGCTGCTTCATGAAATCACCGAAATTCATAAACGCGTTCTGGAAGCTGATGGACCGGCTCTGCTGTTTGAAAATCCGGTTGATGCTGAAGGCAAAATGCAATCCATCCCTTTGCTTGCCAATCTTTTCGGTGCTGAACGACGGATTGCATGGGGGCTTGGTCGCAGGCCGGAAGAGCTGCCTACTTTAGCCAATCTACTGGCAGAGTTGAGAGCGCCGACACCGCCGCGTTCAGCAGGTGAAATCTGGAATAAGCTGCCTCTGGCAAAAGCAGCCCTGGCAATGCGACCGCGGCGTGTCAGTCGAGCGTCGGTGCATGAAATCCTACGCGAGGGAGACGCCATTGATCTGGACGCGTTGCCGATACAATGGTGCTGGCCGGGGGAGCCTGCTCCACTGGTGACATGGCCGTTGGTCATTACTTGTGCGCCCGACGATCCATCCGACATCAATGTTGGCATTTACCGGATGCAGAAGCTCGGACGAGACAGGCTAGTGATGCGCTGGCTGGCTCATCGGGGTGGCGCACGGCATCATCGCATGTGGCAGAAGGTCGGCAAGGATATGCCCGTCGCTGTTGCCATCGGTGCGGATCCAGCGACAATTCTTGCCGCCGTCATGCCTTTGCCTGAAGGGATGAGTGAGCTGGCATTTTCGGGTCTTTTGTCGGGGCGAAGGCCTGCAGTCGCAGATGCGCGCACGGTGCCCATCACAGTCCCAGCCAATGCAGAAATTGTGCTTGAAGGCTTCGTATCGGCAACCGAAACCGCGCCGGAAGGCCCCTATGGGGATCACACTGGTTATTATAATAGTGTGGAAGACTTTCCAGTTATGCAGCTTAGCGCGATCACGACGCGCAAGAACCCGATTTATCTTTCCACTTACACCGGGCGTCCGCCTGATGAACCTTCCAAGCTCGGCGAGGTGATGAACCAGCTGTTTGTACCGGTCGTGCGAAAACAATTTCCAGAGATCACGGACCTTTGGATGCCAGCCGCGGCATGTTCTTATCGGGCAATGGTGGTCGCCATCGACAAGCGGTATCCGGGGCAGGCCCGCAGGGTGATGATGGGACTTTGGTCAATGCTGCCGCAGTTCAGCTACACCAAGCTTATCATTGCTGTCGATCCTGATATCAATGTGCGCAATTGGGATGATGTTCTCTGGGCTTTGTCGACACGCTTCGACGCGAGCCGTGACTTGATCATGCTCGATCGCACGCCAGTGGATTATCTCGATTTCGCATCACCGCGCTCGGGGGTTGGTGGAAAGCTTGGACTTGATGCTACCAACAAGATCAGTCCAGAAACCGATCGCGAATGGGGCGCAGTCCTTTCCATGAATGCAGAAACAATTGCGGGGATAGACGCGATATGGGGCGAACTGGGAATAGACCGGGAGAGCAGATAGTGAAGCGTATTGTCGTGGGAGTTTCAGGTGCGTCGGGGTCGTTGATTTCGCTTAAAGTACTTGAGTGTCTGAACAAGATTCAGTCTGTTGAAACGCATCTTGTCATATCACAAGCCGCTGAGCGCACATTGCTCTATGAGCTGGGCCCGAACGGCTATTCAATGCTGCATCGGTTGGCAGAGAAGACCTATTCAGTTGAGGACGTGGGAGCAGCCGTTGCCAGCGGATCCGTGTCGACTGCCGGGATGATTGTTGCGCCTTGTTCCATGCGCACCTTAGCATCGATAGCCCATGGCTTGAGCGATAGTCTGCTAACGCGTGCTGCTGATGTGCATCTTAAAGAGCGGCGCAAGCTGCTGCTGATCACGCGCGAAACACCTCTGCATCTCGTCCATCTGCGCAATATGTGTACAGTCACCGAAATGGGGGCAATCGTGATGCCACCAGTGCCTGCTTTTTATCTACATCCGCAAACGGTGGATGATATTGCCCATCAGATCGCTGCGCGAGCCATTGATCTGATGGGGATTGGTGAACAACAGGCCAAAAGCTGGAGTGGCTCAGTTTAGTTTCGGATGCCGGTCAACGAGCGCCTGGCGGCGTTGCTGTAATTCCTCGATCTGCTGTTCCAGCGAGAGAATTTCATCATCGAGCTTATCGACTCGTTCTTCGATATGCGAGTAGGCTTCCTTGAGGAGCAGTTTGGCTTCCGTTTTGTTTGACGCACTTGGCGTGTCGCCACGCAGCGGTTTGTTGGCTGTCTCAGGAAGGAAGAAAGCAGTGATGAGACCCACGATCGCTGCGCACATGAGATAATAGGCAGGCAGATAAAGATTATCTGTTGCCTCAACAAGCCACGCAGCAACAGTAGGAGTTAGTCCCGCCACGATAATCGAAATATTAAATGCAGCAGCAAGAGCGCTATAGCGAATGCGCGCCGGAAACAGTGCTGGCAGTGTCGATGCCATGATGCCTGTGAGGCAGTTGAGCAATATCGCCAATATCAGCAAGCCGGCAAAAATAGTCGCAATGTTCCCACTGGCAACAAGGTGGAAGGCTGGCACGGCAAACAATAATAGGCCCACACTGCCGATAATCAGGAAAGGCCTGCGGCCAAATCGATCGCTGAGGAAGCCGACGACTGGCTGCACGAACAGCATCCCGATCATCACCACGATGATGATTAGTACTCCATGATCCTCAGAATAACCAAGACTCTGAGAAAGGTATGTCGGCATATAGGTCAACAGCATGTAATAGGTGACGTTTGTCACCAAAACCATGCCGATACATACGCTTAATGCACGCCAGTATTTTCGGACGATTTCCTTGAAGGACACCATTGGGCGGTCTTCAATTGAATCACGGTCCTCTTTTTCCAATGCTTCAAGTTGTTGGGTGAAGGCGGGAGTTTCTTCAGCCGCATGGCGAAGATAAAGTCCGATCAGCCCAAGGGGTGCAGCAAGATAGAATGGGATACGCCAACCCCAATCCAGGAACGCTTCCTCACCAACCATGGTGCTGAGGAAAACGACAAGACCCGCACCTAAAACGAATCCTGCGATCGAACCGAAGTCGAGCCAGCTACCGAGGAAACCGCGACGTTTGTCTGGAGCGTACTCAGCGACGAAAATCGCAGCGCCAGTATATTCGCCGCCCACCGAAAAGCCTTGCGCTAGCTTACAGAGCAGAAGCAGAATTGGTGCCCAAATTCCGATCGTTGCGTAAGATGGGATCAAACCGATACAAAATGTACTGGCGGCCATGATGATGATCGTGAGTGAGAGAACTTTCTGACGGCCGAAGCGGTCTCCCATCACGCCGAAAAAAAGCCCGCCCAAAGGGCGTACCAGAAACGGCACAGAAAAGGTTGCGAGTGCTGCAATCGTCTGAATGCCGGGCGCTGCATTGGGGAAGAAAACCTGGCCCAATGCATAGGCTACGAAGCCATAAACACCGAAATCGAACCACTCCATCGCGTTGCCCAAGGCTGCAGCGGTAATGGCCTTCTTGAGTTTGGTGTTATCGATGACCTTGATGTCATGAATTTGTAATGGTGTAGCCTGAGATGAGCTGCCTGCAGCATCGCTTTGCGCCATTCGCCACCGCCTTTTTGCGTTTTGTTTTCATGTCCCACGCAACAGAATAGCGGCCCCGCATTTAGAACATGCATTGACCACTCTACTGTTAAGTGAATTTGAACTAGTAACGAGGGGTGTCGGGTTTGGTTCCTATGAAGCTTATAAATAGTCGGCAAAGGAGGCCTATGCTGGCCCTAGCATGATGAAAGTTTCGCTTTTGCTCACGCCCTGAAGGGATCGTATCGTCGAAATCACTTCGTTAAGCTCGGAGATGGTCGAGACTTCCAGCTCGGCAATTACATCCCAGATTCCGTTCGTGTTAAAAACGCCTGTTAGACCCGGAACACGTTTGATTGCGCTGATTGTAGCCTTGAGTGATGAGCCTGACATTTCGATCAGCATGAAGGCGCGGATCTGATCTTTGCCGATATCATCACGGACCCGGACGGTGAAGCCTTTAATGTCGCCATTGGCAATCATGCGGTCGAGCCGTTTTTGCGCGGTGGCGCGGGCAACGCCTAGAAGCTCAGCAAGCTGTGGAACGGAAGCTCGGCCATTGATGCGAAGCTCTGTGATCAGTCTCTTGTCCAGCTCGTCCATTGGTATGGCTTCCATAAAAGTAAGTTTTACTGACGATATCGTCACTATTTTATAAAAATAATCACTTTATATTCTTTTTTGTCAATCTAATTGCAGATAATGATTTTGGCCAAGGGGAGTGCACAAGCGGTTCTTAAAATGCTGCAAGCAATAGGAGCGCCCGCGCAAATCCCTGTTGAGGCCGGTTACAAGGCTATCAAAATAGCGTCAACAGCTCCGCCTGGGGCTTTCGTAGGGAACTCTGAGTATGAAAATGGCGAGACTTTTTTCCACAGCGCTTATAGCGCTTGGCATCTCATTATCCGCGCATGCCGCGAAGGCTGATGATCTGGAAAAAATTCAGAAGAACGGCAAGATGACTATTGCGCTTTCGGGCGTTTTTCCTCCGTTCAGTTTTGTCGATGAATCCAACAAGGTGGTTGGCTTCGACGTTGATATCGGTTCTGAAATCGCACGCCGTTTGAAGGCTGAGCCTGAAATCGTCACCACCGCCTGGGATGGCATCATCGCTGGTCTCGTCACCGGTCGGTTTGATACAATCGTCGGCTCAATGGGCATCACTGAAGAACGCAAAAAGGCAATCGACTTCGTCGGCCCTTACTACCGCTCCGGTCTTGGCCTGTTCTTGCGCAAGGGCGATAGCGTGAAGTCCCTTGACGAACTTGATGGCAAGACAATTGGTGTGACGCTTGGTGAAACCTCTGAAAAGTGGGTTCGCGAGCAGAACAAGTATGAAGTCCGCACCTATAAAGGCCTGCCAGAAATGCTTCTCGACCTTGGTTCGGGTCGCATTGATGCAGTGATTGCCGACGACGTGCCTGTTCTGGTCGCAATTTCCAAGAGCAGCGCACCGATCGAGCAAATCAAGGATGACAAGCTCCCGCGCTATGACATTGGTATTGCTGTTCGCAAGAACAATCCCGAACTTCGTGACGCTATGCAGAAGGCGCTCGACGATATGATGGCTGATGGTACCTACAAGACCATTTCCGAAAAGTGGATTGGCACGGATATCCGTTAACCCGGTTGTCTGTGGTGAGGGCAGCATAACTTGCTGCCCTGCCGCAAACACACGAGCGGCTTGAATGTGAATGGATAGCCGCATTTTCTGTTTGACGCATTGTCTTTAAGTTGAGCGCTTTAAGCAGCTTTGTTGACAATGCTTTCGTTCCTAAACTCTGTCATTGCTTTGTTTCAGCCGGTTGGCTGAAATCAATATGTCGTGGCGGGTGTTCCTCCTCATGGAGCAGAAAGGTTGAAGGATGGATATCGCACTTATCGAGCGGATTTTTCCCTTCATTGTCGAAGCTGCCTGGGTCACTGTCGGACTGACCATTGTTTCGCTGCTGATCGGACTGGTGGTCGCAAGCATGCTCGTTATGGCGCGCTTTTCACGATATGCACCGGTGCGCTGGATTGCTGTTGCCTATATCAGCATCATGCGTGGTACGCCGCTTCTGGTTCAGCTTTTCCTCGTGTTCTTTGGTGGGCCACAATTCGGCTTTGAGTTCACCCCCTTTGTGGCGGGTGTCATAACAATGGGCTTCAACATCGGCGCCTATTTGTCTGAGGGTATGCGTGGTGCGATCCTTGCGGTTGATAAGGGCCAGAATGAAGCTTCCCGGTCTCTTGGCTTTGGCCGGGTTGGGACGATGCGGCTCTTCATCCTGCCGCAGGCTGCTCCTTTGATGATACGGTCGCTGGGCGTCAATACGGTTATTCTGACTAAGAGTACGGCCCTTGTCTCCACCATCGGCGTGGTTGAATTGACTTATACCGCGCAGCGCTTTGTTACTTCTACTTACAAACCATTTGAAGTTTTTGCGGTGGCCGCTGCGGCTTACATTGTCATCATAGCTGTCATTTCGCTGATCGTTCGCGGTCTTGAAACATACTTCAGCGCTGAAAAGAGGGCGGGAGCATGAGTCTGGATTTCACCGTTGTTCCGCCTTATGCGGAACTGTTGCTCATCGGTCTTCTCTGGACCGTTCTGATCACTGTTCTGGCCGGCGTTATCAGTGTTGTGCTTGGCATTGTGATCGCAATTGTCACTCTTCATGCGCCCAAACTGATAAGCTTTCCCCTCCGCGGCATCGTATTTCTGTTCATGGGCACACCGCTGCTGCTACAGCTTTATCTGCTCTATTATGGCCTGTCGCAGATCGGGATCATGGTGCCTGCATTCTGGACCGGTGTGTTTGGGCTTGGTATGCATTATGCCGCCTACAATGCCGATATTTTCCGTGCGTCGCTGGAGACTGTCGACAAAGGACAAATGGAAGCCGCGCGTTCCCTTGGCTTCGGCAATGGTGCCTCTTTGCGCTATTTCATTATCCCGCAGGCAATCCTTACTGCACTGCCACAGGTCGGCAATAACAGCATTATCCTACTCAAGGACACGGCCGTTCTTTCGGTGCTCGGCATCACAGAACTGGTGCTGAATGCCCAGCGCGGCATCAGCGAAACCTATCGTCCTTTTGAGTTCTACTTCGTTGCAGCCGTGCTCTATTACCTCGTCAATCTTCTGATGGAATGGGGTTTGAGCAAAGCGGCCAAGAAAGCGGAAGCTATCCGATGAACACACAGAACCCTATGATCGAATTGCGCCAAATTCGGAAATCTTACGGCGAGATTGAGGTGCTGAAAGGCATCGACCTGACTGTTGCACGCGGGAAGATTGTTTCCATCATCGGCCCCAGCGGCTCAGGAAAAAGCACGTTGCTCCGCTCCATCAATATGTTGGAGGAAACCTCAAGCGGTGAAATCTGGCTTGATGGACAACAGGTAAATCGTCCGCTCAAGGGGCGCGCTTTTGAAAAGCACATCAACCACATCCGCCAGGAAATGGGCATGGTGTTTCAGCAGTTTAACCTCTTTCCGCATCTGACGGTTCTGCAGAACATCATGGTTGGACCAATCAAGCTCAAGGGCCTCTCCCGGGCGGATGCGTTGGACCGTGCCAACAACCTCCTGGCCAAGGTTGGCCTTGTTGATAAGGGACATGCATATCCGGCGCGTCTGTCTGGCGGTCAGAAGCAGCGTGTGGCAATTGCCCGCGCTTTGGCAATGCAGCCCAAAGTTATGCTCTTTGATGAAGCGACATCTGCGCTTGATCCGGAGCTGGTGGAAGAAGTCAATCAGGTCATGAAGCAGCTCGCAAACGAGCACATGACCATGCTGATCGTCACTCACGAAATGCGCTTTGCCGCCGAAGTGTCCGACCATGTGATGTTCATGGATGGTGGTGTGGTGGTTGAACAAGGCGCGCCGAGCCAAGTCTTGTCCGATCCTGCCGAGGAACGGACAAGAGCCTTCCTACGAAAGCATCTTTCGCAATAAGCCGGTCGGAAACGGCCGAAGCCTGAAGTTTATATTCTCAAGCGTGTTTCTGATATCTCGAAATACGCTCTAATCGACGGAGATTAGATTCAATGACTGCGAATGTTTCAAACGGCGTGTCCAACGCCGTGACGACCGCGCACAACCATATTAATGGCCAGTATGTCGAAGATCTGGCATTGCGCCTTGTGGGTTGGGGCAGTGAAACAGGCACACGTGGAGAGGCGGAGTTTTCCGATCATCTCGTAGCCGTACTAAAGGAAATTCCTTACTTCAAGCAGAACCCGGATAATATTCGCACCGTAGCCAGTCATGGCGATCCGCTGACCCATAATGTGGTCGCGTTGGTGCGCGGAAAGGGCAAGCGCACACTTGCGCTTGCAGG
Organism: Brucella sp. NBRC 12950; assembly: GCF_030268145.1. Classification (NCBI taxonomy): domain Bacteria; kingdom Pseudomonadati; phylum Pseudomonadota; class Alphaproteobacteria; order Hyphomicrobiales; family Brucellaceae; genus Brucella; species Brucella sp. NBRC 12950. The sequence goes on from NZ_BSQC01000003.1 coordinate 423,142, forward strand.
TCATTTCGACACGGTTGCAACGGACAACTACCACGAGCTTAAGTCGCTCGCTTGTGAGAGTCTCAAACTCAAGGATGCTCTCATCAAGGATTTGTCTCATCGTTCACGCTCTGCGCAGGAAGAGCGCGCGCTAGACGATTTGCTGAGCGGCGAATTTCTTCCCGGACGTGGCCTGCTCGATATGAAGAGCGGCCTTGCCGTGGGTATAGCCTGTGCTGAAAAATTTGCGGCTGATCCGGATCGCAGCGGTAATCTCTTGCTGGTTTTCACCCCGGATGAAGAACGCGAAAGCCGTGGTATGCGTTCGATGCGTAATGCGCTGCCGGCGATCGCGCGCGACTTCGACATCGAAATTTCGGCTGCGATCAATCTCGATGTGACATCTGATCAGGGCGACGGAAAAGAAGGCCGTGCGGTCTATGCCGGAACCATTGGAAAGCTGCTGCCCTTCGCACTGGTTATAGGACTGAGTTCACATGCGAGCTATCCTTATGAAGGTGTGAGCGCGCAGGCCATGGCCGCCAGCATTCTCGCACGTTTTGAAGGTAATGCAGCGCTTGCTGACCGCGATGAGAATGATATTTCGCCGCCACCAATCTGCCTTGAGGCAAAAGACCTGCGTGACGGATATGAAGTGACGACACCTGAGCGTTTCTGGATCGCGCTTAACTGGCTTTATCATGCCATGACGGCGGAAGAGCTGTTCAATCGCTTCAAGAGCGAGGTTCTGGCCGGTGCGACAGAGGCGGTTGAGCGCTTCGCCGGTCAATCAGAAGCGTTCGGGGAGTTGATTGGAAAACGTGCGGGCGCAATTCCTGCAGCACCGAAGCTCATAACGTTCGAGCAGTTGCGAGTGATGGCTGCAGAGGTTGCCGGCGAGCAGTTTGAAGCTCTTTACAGCGAGCAGGAAAAGCGCCTTGCCAATATTGACAATCCGTTATCAGTCAGCCGTCAACTGACCGAATGGCTCGTCGGCGTTGCTCATCTGTCAGGTCCGGCAGTTGTTGTGGGTTTTGCCGGTCTTCATTACCCAGCGAGCCATCTTGATCATACGCAGGCCAATGATCGTGCGTTCAAACAGGCTATCGACACAACGATGCAGACATTTGCAGCTTTCCCGGATCAGTCACTCGTCTGGAAGCCGTATTTCCAGGGCATTTCCGATATGAGCTTTCTGGGGCAGGCGACGCTTGGGCAGGATATTGTTTCAAACAACACGCCGGTCGCGCGTCTAGTCGATCATCCGGCGGGTGACGCTCTAGAGTTTCCGGTGGTCAATATCGGCCCATGGGGGCGTGAGTTTCACCAGAAGCTTGAGCGCGTACACGCACCTTATGCCTTTGAAATCCTGCCGCAGATCGTTTCGATGATCGCGGAAAATTTTCTCGCAACCAAGGCCTGAGCCAGCAGTGCTTTGCCCAAACATGTTGGATAAAGGTTCAAATCAATGACCAATGAAAAGCTGAATATTGTTCCATTTGTCAGTGTCGATCACATGATGAAGCTTGTGCTCACGGTGGGGGTTGAAACCTTCCTCAAGGAGCTGGCGGAGGTGATCGAAGAAGATTTCCGCCGTTGGGAACAGTTCGACAAGACGCCGCGTATCGCGTCGCACTCCGACGAAGGTGTGATCGAGCTGATGCCGACAAGCGACGGCACGCTCTATGGATTTAAGTACGTAAACGGCCACCCGAAGAACACAAAGGAAGGTCGCCAGACCGTAACCGCATTTGGCGTGCTGTCCGATGTCGGCAATGGTTATCCGATGCTGCTAACCGAGATGACCATCCTCACAGCGCTTCGTACAGCCGCAATGTCGGCCGTTGCAGCCAAACATCTTGCGCGGTCTGATTCAAAGACCATGACGATCATCGGTAATGGTGCGCAAAGCGAGTTTCAGGCTTTGGCGTTCAAAGCCATCGTGGGGATCGAAAATCTGCGCCTGTTTGACATTGATCGCTCTGCCAGCGAGCGCTGTGCGCGTAATCTGAGCGACAAGGGCTTTTCTGTTTCGATTCACAACACGTCGCAGGAAGCCGTTGAAGGTGCCGACATCATCACGACTGTTACGGCTGACAAACAATATGCCACTATTCTCAGTGACAACATGGTCGGCCCTGGCGTGCATATCAATGCAGTCGGCGGCGATTGCCCTGGCAAAACCGAGTTAAACAAAGACATTCTGCTGCGTTCCGACATTTTTGTCGAATACCCACCGCAGACCCGTATCGAAGGTGAAATTCAGCAGCTTGATGCCGACTATCCGGTCAAGGAGCTCTGGGAAGTCATCACGGGTGCGATCTCTGGTCGTGCTTCCGACCGAGCCATCACCCTGTTTGACAGTGTTGGCTTCGCAATCGAAGATTTCTCGGCGCTGCGATATGTCCGCAGCAAGTTGGAGCAAACTGGCCTCTTTGTCGAGCTGGATATGCTTGCTGATCCCGACGAGCCACGCGACCTTTATGGAATGCTCATCCGATGTGAAATGGCGCTGAAGCAGGCAGCTTGATAGCAAAAACAGGGCCGGCGGTGAAAACGGCCGGCCTTTTGCATTATACGCTACTTAGCAGAATGCTGGTCTCGCTGTTCAGGACACCTTCGATCGTTCGCACTTCACGCAAGACGCGATCGAACTCGTGCAGGCTTTCTGCATGGATCTCCGCGACAAGATCCCATGAGCCGTTTGTCGTATGCAACGTGCGTATTTGCGGTAATCCCCGTAAAAGCTTGATCACTTTGGTCGTTGATCGGCCTTGCACCTCGATCAGCATGATCGCGTGCACAACCCCATCATCGTAATCTTGCCGAACGCGGATCGTGAAACCTAATGCTGCACCTGTTTCCAACAGCCGATCGAGGCGTGCTTGAACCGTACCGCGGGAAACACCGAGAATAGTCGCCAGCTTCGAGAGCGGCGCACGTCCGTCCTCCCGCAAAATGGCAATGAGTTTATGATCTAGATCATCAAAAATATGCATGACACTTTTTATAGTTCGACTGTGCAAATTGCTAGATTTTTTGCAAATGACGCGACACTTTTACAATTTTAACTGACTTTATGCCATCCTACTTTGCTTGTCGGAGTGTTGATGGAGGAGCGTGGGAGTATGTTTGAGAGCAGGAAAAGCCACCTGATTGGGCTATCAAATTTCATGGCGTAGCCCTTGCCAAACTCGCTTCCGTTGGCGCAGCGATAAGCGCTTTAAGTCTTTGTTTTTATGCATGCCTTTTGCGACATGCTTTATCAGTGAGAATAGTCTGAGAATGAGCAGACCGTCTGTCCAGAGTCCGAAATCGGTTGTTATGATCCGACCGCATCATTTTACCCCCAATGCGCAAACCGCAAAGGATAATGCATTTCAGTCCGTCGACGAGCGTCGCACGGCTGAAGTGCTCGCGAAAGCTGCTTTCGATGAGGTAACGCTCATGGCTGAGGGATTGGCTGATGCGGGCGTAACGGTTCATCTTTTCGAAGACGAAACCCACGCTTTGCCCGATTCAGTTTTCCCGAATAACTGGTTCTCGACCCATTCGGGCGGCCATGTTGCCATCTATCCAATGTTTTCGGAAAGCCGCCAAAAAGAACGCCGCCCTGACGTAATCGAAATGCTGAAGCGTGACTATCGCGTTCAGGACGTCATCGATTATTCGGGTCTGGAGCGCGATCACTTCTATCTTGAAGGCACGGGCGCCATGGTTCTCGACCATATTGGCCGCGTGGCCTATGCAGCTCGTTCAAACCGCACCAATGAAGTGGCGCTCGAGCGTTTCTGTACCCATTTCAACTTCGAGCCGATGGTGTTTGACGCGGTCGATTCGTCAGGCAGGCCAATCTATCACACCAATGTGCTGATGTGCATTGGTGCGGATTATGCATTGATCGGAACCGATATGATTACTGATCCGGCTCGCCGCCAGGAAATCGTGGATCGTCTGCAGGAAACCGGACGCACGGTCATTCATCTTTCGACAGAACAGATCGGTGAGTTTGCCGGCAATGCAATTGAACTGGAAGGCCAGGATGGGCGCGTTTTGGCGCTTTCAGCCCGTGCTCTTGCTGCTTTGAGCAGTGATCAGATCAAGACAATCGAACAGACCGCAAAGCTGCTGCCTTTCGCCGTTCCGACAATTGAGCTGGCTGGCGGTTCGGTCCGCTGCATGTTGGCCGGCATTCATCTTTCGCGCCGCACAACAAACGGCACACATTTGCTTTACGCAACAACAAGAGCCGGGTAGATAGGCTCCAGCTAAATTGAGGGTACCCTTCCATGTCTTCTAACAGACCCGTTTATGAGTTCAACTCGATCATCGTCCGTGAGCCATCGCGCTCTGTGGTGAATGGTCTTCGTGCGCTGGATACCGGCAACCCAACCTATGAAGGCGTTAAGGCCGAACATGACGCCTATATCGCTGCCATGCAGGCTGCAGGCGTTGAGGTTACGATCCTTCCTCCGCTCGAAGATTTCCCTGATTCCATCTTCGTTGAAGATCCAGCACTCGTTTTCACGGAAGGCGCAATTCTGCTCCGTCCGGGCGCAGTAACGCGCGTTGGTGAAACGGCTGTTATTGAACCGACGCTCCGCCAGATGTTCGACACCGTTGTTGAACTTCCTGAGCCAGGCTTTGCTGACGGTGGCGACGTTCTGACGACACAGAAGAGCGTGATGATCGGTCTTTCCGCCCGTACCGATAAGGCAGGCGCAGCAGCGCTTATCGCAAGCCTTGATAAGATTGGTCGCAAGGGCGAAGTAGTTTCGACACCGGAAGGCGTTTTGCATTTCAAAACTGACTGCTCACTGGTCGATGAAGAAACTGTCCTATCCACGAGCCGCCTCGCAAGGTCCGGCGTGTTCTCCGGTCTTCGCCAACTGATCGTTCCGGAAGGCGAGGAAGCTGCTGCCAACGCATTGCGTGTCAATGATGTTGTGATGGTCGGCTCCGACTTCCCACGCACCATCGAGCTGCTGGAAAAGAGCGGTTACAACGTGGTTCCCCTGAAAACCACGCAGATCGGCAAGATCGATGCGGGCCTTTCCTGCATGTCGCTGCGTTGGTATCGCAAGTAAGTCTGACGGCTCAGGAGCGCCCGCTTCTGAGCCATTTTTTATCTACATTCCCCGCGCTTGCCGTCATTAAAAAGGTGAGCAGCTACAAAAATATAAGGAGAACGGGAACATGGTGAGTTTTAAAGGGAAAATTGCAGGGGCGATCGCGCTTGCCTTATTGGCTAGCGGCGCAGCACAGGCAGAAGGTAAACTTCGTCTAGGCATGACGCCTGAGCCATATATGCCGTTCACGCAGGTCAATTCTGCAGGTGAATGGGAAGGGCTGGAAGCGGACCTTTCGCGCGCACTCTGCGAGAAGCTTGCAGACAAGTGTGAATTCAAGTCGATGGCATGGGATGGCCTTATTCCATCGCTGACCGAAAACAAGGTCGATTTCATAATCGGCGCTTTTTCGGTGACTGAGGAACGCCGCAAGGTTGTTGATTTCAGTACGCCTTATTATACCGAAGGCACTGTCGTTGTCGGTTCAAAGTCCGATACGGACAAGGTCGGCACTGTTGCGGCGAGCGACGGCTCGGGTGAAGTCGTCGATCAGGCTGCTCTGTCGGGTAAGATCGTCGGCGTTCAGACTTCGAGCGTTCAGTCGGCTTACATGACTAAGTATCTGCCGGATGTCTCGATCAAGAGCTACGACACGGCTGACAACTCAGTTGCTGATCTTGTTGCGGGACGCGTTGACTATGTGCTTGCACCGGATCTGTTCGTGCAGAATTTCCTGAAGACCCCGCAGGGCGAAGATTATGAAGTCAAGCTTGTCGCGCCAAAGAGCGTAGTGCTGGGTGAAGGCGTCGCCTATGCCGTCCGCAAGGGCGACACAGCAACGCTTGAAAAGGTCGATGCAGCACTTGCAGAACTCGACAAGGAAGGCGCTCTGAAGGCGCTGGTGGACAAGTGGATTTTCGAAAAGAAGTAATCCATTTTGGAAACGAACGCCGATAAAGGCGTTCGGCCTTCGCTTATAGCATCCGCCCAAAGTCCAGATCGACTTTGAAATGCAGGATGCGGAAATTCAGTAAGCTGGAGCGCCCCTCTTGCGTCGATAGCGACGCGTGGCGCTCCATGCGAAGCGTCTGGCTTTTTGATCGGATTAATCTGCATGGATTCTTATTGGCAACTGTTAGCCTGGGGAAGCGAGGGCTGGGGAGACGAGTTCGCACACGGACTTTTAATGACCTTGCAGGTCTCGGCCGTGGCGTTTGCAGTCTCATTCCTCTTTGGGCTCACCGCCGCATCGGGCAAGCTTTCGCGAAACCGTTTCACGAAAGCGATTGCAGATTTCTACACAACGGTGGTTCGCGCTCTACCGGAGCTGCTTGTTATTCTGCTGCTCTATTTCTCTGTCGCAACAGGTGCGGAACGGCTTCTCAAGGCGACGGGCCTTGTCGGCAATGATTTCCAGTTTAGCGCTTTTTGGGCTGCAATCATTGCGCTGGCTTTTGTCAACGGCGCTTTCATGACAGAAGTTTTGCGTGCGTCTTATTTGGCAATTCCGCGGGGGCAGATCGAAGCGGCACTATCCATCGGGATGCGTCGCCGCCAGATATTTACCCGCGTCATCTTTCCGCAAATGATGCGTCATGCCGTACCGGGCATCGGCAATCTCTGGCTTTCGATAACCAAGGAAAGCGCAATCATTTCGGTTCTCGGTTCCTTCCATGAATTGCTTTACACGGGCTATCGCGCGGCGGCCTCCACCAAGCAATATGTGTTCTTTTACGGCCTCACGGCACTTCTGTTCCTGGGCATCACACTGGTTTCAGTTCTGATAATCGCACGGCTTGAAAAACGCCTGAGCCGGGGGCACGGATAATGGAATCGATCACTAAAATCGTTGAGTTCCTTCCGCCGCTGATTAAGGCGATGCCGCTGACGCTGCTGTTGACGGCAACAGCAGGCATTATTGGCCTCACCTTTGGTACACTGAGTGCGTTGGCGCTGCTTTCAAAGAGCCGCATTCTGAAATGGCCGGCCTTTGTCTACACTTTCATTTTCCGGGGCACGCCACTCCTAGTGCAGCTTTATCTGATCTATTACGGGCTCGGGCAAATCCTGCCAGGCACATGGGTCAGACATAGTTTCCTGTGGCCATATATGCGTGATGGCCTGTGGTATGCGGTCTTTGCGCTGAGCCTCAATCAGGGTGCTTACAATGCCGAGGTAATTCGCGGTGCTATCAAGTCGATCCCACGCGGGCAGATCGAAGCAGCACTTTCCATTGGTATGAGCCGGTTCAAGATTCTGCGCCGCGTGACCCTTCCTCTGGCCTTCCGTCATTGTATGCCGGTTCTGACAAGTGATCTCATCATCCTGCTTAAATCCACTTCGCTTGCATCCACAATTACAATCATGGAAGTGATGGGAACCGCACGCGCGTTGCAACGCAGTTCCTTATCGATATTCGAGCCGTTGATTGCGGCAGGCATTCTCTATTTCACCGTCGTGTTCATCCTTACCCGGATCATGAACTGGATCGAACGGCGCATGAGCAGCTCACGCGCGTCGATGGTCTGATCTGTTTCAGGAGCAATTTAAATGACGTCCATGGCACTCACTGTCAAAAATATTCACAAGAGCTTCGCTGGTGTCGAGGTTCTAAAGGGCATCTCTTTTGAAGCCAAGAAAGGCGACGTTATATCGCTGATTGGCAGCAGTGGTTCGGGCAAAAGCACTTTGCTGCGCTGCATCAACTATCTGGAGACTCCAGATGAAGGCGAGATTGCAGTTGCGGGTGAAGTGATCCGCACCAAGGTCGGACGCGATGGAAAATCCCATGCTGCCGATCCTCGTCAACTTGAACATGTGCGCACACGCCTGGGCATGGTGTTTCAGAGCTTTAATCTTTGGTCGCATCGCACGATCCTTGAGAACATCATCGAAGGACCGATCCATGTTCTGGGCATGTCAAAGGCGGAAGCATTGGCCGAAGCAGAAGTGTTGATGGAAAAAGTGGGGATTACGCCCAAACGCGATCAGTATCCTACTCAGCTTTCCGGTGGACAGCAGCAACGCGCTGCAATTGCTCGTGCGCTCGCAATGAAACCTGAAGTCATGCTTTTTGATGAGCCGACGTCTGCACTGGATCCTGAACTGGTGACGGAAGTGCTGCAAGTTATCAAAAAACTCGCCGAAGAAGGCCGCACAATGGTGATGGTGACACATGAAATGGCGCTTGCACGCGAAATTTCAAGCGAAGTCATCTTCCTGCACAAAGGCGTGGTTGAAGAGCGCGGTTCGCCTGATGTCGTGATGCGCAATCCGCATTCGCAGCGGCTGCGTCAATTCTTGCACATGAATTAAGGGGGAGATCATGGCCAACAAAAAATTGGGTGCATTTGAGGATGAGCTTAAATCTATCCGCAGGCATCTGCATAGTATTCCTGAGCTGGGATTAGAGGAGGTTGAGACGTCCGACTATATTGCATCCCGCTTGCAGGAATGGGGCTATGAACTAAGCCGTGGGCTTGCCAGGACTGGCATTGTTGCCTCTCTGCGCCGGGGTAACTCAAACCGCTCTATAGGCTTCCGCGCTGATTTTGATGCCCTACCAATCCTGGAAGAAACTGGTTTGCCTTATGCAAGCAAAAATGCAGGCAAGATGCATGCTTGTGGCCATGACGGTCATACAGCAATGCTGCTTGGCGCGGCATGGTCGCTCGCACAGGATGAGGACTTTTCGGGCACTGTTCATTTCATTTTCCAGCCCGCCGAGGAAAATTATGGCGGTGCACAGATCATGATCGAGGAGGGACTTTTTGAACGCTTCCCTTGCGATCAGGTCTTTGCGCTCCATAATTGGCCAGGTTTGGAAGCCGGCAAGTTTGCATCCAAGCCAGGCCCTATTGCCGCTTCCATAGATGCACTGACACTGACGGTTAAGGGCAGTGGCGGACATGGCGCCGAGCCTGAAAAGACCATTGATCCGATCGTGGTAGCGTCAAGCATTGTGATGGCCCTGCAGACAATCGTCTCTCGCACTGTCTCGCCACATCAGGCCAGCGTGATTACTGTAGGTGCCTTTAATTCGGGTGCGGTTTGTAATGTCATTCCTGATACGGCCAAGCTTGAAATCTCGATGCGTGCCACCGATCCGGTCATCCGCAAGACATTGCGTGACAAGGTCGAACAGGTTGCAAAGATGCAGGCAGCGAGCTACGGCGCGGATGTGAGCTTTGACTGGATGACCGGTTATCCGGCAACCATTAACGATGCGGCTGCATTCGAGCAGGCGAAAGCGACAGTGACGCAGCATTATGGCGAAGGTGCTTTTGAAGAGCTTGACCTGCCATTTATGGGAAGCGAAGACTTTTCCTTCATGTTGGAGAAGTCGGCTGGTGCGTATCTCCTGATCGGAAATGGCGAAAGCTCTGGTCTTCACACCTCGACCTATAATTTCAACGATGAAATATTGGAACGCGGTGTGTCCTTTTTCCATAATCTGGCTAAGGACAGCCTCAAAGTTTGAGTTATTCGGTGAGAGGCGCGGAGCTTCCCGCGCCTCTCACATCCCATACTCAATGTGTACCGACGGCTTTTCCATAGACACGGATGACGTTTCTGACGGCTTCGACCATCAGTGCATGGGGCGTGGCTTCAACCTTGCCAGCTGCGACGGCCGGGTAGAGCGTGCCGAGATACTGGCTAATCAGCGTTTCAGGAATGTTGCGGCCTTCCAGACGCTTTAGCAACGAATTGACGGCAGCTACGGCTTCTGGATGCGGCCAATAATAGCGAATGCGGTCGCTATAGGAGAAATGACGCTGAAGACGCAGCTCTTCTGCGTCACCATGATAATATTTCTCCCAGTTCTTGGGCTCGTTGAGAAGCAGTTTCTCAAGCTTGCCACGAACTGTCTCTTCTTCTGGCAGTTTGTCTAAGAATGCCGCTATCTGATCAAGGCCATAGAGTGCTTCACGCAGCGCAAACGTCAGGCCCGGTCCGACTTTCAGAATGGCAAAGCCATCATGAACCAGAGCCGACAGCGCCTCAATCGGCTGGTAGTCGGTCGAATGTGCTTCAAAGACGAATTGCGGAGTTTCGTTGAGAACGCCGCTTAAAGCGGTCGCTTTGTCGCTGTCGTAATAGACAACGTTTTCATTACCGAACTCCACACCCGGCTGCACAACAACGCCGATGGCGCGAGAAAATGCATCCTCTAAACCAAGGGCTGCGAAAGCCTTGCGATGAATGGCGATGGTTTCGAGTGCTGCCTCTGGCTTGGTTAGTTCCAGATCTTCTATTTCCTCCATCGCGCCGCCCGGGATCGGGACTTCCGTGCCGACAATATAGACAGGCAGATCAAAGCCGGATTCAGCTGCCGCTTTTTCTGCAACCTTGGCAAGACGGGCCGCACGTTCGGCGGTTACCGCATCAGGCAGTGCAACCGGTTCCCCTT